>NZ_LT629784.1:2541818-2859545 GCF_900105595.1 Stappia sp. ES.058 | reverse complement strand
CGCGTCATCCCCGACGTGATCGGGGATCCGTTCATTGCCAGAGCGGCGGAGAGGGCGCGGCGGCGTGCGCCGCAGACGCGGAGGCTCCTTTCGACGATACGGATGCCAATGGGCCCCGGGTCGCGCTGGCGCTTGCCCGGGGTGATGTCGGAGGGCGGAGCGCCGGCGAGAATTCGCCATAAACCGGTTGTCGCCGCGCGCGCTGCCCGTCAAACTAGTTGGCCGGGCATACGTGTGGGGCAGACGTGGCGGACAAGGACGACGAGCCGGAACTGAAGATCGCTTCAAGGGAAGACCTCGAAGCGTGGCTTGAGGGCAAGCCGCCCGACTGGGCACGGGTGCTTGCTGTGCGCGCGGCGCTCAGGGTGTTTCCTTTCATTATTGGGTATTCCACGATAGATAATCGGCTTTCAAGGGGATTGCCCAGAAAATCTATTCTATTAGAATGTTTTCGAATTTCTTTTTCTCAATGGGTTTTTTTCTTTCATCCTCGCAGAGAATTAATTCGTGAAAAAATTTATGCTAGCTCATACTCTTTTAGAGGTTCATATGATGAGGGCTTGAATCCCGGCGCGGATTTGGCTGCGGCAAGGCCCTTCGGTCATTCCTATGCTTCCATTACTAAGGCGATCCAGTCCGTAATCTTCGACAAGGATGCTCGCGTGATTGCCCTTGAGGCGGTGATACAAGCCGCTAAAGCGTTTATTTCAGCTTCAGAAAGTCATCTATATCCGCTTGAATTTTGGGAAAGCGTTTCTGATGATGCACAGCTCTTGGATCGGCTTGTTGACGTCGGTGTCATTGCCTCCAGCAGTTTGTGGCCGATGAATGCGCCCATCGAGTCCGCCTCCGGATCAAGCACTTATTCAAAAATGAAACTCGAACTCTCCGATTTTTCAGAGAGTGACCAGTGGCCCGGCCCATGGAAACTTATCGTCGATTGGTATCGCGCGCTCCTGCCGGACGGCAGGGATCGACCCGCCTCAAGTGCGTTCGGCGCAGACACCGACATCGCCATTGCGACCCAGCCCGAGAGCTTCTGGAACCGCGATCCGGACGAGGTGATGGCGGACATCGGGCACATCGTCGCCGGCGAGCCGCCGTTGTTTGATCCGAGGTCCACGGAGACGGCGGATGCCGGCAACACCGAAGATGTGTTTGACCCGAAGTCCGACGATCCAACCGACACGACTGCCGACGACAAAGCGGAGCGGGCGCTCGTCGAAGAGACCCGCACGCAATTCGACCATCCGACCGATGTCGACGGGTTGGCGCGTCGCCCCTTCGCGCTGGAACTGGTGCGGCGGATGGACGAGATGCGGGCGGAGACAACGCCGGACGGTTTCGCGCTCAATCTGCACGGTCCATGGGGGGCGGGAAAATCCTCTGTTCTTCTCATGATGGATCAGGCGCTGCGCGACCCCGAGCGCGCGACGGACGATCCCTGGGCCGTTGTGCATTTCAATGCCTGGCAGCACGAACGGCGCAATCCGCCCTGGTGGCCGCTGATCGAGGCGGTCAAGGACGGCTGTATGGACAGCTTGAAAAAGGATGGCCAGTGGATGCGCGGCAATGACGTGCGCCATGTCTGGCGACAGTGGATCTTTCGCGCAGAATGGCTGCCCGTACTCGGTGGTGTCTTTGCGCTTCTCGCCGCTATGATCGTCTATGCGGCACTCCCGCCCTCCGCGGTGAAAGATGTTTTCGCTGCCATAGGTTTTCTCATCACCCTTTATGGTGGAGGTCGATTGTTGATCCGCCAGGCCTTTTTTGGCTCCATGAGCAATGAGGAGTTTTATCTGAAGGTCGCCAAGGACCCGATGAAGAAGGTTTGCGAGCTGTTCCGCGATCTGGTCGAAACGACGGATCGCCATGTCTGCATTTTCATCGATGATCTCGACCGCTGCAATGCGGACTATGTGGTCGATCTGCTGGAGGGCATCCAGACCTCCTTCCGGCACGAAAAGGTCGCTTATCTGGTTGCGGCCGACAAGACCTGGATCCGCGCGGCCTTCGAAAAGCGCTATCCGGAGTTCACGGAGCATGTCGGAAACCTTGGCCAGCCGCTCGGGTATCTGTTTCTGGAAAAGATCTTTCAGATGTCAGTGCCGATCCCGGGCATGGGCGACTGGAAGCAACGGTATCTGGATGGTCTTTTGGGCAAGGCCGATGCGGCCAAGGCTGAAGGCGCGGGATCTGCGCGCGACCGAGCAAAGAGCTTCGATGAAGGGGTGTCCCAAAGGCGCGCGGAACTCAAAGAGAGTTATGGATCAGAGCTTGGTTCCGCCATGATCGATCAGGAACTCGCGCAGGCCGATCCGGATGATGAATATCTTCGCGCGGCGGTCGTCGCCGAGGAAAGCGCTTCGAGCACGGTCCGGCAGGAGACGGAGCATTTGCTGTCGCGTTTCGCCGGTCTTTTGCCGGACAACCCGCGCGTGATGAAGCGGATGATCAACGCCTTCGGCATGCGTCGCGCGATCATTGCGCTCGAAGGAAGCGACGTGTCCCGCGAGGTGCTGGCCCGTTGGACTGTTTTGGAGCAGCGCTTTCCGGCACTTGCCGACCTTTTGACCGAACACCCCGACGCCGCTGACCCGCTCGCGATTTCGAGCGCGGACAGCGACGATATTCCGCCGGCCTTGAAGCCGTACGCCGAAGTGCTCGCGGTTCAGGCCATTCTCGCCGGCACCTTGAGCAAGGACGGCGCAGATATGGATGCACCTCCGCTCGATGCGGAGGCCGTGCGCCAGATCGTGCGCGGAGCAATGGGCTGAGCCCCGGTCGCACCCGGCCCCTGTTTTGCGAAGCGGTCGCGCGAGACAGTCTACAAGCACGTGCGTCTGCGGTTTTTCGTGCGTGGTTTGCGTCCGTCTCCGCCGTCATCCCCGACTTGATCGGGGATCCATTGGCACCCTCGGACAGCGTGTGGAGCCGAGACGGCGATGAGCGGGGTGCATTGTGCCGCGACAGGCTAGGTCGCCGCGACGCTCGGCGTCGGAGCGACGGCAAGGGTGCGCGAGGCATTGCCGCAACTCCTGGCATTTGCTCTGGAAACGAATGGATCCCCGATCAAGTCGGGGATGACGCGCGCTGTGTGGGGTGACGACGGAGCGTGGGCGTTTTCGGGTGCATTTCACATCGTTCCGGCTGGAGGGGGAGTCTCCGCCGCCCGTGCCTGTTTCCTCTCGTGTCCGGTTGGCGCCATTTGGCCCGCGTCGTGCCGCGATATCGAATGCGTTGACTTGCCGGCGTTCTTGCAGGGGCATGGTGTCTCGTCCGGCGCCGCCACTCTTCCGGCTTGCTTTTCGAAAATAAAACTATAAAACCAGTTATATGGAAAACAAGAGACTCGACATCGAGGAAGCCGCCCAAGGATTTGCGGCCATCGGATCGGAGGCGCGGCTTGCCGTCGTGCTTGCGCTCGTTCGGGCCGGGCGGGCCGGACTGACCGTCGGCGACATCCAGGAGCGCACCGGCATGGCCGCTTCCACGCTTGCCCATCACCTTCGGTTTCTCGCCGCCGGCGGGCTGATCGCCCAGGAAAAATCCGGCCGCTCCGTCATCAACCGGGCGGAGTTCGACCGGCTGAAGGATCTGGCGGGTTTCATCCTGTCGCAATGCTGCGCCGACGAATGGACGCCGGCCGCGCCCCGGAAGGACACCACAGATGGCTGACACGACCTCCGCCGGACCAAGCGAAAGCGGCTGCTGCGGCCCCAAGACCGGAAAAGGTGCAGGGCCGGCCGCCGCGCCGCCGACGCCGCAGATCTCCTGGCGCGGGCTGAAACCCTGGCTGCTGACGCCCTGGAGCCTTGTCGTCGCCTTACCCTTGCTGGTTCTTGTGCTCGATCCGGGCGAGGCGGGCCGGATCGTCGCCTTTGCCGCGCGCGCCTTTGCCGCGACGCTTCCCTATGTGCTGGTGGCGGTCCTGCTGATTGCAGGGATGAAGGCGACCGGTGCGCAGGCGCTGGTCGGGCGCGCATTCGAGGGTCGCGAGACCCAGGCGATCCTGCTGGCCGCGCTGTTCGGCGGGCTGGCGCCCTTCTGCTCCTGTCAGGTCGTGCCTTTCATTGCCGGATTGCTCGCGGTCGGTGCGCCCTTGCCCGCGATCATGGCGTTCTGGCTGTCGTCGCCCTTGATCGATCCGCCGACGCTCCTGATCACGGCGGCAGCCCTCGGCTGGCCCTTCGCGATTGCCAAGGCGGTCTTCGCCGTCGCGCTCGGCCTGTTCGGCGGTTTCGCGGTCAAGGCGATGACGGCGGGCGGGGCCTTTGCCAATCCCGCGCGTGCGATTTCGGCCGGGGGATGCTGCAGCAAGCCGGCACTTGGCGGCGCGCCGCAGTGGCGCTTCTGGAGCGAGGCGCCGCGCCGCGCCGTTTTCGGCGACGAATTGCGCGTCAACGCGCTGTTCCTGGCGAAGTGGCTGGCGCTCGCCTATGTGCTGGAAGCGCTCCTCGTCACCTATGTGCCCGCCGACCTGATCGCACGTGTCGTGGGAGGCAATGGCGTGGTCTCCATCGTGCTCGCAGCCCTCGTCGGCATGCCGGCCTATCTCAACAGCTATGTCGCGCCGCCGCTTCTGGCCGGTCTCGTCGAGCAGGGCATGTCCCAGGGCGCGGCGATGTCCTTCATGATTGCCGGTGCGGTCAGTTCGGTGCCGGCGATGGCCGCGGTCTGGTCGCTGGTGCGTGTGCCGGTCTTCGCCGCCTATATCGGTCTCGGTCTTGTCGGCGCGATCGTCTCGGGCGTGCTGTTCCAGGCGCTCATGACGGCGGGGCTTTGATCCGGCGACGGCGGGCTTGCCATTCAAGGGCGCGGACGGCACTCTCCGCCGCGCCCGTTTCGCTTCGGCGATCGGATCTCCCGCCAACGCCTTTTTCCGGATGCCTTGAATGACCGTCGACACCACCCGCGCGCTGATCGAAACCTATTTCGCCGCCTTCAACGCCGGCGACACCGACAAGATGGCGAGCCTCGTCATCGACGATGTCGCGCATGACGTCAACCAGGGCGAACGGCGCTCGGGCCGAGAGGCTTTCAAGGCCTTCAACGCGCATATGACCCGCTGCTACCGCGAGGAGCTGTCGCAGATGGTGATCTTCGTTGCCGAGGATGGCGCGCGGGCGGCGGCCGAATTCATCGTGTCGGGCAGCTATCTCGTCACCGACGAGGGGCTTCCGGAAGCAAACGGCCAGACCTATCGCCTGCCGGCGGGGTCCTTCTTCGAGATCCGCGACGGAAAGATCGCGCGCATCACCACCTATTACAATCTGACGGACTGGAGCGCGCAGGTCGTCGGCTGAGGCGCGGTCGCATCATGTCTTCTTGCGGGGACGCGAGAACACCATCTTCTGGTTGGCGAGCAGCTCCGGCGGCCCGGACCAGGCATAGGCAAGCAGCGCCGGCTCGGTCTTCGACACCGTGATGCGGTGGGTGTGTTCGGGCGGGTTGAAGATCATCGAGCCCGGCGCATAGACGCCCTGGTGGTTTTCCGAAACGTGGCCCGACAGGCAGATGTAGCTTTCCGAGATCCGGTCGTGGGCATGCGCCGGATAGGTGCAGCCCGGCGCAAAGAGCACCAGGCCGAGGATCACCTCGTTTGTGAGCACCGGCCCGTTCGGCCCGCAGACTTCCGCATAGGCGAAGGTTCGCTCCAGACCTTTCGGGATCTTCTCGTAGCCGTATTGCCACACCAGTTGCGGCGAGATCGATTCCACCGCGCGGATGAAGGTCGCGGTGCGCTCCAGCCGGCCTTCGTCGAGCGCGCGTTTCAAATGGGCGGTGACGGGCTTTTGCGCCGGCTCGCCGAAGCGCACCGCGCCGTTGGCCTTGAGAACGCGGCTGATCGCCTCGCGCACGCCGCGCTGATGGGCGCGGATCTTGTCGCTGCCGCCCGACGACATATGCCGGTAGAGCTCATAGTATTCCCGCAGCAGATAGCCGAGATCGGGAATCCGGGAGAGAGTGGTCTCGCTCATGTCGGCGATGCTCCAAGGAACCGGACGGGCCATCCCGACGGCTGTGGTGACGCTTACGGTGCCGCGACAATCGACTGTGGGCAAGCGAGAGTTTCGAGCGCTCCCCGGCTATCGGCGGGGGTGTTGCGGGCATAGGCTCGACACGGGTTCGCACGCGGGGTTTCAAGGAAGGACGGCAGGGATGAACGTGATCGTCGTGGGCGCCGGGATTTCCGGTCTCGCCACCGCATGGGCGCTGGCGAAAAAGGGCGTCGAGGTCACGCTGCTGGAACAGGGGCCGATCCCCAATCCGTTGTCGGCGTCGGGCGACCAGCACCGCATCATCCGCCGCGCCTATGGCGGGCAAACCGGCTATCAGCGCCGCATCGGCGCTGCCTTCGACGCCTGGGACGCGCTGTGGGACGACCTCGGCGCCAAGCATCTGGTCGACACCGGCTTCCTGATCGTCTCGCAGACCGGCCGCGACGAGGCGGTCGATTATCGCCAGGGGCTGGTAGACGGCGGCTTTCCGGTCGAGGATTTCTCGCCGGCGGAGGCAGCCGAACGCTATCCCTTTCTCGATTCGACCGCGATCCACAGCGCGGCCTTCAGCCCGGAGGGGGGCGTGCTCCTGTGCCAAAGGATCGCGGCCGGGGTCCGCGACTGGCTCCGGCGTTCGGGCGCGGATGTGCGCGAAAACGCCCGCGTTGCGGCGGTGGATGCGGACAAGGCCCGGGTGACGCTTGCAAGCGGTGAAGAGCTTGCCGCCGATCACGTCGTCGTCACGGCCGGGGCCTGGGTGCTCGGGCTGTTTCCAGCCCTTGCCGCCTCGCTGACGAGCTACCGCACGGCGGTCGCCTATCTCGATCCGCCGGAGGATCTGCGCGCGGCCTGGGAAGCGGCGCCCGCGATCCTCGACGTCGGCGGCACGGTCGACGGCTACGTGCTGCCGCCGGTGGCGGGGACGGGGCTGAAGGTCGGCGCGGGCATTCACAAGGTGCCATGCAAGGCGGATGACCGGCGGGTGCCGGAACCGGGCGAGGGCGAGCGGCTGCGCGACCTGTTCGGCCCGCCGTTCGCGCGCATCGCCGACTACCGGGTCAGCGATGTGGTGACCTGCGCCTATACGTTCACCCGCGACGAGCACTTTTTTGCCGAGATCGCTCCGCGCGCCACCATCGTCTCGGCCTGCTCGGGGCATGGCTACAAGTTCGGCGCGGCGGTCGGGCGCTGCGTGGCGGAGGGCGTGGTCTCCGGTGATCGCGATGCGATGCGGATCTGGCTGGAAGCACGCGACTGACCCCGGTCCGATACGGCACAGACACGAAAAAGGGCGGCAAAAGAAAAGGGCGGCATTGCTGCCGCCCTGCTATCGCTTTCCTGCATCCCGGCCGAGGCTGAACGCGCCACGTTACGCGGCGACATGAACCCGTTTCCGCGCGCTGGCAATGGCGAGACGACCGTGTTCGGCCGGTGTCCGCTTCTTCTTGATCACGATGTCGATGTCGCGTCCAAGCTTCAAGAGCATGCGGATCAGCCTGTCCGAGGTGATGCCCTCGAGCTTTCCGTTCAGGATCTTCGAGACATGCGATTGTGGAATTCCGAGGATCTCGCCTGCCTCGCGCTGGGTAAGATGACGGTGTTTGACAATCGATGCCACCTGGATCGCGAGGGCGGCCTTGAAGTCGAGTTCCCCGGCATCCTCCAGGCCAAGGTCAGCGAAGACATTTCCGCTTCCTTCGACAACGTTCTCGTTCATGTCACTTGTCTCTCTTGTAATCCGCTTCGGCCAGCTTGATGCGGGATTTGATCAGATCAAGGTCTTGTCTGGATGTCTTGATGCCGGTTTTCGACTTCTTCTGGAATGCATGAAGTACATAGACGATGCCCTTCAGGCGAAGCAGATAAATGCAGCGATAGGTGTCGCCATCGTGATTGTCCACGATTTCAAGAACACCGGACCCAAATCCCTTGAGCGGTTTTGCGCTCCCCGCCTTCAAGCCGGATTGGGCATATCTCAAGGCGGTGCCCATATCGCGTTTCACTTCGGGCGGGAAAGTCCGCATTTTCTCCTGTGAGTCACCGACCCATCGGCATGGTTTCATGCTTCGACCCTGAAAATATACTCATTTAAGTATAAAAAATCAATTCGTTCTGCGACAGGTCGCATCGCCCGGCGGGCAAACTTCGCACGCGCATTCGGCTGGGTGTGCCGAACTCAGGTGCGCGACCTTGGGTAGTATTGCTTCAGGGCGAGGCAAAAGAAAAGGGCGGCATTGCTGCCGCCCTGATGTTGCTTTTTATGCGTTCGTCGGATCTGCTCAGCCGGAATTGCATCCGTCCTTCACCGCATCAAGAATGAAGCGGGGGAGGGCGAAAGCGGCTGCATGCACCTCGGGGGTGTAGTAGCGCGTGTCGAAGCCGGCCGCGTCGAAACGACGGGTCAGTTCCTCCACGCAGACCTTGCGCAGATCCGGATTGTCGGTGGCCCAGCCGAGCGCCATATGGCCGCCGAAATAGGTCGGGATGGCCGCGACATAGGCGTAGGCATCCGTGTAGATCTTCGAAAAGTGCCGGATCGAGGTCACCAGTTCGTCGCGCTGCAGGAAGGGCACGCCATTTTGCGTGACCAGCACGCCGCCGGGTTTCAGGCAGCGATGCACCGCGCGGTAGAATTCCTCGGTAAAGAGCACGGCACCCGGCCCCATAGGATCGGTGGAATCGATCATCACCACGTCGAAGCGGCGGTCGGTCTCGGCGACGAAGCGCGCGCCGTCGGCGATCACCAGATCGAACCGCTCGTCCTGGAAGACGGCGGCATTGAACTCGGCGAAATGCTCCCTGGAGAAATCCACCACCGCATCGTCGATCTCGACCTGGGTCAGCCGCTCGATGCCGGGATGCTTGAGCGCCTCCTCGGCCATGCCGCAGTCGCCGCCGCCGACGATCAGCACCTCGGTTGCCGCGCCATGCGCCAGGATCGGCACATGCGCCATCATCTCGTGGTAGATGAATTCGTCCGCGGTCGTCACCTGGGTGATGCCGTCGAGCATCAGGACCTTGCCGAAGACCGGGTTCTCGAAGAGAACCAGGTCCTGGTGTTCGGAGCGATCCTGATAGAGCACCTTGTCGCAGCGGTACTTGACCTCGACGCCGGGGTGGAGCGTCTCGTTGAAGACGAGGTCGTCGCTCATGCGACCTCCTTGCCGCGAAGCAGTTCGCTCACTTCGGCGCGACCGGGCGTGAAAGCGCGCTTGAGCACCTCGACGCATTTTTCCGGTTGCGCGTCGCCGCACATGAAGACATCGAAGGCGGCATAGCCGGCCTCGGGCCAAGTGTGCACCGAGATGTGGCTTTCCGCCAGCACCGCGACACCGCTCACGCCTTCCGGCTGAAACGGATGCAGATGAATGTGCAGCAAGGTCGCACCGGCCTCCTCGACGCAGGTCTTGAGCGCTTCCTCGATAAAGGGGAGGTCGTCGAGACGGGTGGCGTCATAGAGGTCGATGATCAGATGCGATCCCGCACAGCGCACGCCGTCCTTTTCGATGAAATGGTCGAGCCGGTCGTCTTGCGCATGAGATGCAGGCGCGGATACTTGAGTGGTGTCTTCCGTATGGGTGGTGCTTCTTGGCTCGACGAAGGTGGACGTGTCCACGGCTTCTCTTTCACGAGCCTCCAAGTCCATCCCCAATTGGAAGAGGCCGTCGTCAGACATGGCGGTCTCCCCAACCAGTAGATGAAACCCGGGTTCAGTCCCGAAGGCGCATGATCTAAGGTGTGTCGCGTTGAATTGCAATGTAATTTTTGCAATTCCGGCATGCGCTTAATGAATGTTGTGACTATCCCAAGGAAAAGCGACGAAAAAATATGCCTGTGAATATTGTTTCTTTGACGGCTAGTGAAATTGAAGCCGTGCTTCCGGCCCTTGCGGAACTCAGAGTTCGCGTTTTTCGGGACTGGCCATATCTTTACAAAGGATCTCTGGCCTACGAGCAAGAATACCTCGCTCGCTATGCCACGTCTCCCGGTGCCGTCGTCGTTGCCGCGTTTGACGCAGAAGATCTCGTGGGAGCCGCGACCGGTCAGCCGCTGGCCGAGGAGGTCGAAGACTTTCGCGCACCCTTTTCAGCAGTCGGACTTGATCCGGATCGGTATTTTTACTTTGCGGAATCCGTGCTCGATTCCGCTTTTCGCGGCAGGGGCGCCGGCCATGCGTTCTTCGATCGGCGCGAGGCGCATGCCCGCGCGCTCGGCTTCGATCGGGCGGCCTTTTGCGCGGTGATCCGAAACGACGACGATCCGCGAAAGCCGGCGGACTATCGCCCGCTCGATCCATTCTGGAAGAAGCGCGGCTACCGGCCCGTGTCCGGTCTGACCGTGGGATTCGACTGGCCGGATATCGGCGAGACACAACACAGCCGCAAGCAGCTTCAGGTCTGGGCCCGCGAGGGACTGGGAAAGCAGACATAAAAAAAGACGCGGACCTGTGCGGGCCCGCGTCCTGTCGTCGGTCGGTGCTTGCCCTTGCGGGACTGGGTTACTGCGCCAGTTCCCAGGTGACGTTGACGCGCACCTGAAGGCTGGTCTCGCCCGCCTCGACCGGCGCAGGCGCGCTGTCGGACACCATTTCCGCGCGTGCCATCATCATCTGCGGACGCGGCCCGCCAAAGTCCTGTTCGTTGATCGAAAGCACCCGCCCGAGTTCGACGCCGGCGGCATCGGCGTAGAGCTTCGCCTTGCGCATCGCGTCCGTCATCGCCGCCTTGCGCGCCGCGTCCTTCAGGCTGTCCGCGTCGCTGACCACGAAGGAGATGCCGCCGATCTGATTGGCGCCGTCGCGCACCATCGCGTCGAGCAGCGCACCCAGGTTGGCCAGTTCGCGGACCCGTACCGTGACGTTGTTGGTGACGCGGTAGCCGAAGACTTCCGACCGGTATTCGTCGGGTCCGGTGCTTTTCAGCCGGCGATAGCGCGGGGAAACCGAAAAGCCGGAGGTCTGGATATCGCGCGGCTCGATGCCGGCGGCCTTGATGCGGGCGACGACGGCGCTCATCGCGGCGGTGTTTGCCGTCATCGCGTCGCCGGCGGTTTCGGCATCGCTGACGACGCCGCTTTGCACCATCGCCATGTCGGGGGCGGCGGAAACGCTTGCCTGTCCCACCATGTCGATCGTCGCGGTGCGCGGCGCCTCCTGTGCGCGGGCGGCGGTCGCTGCAAGGACGAGCGCGACGGTGCAGGCGGTGACGAGCGAGCGGGTGTTGGAAATGCGCATGATTTTACTCCTGATGACCCCTTGTCGGGGAAAGAACCGGTGGCGACCTTTTCCGCGAAATGCGGCGGGCGAAAGGCAGCGATCAGGGATCTTCCGATGTGACGTGGGGGGAGATCGGCTCGCCGACGTCGCCATCGGCCGACAGCAGAACGGCAATCGGGCGGGAGCCTGGAAACTGGGCGCAGATGATCAGCACCATGACGGTCAGCGGCACGCAGAGGACCATGCCGGTCACGCCCCAGATCGCGCCCCAGAAGGCGAGCGACAGCATGATCACCAGTCCGGACATGTTCAGGCTGTTGCCCATCAGGCGCGGTTCCAGAAGATTTCCGATCGAGAACTGGATCGTTCCAAGTCCCAGGCTGATGATGAAGAACGGCGTGAGCGTGTCGAAATAGACGAGCGCCAGCAGGCTCGGGAAGATCACCGAGATCAGCGAACCGATAGTGGGAATGTAGTTCAACAGGAAGGCGATAAAGCCGAAGAGCGCGGCATAGGGAAGTCCGAGCATCACCAGAAGTCCGCTGGTCAAGAGGCCGGTCAGCACGCTGACGGCTGTCTTGATGCCGAGATAGTGTCGCAGCGCCTCGGCGATCCGGTCGCGCACCTTGAACACCATTTCCGCACGCTCCGGCGAGACGAACAGGCGCGCCATCTTGCGGTCGAAGGTGGATTGCTCGAGCAGCAGGAACAGGACGTAGATGAACACCAGCGACGCGGATCCGGCGATGGTTGTGATGGCGTTTGCGCCCGCCGAAATCGCCTGGTTGAACGCATTATCGGGCATGAGGTCGCGCAGGGCCAGCGGGTTGGCCAGACCGAAGCGGGTCGAATAGGTCTTCAACAGCGCGTCGAGGCGTGCCTGGTAGACGGGCGCGTCGCGCGCCAGTTCCGTCAGGTTCGCGGTGACCACGTCGACCACGATCGACGACAGGCCGAAGATCACGGCAAGGGCAGCGGGCAGCGCGATCGCGCGCGGCAGGTGCCAGGGCCCGAAGGGAATTGCGCGCACCGCCGCCGAAAGTGCGTTGATCAGGTACCAGACCAGCAAAGCTATCGCGAAAGGCAGGAGCAGCGCGCGACCGATGAACAGCAGCCAGCCGACGAGGGTGATCGAGACGAGAACGAGCGCGACAGTTGCGGGAAAGCGCGGCATGGCGGTCCTCTGGCGGGCAGGGAATTTGCGAAATTCGAACCATTCTGCTTTTGGCGTGGTTCGCGCTGCATTGCAACTTTCCCGCAGCCGCCGCGTGGACCGTGGCGACACGCGGATCGATGCCGGGACGGGGAAACGTGCCACCGGCGGTTCCGGTAGACGCGGCGAATTGGCGAAGGGCCGTTTTCGCGCTTGCGACTTCTTGTCAGCGCTCACGCAGGTAGGGTAGGAAGAGGCTCGCAGTGGTTCCGCTTTTGAAGCGCCCCTGCGGGGCCTGTAGCTCAATTGGTTAGAGCCGTCCGCTCATAACGGATTGGTTGGGGGTTCGAGTCCCTCCGGGCCCACCATTCTTGCTTGTGTACGACCTTGCTTGTGTACGACCTGAAGCCATGGGCGGTAGATCGTACCCAAGACATGGGTGACAGTCTCGTGCCGAACGGCGCGCGTCGCTCTCCACAATTTCCCGATAGTCAGACCTATTTTGTGGCGTGCTCGCAGGTACCGCGAACCGTGGCGTGCGGGACGCCGGCCTGGACTGTCCCGCATTCGCTCACCCCGGCAGGTGCGGGGGAGACTGGCAGTAGCTCGCGATGTCGGTTGTGGGGCGCCCGATCAGGTAGCCTTGGACGAAGTCGCAGCCGCAGTCGCGCAGGAACGACAGTTGCGCCCGGTTTTCCACCCCTTCGGCGACCACGGTCATGCCGAGGCTGTGGGCGAGGTCGACGATGGAGCGCACGATCACCGCGTCGCCTCCCTCGTCTCCGACATTGTCGACAAAGGATTTGTCGATCTTGAGCCTGGAGACCGGGAAGCGCTTTAGATGGGCGAGCGAGGCGTAGCCGGTGCCGAAGTCGTCCATCGCGATGGTGAAACCCATGGCCTGCAGGCGCTCAAGCGTATCGGCCACCCGCTCCACCGCCTGACCGAGCAGCACGGTTTCGGTGACCTCGAGCTCCAGTCGGGACGGCGTCAGGTCGAAACGCGCGAGGCATTTCTCCAGCCAACCCGGAAATCCCGGGTCCTTCAATTGCGATGTGGCGACATTGACGGCGATATGGCCGGGTGCAGCACCTTCACCCTCCAGCGTTTTCAGGTGTTTGCAGGCGCCCTCGATGACGCATTGACCGAGTTGAACGCCCAGTCCCCGCTCCTCGGCCACGGAAACGAACTCCAGCGGAGGCACCGGCACGCCGTCGTGGGTCCAGCGTGCAAGGGCCTCGAAGGAAAAAACACCTGGTGTCGCGATCGAGACAATCGGTTGCAGCGCGACCGATACCCGGCCCCTGGGAATGCCGGTTCGAAGCGCTTCGGAAAGGGCGTGCCGCCGTTCCACCCTGTCGCGCAGGTCGGGATTGAACAACGTCCAGCCGTCGCGTCCGTGCGCCTTGGTCTGATAAAGTGCAATATCGGCGTTCTTCAACAGGTCCGGTGCCGTCACGCCATCCCTTGGATAAACCGCAACGCCCAGGGATACGCCGGGTCGCATGCGTTTGCCGTCAAAACCCACCGGATGGCTCAGCAGGGCATGCATGCCCTGGATCTTATCCTCGACCTCTTCCGCGACACCCGGCCCGGCGAGAAGAACCGCGAACTCGTCGCCGCCGAGACGGGCGACGTGATTGCGGTGACTGACCATCGCGCGCAGCCTTTCGGCGATCGCGATCAAAAGCCTGTCGCCGGCGTCATGTCCAAGGGTGTCGTTGACGGTCTTGAAATGGTCGAGGTCGATGATCACGATGGCGCCCTCTTCGCCGGTTCGCCCAAGGGCCGCCTCGATCTCCCGCATCACGACCGAACGCACCGCCAATTTGGTCAGGTTGTCTGTTTCCGCGATCTCGCGGATGGCGAGTTCCGCCTGTTTGACAGCGGTGATGTCGGTGCCAACGTTCACGATCACACCGGTTTGCGAGCGCCGCTCCCGGATCTGCAGCCATCGGTCGTTCAGCAGCTTCTGGACCTTGCCGTTCTGTCCGGGGTTTCGGTGATTTTCAAGCCGCGCCTTCAGCCATGCGTCACGGTCTTGCGGAGTGTTGCCGGTGTCTTCGTACTGGTCGGCCTCGAGACCGAAGCGCAGAATGTCTTCGAATCGCGCTCCAAGGGAAATCGAAGGCGCCGAGTTTTGGTAGGCGCCGACAAAGGACTGATTGAACAGGATCAGTTCGTCGTCGGCATTGTAGGCGGAGATTGCGTCGGGGATCGTGTCGATGACGTCCTGGAGCAGTTCTCGCGCCTCCTTCAGTTCCTGGCGTTGTTCCTCGTCCCGTGTGATGTCGATGAAACTGGCGATCACCTCGATCTCGTCGGAGAGATCGGACGTGGCTATGCGTGCATTGACCTGAAGCCAACGGGTGCGCCCGTCCGGCAGCCGGACCCCGACGGTATCGTTGCGGATGGCCTCGCGGGTGCGCAACACGATGGAGGAGGGCAACTCGCTGGCGGGCCGTGTGCGACCGTCCGAATAGATTGTGCCCCAGCGCGGATCCGTCAGCGCGCGCCCCAACATCTGTTCCTCGGTCAGTTCCAGCAATCTGCAGGCTTCCGGGTTGCAGCCGATGATCTCGCCCGATGCGTCGTGGAGAACGATCCCGGCTGCAACGTATTCCACGATGGCGCTCGTGCGCTGCCGGGCCTGGATCAGGTCGGTGACATCCGACTGCACGCCGACGAACCCTTCCACGGCCCCACCGGCGCCGAGGACCGGCTGCAGGTTCAGATCGACCCAGTAGTGCCGGCCGGATTTCGAGCGGTTCAAAAGCTGGGTGCGGATCTGTTGCCTGTTCGCTATGGCCTGGCCGATGGCCTCGGTTGCCGTGCGGTCGGTCCGGGGGCCCTCCAGCAGGTCGGCCGGATTTCGCCCCCGCGCCTCGGCGAAACTGTATCCGGTGCTGCGCTCGAATGCGGGGTTCACCCACTCGATGCGTCCGTCGAGATCGCAGAGGATCACCGAGCTGTCGATGGCCCGTATCACGATGTCGGAGCGGTGAAGCTGCCGTGACATCTCTTCGCGAACGGTGACGTCCCGGGTTACGCCGCGATAGCCGGTAAATTGTCCCTGCTCGTCGAATGTGGGCCGCCCCCGGACGTCCACCCAAAGGATCTTGCCGTCGGTACGGCGAAACGGGAACACAAAATCGGAAACCGGCTCGCGCGCCTCGACCCTGGAATGGTAGGCCTGCCAGTCGGATGCCGTGCAAAGGGTGTTGTCCGTAACCTCCCAGGGACACTTGCCGATCCAGGCCTTGAAATCGAGGCCCAGTTTCTCGCCGTCGCCGTGAACCTCGGTAAACCGATGATCGACGTCGACGTCCCAGACCCAGTCCGAGGAAATGTCGAGGTAGTCCTTTAGGCGCTGGTGGGCGTGGCAAAGACGCGTTTCGGCACGAACCCTCAGGGTCTGGTCGACCGACACGCCGACGCCACCGACGATGTTTTCGCCCAAAACGATGGGCGAGATCGTGGTTTCCGATGCCACGCGCCCGCGTTGCGTTTCCAGCTCCCGATCGTAACGGACCTCTTCGCCCGCGATCACCCTCAGGTGCATGTCGAGCCACTCGCGGCCGAGCAAAGGCTCCAGGCCTGTCTCCACTGGCGTGAGACCGGTCATGTCGCCGAACGTGTCGCTGTCCAGCCTGTTCTGGAAAACGTAGCGGCCCGCCCGATCGAAAATCCAGGCGGGTTGACCGAGTGTTCGCAGCGCTTCGATCAGGCTGTCGCAATGCCGGAGAATACTGTGATCCGCTTTCGGGCCGGATTGTTGTCCGTCCATCGCCCACTCCGCACCTGGCTTGCATACGCGGTACCGACTAGGCGCGCGCAGGTGCCTTTAGCACAATTTCCCTGTGCGAACAAAAACACAGTGCCGCATGAGTCGGTAGTGAAACCTTGTGTCGGAAGTGCCGACCGTACCCTGGTCGGCGCGCCCGCGCCCGCGCCCTTGCCCGGCTGGCGCGCCTGCGCGTCGAACCTATTCTGTCGCCCGGTCATGCCCGGACGCCGGTTTGTACGGCGGGCCGGGGTCGATACGCCTCACGATGGAAATTGATTTTTCACACCGGTTTGGTATCAGGGCAACACAGATGCCTTGCGCGCAGGTCCCGTAGCTCAGCAGGATAGAGCATCAGATTCCTAATCTGAGGGTCGCAGGTTCGAATCCTGCCGGGATCACCACTTCCTTTTCCTTAATCTCGACAGCCGCGATTTGCTGAAGCGCGCGATGGGCCGCCGCCATGGCCCCGGAGTCCGGAAGCTCGGGCGGTGCCGCCCGTGCGGCCTGAAATGATGCGCGCGTCCGCGCCGGCCGATCGGGACATCCCGACCATTGATCCACCCAAAGCAATGACCAGCTCATGCGTTCCCCCTCCATTGGCCGCTCCGACATCCCGGCTCGCGCGTTTGCCGACCGGCATCGCTCAAGGTCGGGAGCTCATGATCGATGGTAAGAACCCTAGAGAAAATCCGCAATGATTGCATACGTAGTCATATGCAATCAGTCTCTGTCGAGACACGCGGTTTCGGCGTCGCTCCGCGAGGGAGGTCGGCGGTAGGCTTTGCCGCACGTGGATGCGCCATGAGGCCCGGTCGAAGGCAAGGCCGTAAAGCAAGGGGACGGAAGGACCGGGGCGGATGGCAAATGGGCGGGCGAACGGCCCGCGTGACGGCTTCGCCGCCGCGGGCCGAGGCCGTTCCCGGCTCATGTGGGGGTCAGCAGCCGTTCGGCCGCTGCGGCCCGAGGTCGATCTGGCATTCGTTGGTGAGCGCGCCGATGGCCGCGCCGCCGACGGCTCCAGCCGCCGCACCGGCCAGAACCGGACCGCCGGCGATCGCCATGACACCGGCGCCGGCGGCGGTGCCGATGGCGCCGCCCGTCACACCACGCTCGAAACGGTTCGAGCCGCAGGCGCTCACCATCAGCGCGAGTGCAAGAATGCCGGCAACGCCGGCGGATCGAGGAAGACGCATGACACACATCCTTGGGGTTTGCCCAGCCCGTCGCGATCCTGACGCGGCAAGGTGAACGGTGGGTAAACGCATCGGCCCGCAGAGCCGACATCGATCGCCGTTCGGCGCGGATCGCTGTGGGGCGGGCCTTGCTCCCGGGCTGCGCTTCGACTAAGACAACCCCCAGTTTCCCCTCACCTGTATCAGCGGAGTGGCAGGCACCTATGGCGCGCCAGTTCATCTATCACATGCACGGTCTCACCAAGACCTACACGGGTGGCAAGAAGGTCCTCGACGGAATCCATCTGTCGTTCTACCCGGACGCGAAAATCGGCATTCTCGGTCCCAACGGCGCCGGCAAGTCGACGCTGCTTCGGATCATGGCCGGTCTCGACAAGGAGTTTACCGGCGAGGCCTGGGCGGCCGATGGCGCCAAGATCGGCTATCTGCCGCAGGAGCCGCAGCTCGACGAGAGCAAGACGGTTCTGGAAAACGTCATGATCGGCGTTGCCGACAAGCAGGCCATTCTCGACCGTTACAACGAACTGATGATGAACTATTCCGACGAGACGGCGGAAGAGGGCGCGAAGCTTCAGGACATCATCGACAGCCAGGACCTTTGGGATCTGGACTCGCAGGTCGAGATGGCGATGGAGGCCCTGCGCTGCCCGCCCGCCGACTGGCCGGTCGACAACCTGTCTGGCGGCGAGCGCCGCCGCGTGGCGCTGTGCAAGCTGCTGCTCGACCAGCCCGACCTGCTGCTCCTCGACGAGCCGACCAACCATCTCGACGCCGAGACGGTGAACTGGCTTGAAAAGCACCTGCGGGAATATCCCGGCTCCGTGCTGATCATCACCCATGATCGCTACTTCCTCGACAATGTCACGGGCTGGATCCTGGAGCTCGACCGCGGCCAGGGCATCCCCTACGAGGGCAATTACACCGCCTATCTGGAAAAGAAGGCGAAGCGCTTGGAGCAGGAATCGCGCGAGGACGTCGCCCGCCTCCGTGCCCTGTCGCGCGAGCGCGAATGGATGGGCATGAGCCCGAAGGCGCGCCAGACCAAGTCGAAGGCCCGTATCAAGGCCTATGACGAGCTGCTCAAGGCCAACGACGACCGGCTCAACAATCCGAACGCGCAGATCGTGATCCCGGCCGGCCCGCGGCTTGGCCAGAATGTCATCGATGTCGAAAACATCTCCAAGGCCTATGGCGACAAGTTGCTGATCGACGGCCTGTCGTTCCAGCTGCCGCCCGGCGGCATCGTCGGCGTGATCGGGCCCAACGGCGCCGGCAAGTCGACGCTGTTTCGGATGCTGACAGGTCAGGAAACGCCGGATTCCGGCGATCTGAACATTGGCGAGACCGTCAAGCTCGGCTATGTCGACCAGTCGCGCGACACGCTCGATCCCGACAAGACGGTGTGGGAGGAAATCGCCGGCGGCCAGGAGATCATCTATCTCGGCAAGAAGGAGATCAACTCGCGCGCCTATTGCTCGTCCTTCAACTTCAAGGGCGGCGATCAGCAGCAAAAGGTCGGATCGCTCTCCGGCGGCCAGCGCAACCGCGTGCATCTGGCCAAGATCCTGAAATCGGGCGCCAACGTCTTGCTGCTCGACGAACCGACCAACGATCTCGACACCGAGACGCTGGCGGCGCTGGAAGACGCGCTTGAGGATTTCGCCGGCTGCGCCGTCGTGATCAGCCATGACCGCATGTTCATGGACCGTCTGGCGACGCACATGCTGGCCTTCGAGGGCAACAGCCACGTGGAGTGGTTCGAGGGCAACTTCGAGGATTACGAGAAGGACAAGATCCGCCGCCTCGGCGCGGATGCAGCCAATCCCAAGCGCATCAAGTACAAGCCGCTGACGCGCTGACGCGTGTCCGGCGTGGTCTTTCAAGACATGCAGGCGGCGGGTCCCCAGGGCCCGCCGTTTTCGTTTGCGGGCGCACGGCGCTTCCCGCCTGCGGGTCCGGGTTTTCTTTCCGGGCGGTTTCGTCTTTAAAGAAGCACATTGAGCAAACCGGCGGCGCGTGTTGCCGCAAGCAGAGGGCATCGCGGCATGACGGCGGATCTTTTCGGGCGGGAACAGGTGGACGAACTGGAGATCGTGCCGGCGCGCAAGGTCGCGGGTCTGGTGGCGAAAGCGTACGCCACGCCGGATGCGGAGGACTTCCAGACGCGATGGACGGCCGCCCTCAAGGTCGGGTTCGAGGGGATCGCCGGCGACCGCCATGGCGGCTTCACCCGAAAGTCGGGCGGGCGCGAGCCCTGGTATGCACGCGGCACGGAAATGTGCAACGAGCGCCAGATCTCCCTTGTGTCGACAGAAGAACTCGCCGCCATCGCCGAGGCGATGGAAATCGCGCGCATCGACGCCGGCTGGATCGGGGCCAATGTGCTCATCGAGGGGTTGCCGCGCCTGACGCTGCTTCCGCCGCGCACGCGTCTCGTCTTTGCCGGCGGGGTGGTGTTGCGGGTCGATGGCGACAACACCCCCTGCCGGATCGCCGGCGGTGCGATTGCCGCGCAATACCCGGATCGCGAAGGCCTCGATCTCTTGTTCGCCAAACTGGCCAGGCGCCAGCGCGGTCTTGTCGCCTATGTCGAGCGTCCCGGCGTCATCCGTCCCGGCGAGGAGGTGGTCGCCCACGTTCCGGAGCACTGGCTGTATCGCTGAACCGTCAGACCTCGTCGTCCACGGACGTGACCCGGCGCGCCGATCCCCAGTGCTCCAGCACGGCGTTCATCTCGTCGATGACGAAAAAGCGGGCCGCATCGCGGTCATAGCCCTCGTCGAGCAGGGTGTCGTAGTCGGTGTGCCGATGGCGCACATGGGAGGCAAGCGCCTGCCACAGGGCGATCGACGGCGGCAGATGGCGCAGATGGCCGGCGAGCGCCGCCTCGATCACCGGTTCCGCATCGGCATACGGAATGCGCGGAGCAAGCAGCCCGAGGTGCTTGCGAATGTCCTTTTGCCGCCTGGTTCCGCCGCCGCGCTGCATGGTTCGCCCTCAGACCAGCCGCGCCATCAGGGCCGTAAATTCCGCGCGGCTTGAAACCCCCAGTTTGGCGTAGATCATCTTGCGATGGGTGCGCAGCGTGTTCGCACTGATGTTGAGTGTGTCTGCGATCTCGGTTTCCGTCATCGGAGAGGCGAGCGACGAGGCGACGGCGGTCTCGCGCACCGTGAGCGAAAACACCAGCGCAAGGCGGGCGCCAAGCGCGGCGGGAACCAGGTCAAGATGGGTCAGGATCAACACCGCGCCGGTTTCAGCCGGTGCCCGCCCGCAGGCCCCGGCGGAGGGCAGGGCGACGGGATGGAGTTCGGCAAGCAATGGACGCGCGGCTGTCGCCATCGTCAGGTCGACGGCCTGTTTGGTGCTGCCGGTTGGCTCTAGCAATGCGGAGAGGGCGCCGGAAAACCCGCGCTGGGCGATCGGGTTGACGAACTCCAGCCGGTCGCCGGTGCGTTCGCCGGGTGTGAACAGGTTTTTCGTCTGTCTCAGGTGCCGGGCAAATTCGTTCTGCACGACGACCCTGGCCACCCGGTCAAGGACGAAGGCCGCCCGCGCCTGCGTGTCCAGAACCCGGAAAAGCACGGCAATGCCGCTGACGTCGGAAAAGTCGGAGCCTGCGATCATGCCGGCGATTGCGACGCGGGGCGGCTATAATGTCAAGATGCCAGCTTCGGCGGTGTCCGGAATGCGGGGAATGGCGAGTGGCCGCTCAAGCGCATCGAGGATGCAATCGCCGAGCGCGTCGAAGTCCTGTCTGCGCGGCGACGACCGGCGCCAGGCAAGGCCGACGCTGCGTTGCGGCTGCGGATCCGTAAAGCGCAAGAGGCTGACCCGGTCGTCCCGCACCTCGACGGAGGCGCAAAGCTCGGGAAGCAGCGTGACGCCATATCCGGCCGCCACCATCTGCATGACAGTGGACAGACTTGTCGCGCCGAATGTGGAGCGCCCTTCCGGGCGCACACCCTCGCAGTAGTTCAAGGCCTGGTCCCGCAGGCAGTGGCCTTCCTCCAGCAGAAGAAGCGTCGATCCGTCGATGCTCGTCGGGGCGATGCGTGTGCGCTCGTCGAGGTCGGGGTGATTGCGAACCGCCAGCAAAAAGCGGTCGTCGAACAGCGCGCGGGTTTCAATGTCGTTCCCCTCGAGCGGAAGCGCCGCCAGGATCACGTCGAGGTTTCCCTGCGCCAGTTCGCTCAACAGACCCTGCGTCAGCGTTTCGCGCATCTGCAGGTCGACATTGGGATAGGCCTGCGTCAGGACGGGCAGCACGCGTGGCAGAAGATAGGGGGCGATGGAGGGAATGATGCCGAGGCGCAGCGATCCCGTCAGAACTTCGCGGGCATGGCGACCGTAGTCGAGCAGATCGCGTGTTTCGGAAAGGATCCGAGCCGCTCGCCGGGCGATCTCGCGGCCCTGCTCGGTCAGGCGGATCGCATTGGGCTGGCGTTCGACAAGAGCGATGCCAAGCGTTGCCTCAAGCTCGCGTATCTGCATCGACAGGGCCGGCTGCGAGACGGCGACGGCGTCCGCGGCACGGCCGAAGTGCAGGTGATGGGCGAGCGCGTCGAAATAGCGAAGTTGTCTGAGCGTGAGCATCCTAGATAGATATTCTTATCGATGGTGCAAATCAATGTGGCTGTGTCTGATGAGTCCGGTCTCGGCTTCCCTGTCGGCCTGGCGCAATATGCGGCCAATCTGACGATGCTCCCGCCCTTCCTCGGACAGCCGTTCATGGACGGCGCCTATTGGTCGATCGTGGCGGAAATCATCTTTTGTGGCTGGGTCGGGGTGCTGATGATGGCCCGGGTCTGGCGAAAACGGCAGGTCTGGATTGCCGCCGCCTGGCTCGTGATCGCCGGACTGGCGGCGCTGGCGCTGCTTGTCTCGCTTTTCGTGGAAGCGCCGGCGGCACCTGCCACCCATGCGCTTGGCACCGGTCTGCGGTCGTTTGCCGGCGCGAGGTTTCGCGCGGCTTAGCGGCGCGAACCCGCCCGTCCGACATTCCGTGCGGAAGGGGCGGGTCTATCCCTCGCGCCAGCCGACACGGGCGTGCGGAATGCTGTCGGTGCCGGCGAAATAGGGCTTGATGTCGACAAGTGGCGTGCCGTTGACGCAATCCAGCCCGCGCACGTCGAAGCCGTCCGGGCGCATGGCGAGCAGTTCCACCACGGACAATGCGACCGGGTTGGGCCGGATCGGCGAGCGCAGAGCGAAGCTGCCATGGGGGCTGTCGGCAAAGGACGGCGCCTGCACGATCAGGTCGCGGCGCGCGTGGTGCATCCAGTAAAGCAGATAAAGATGGCTGCAGGTCTCGACGGACGCCAGCCCCTCGCGAAACGGCTCCTTGACGTGGACATGGCAGATCGCGTCGCTGGCGCGACCGTTGCGCGGGCAGTCCTGCGGTGTCTCCCAGGGCGTTTCAAGATGGCCGATGAAAACGAGACCGGCCTCCACAGGCATTTCTGACGGATCTTTTGCCAGTCGTTTCTCGCCCGCTCTTGGCAATTTTGTCGAGGCTCGGTTCATTCGTTCCTCCCGGAGGTTCTCGCAACGCACTGTGTCGAATGCGCGTTTTCGCGCAGATGACCGGGCATGTCATTTGGTGACAGGACGGTTGCTTCAAACTTTAGCAAAAACTGCCGACAATTTTGTTTTAATGCGTCTCAAATAAATATCAGTATCTATGGAAGTGGATTTATTTTTGTTCATTCGGGTCGTGGTATTCATCGAATCATGAAGTCTTATACCAAAGCAAGGCGATGTTGATCATGGCGAATACGGAGCTTGTAAACTTCGAGGCCTTGGCGCTGGACGACGATATGTCCCGGCGCAACGAGCTGGCGCGGAATGTCGCGACGCTGTTTTCGTTCACCTCGGAGACCTGTTCAGACGAACAGATCGAAACCTACGACCAGGTGCTGGTGCGTTTGTCGGACATGGTTGAAGCGCAGGCGCGCGAGTTCATCGCAGACCGCCTTGCGAAACTGCGTCGCGCGCCGGAAAAAACCGTGCTTCGGCTCGCTCAGGATGAAATATCCGTTGCCCGACCGTTGCTGGAACGCTCCACAATGCTTCGCGATGTCGATCTCATCGAGATTGCCCGCGACTGCGGCGACGATCATCGCATGGCGATCGCCACGCGGGAGATCCTCTCCGAACTGGTGACGGATGTTCTTGTCGAGGAAGGCGGTGTGCCGGTGAAACGGGCGATCGCGGAAAACGCCGGAGCAAGCCTGTCGTCTCGCGGCGTGTCGCGTTTGATGGATGCCGCCGGGATTGACGATGATCTGCAACTGGCGCTGGCGGAGCGCGGCGACCTGCAGGAACACGAAATCTCCCGTCTGGCGGAATTGGCGGGCGAACGTGTGCGCATCCGCCTGTTCGAGGCCGCCAATTCCGGCGACGAGGCGCTGCCGGCGGCCGCGAAGGCTGCCGCGCAACGTCTGTCGAATGAGTTCTGGCTGCAACGTTATGACTTCGAAACCGCCATGGGCCGTGTCCTCGCGGTGGCCCGCGGTCCCGGACTCGACGAACAGACCCTTTTGCGATTTGCCGAAGACGACCGGTTCGCCGAAGTCGTGGCGGTGTTCGCGATGCTGGGAGATATCGGGCTGGAAGAGGCCAAGCACTGGATGGTGCGTCTCGACACCGACCCGTTCCTGATCGTCGCAAAGGCCTGCGGGTTGAGCGTGTCGACCGTGGACAAGCTCCTGACGATCGGTCCGTGGCGTTACCGGCTGCCGGAAACGGAACGTGCCAAGGTGGTTGCCCGCTACAAGGGCATCTTCCCGCAATCCGCACGTACGCTGCTCGATCAGTGGCAGGGCCGCCTGGCGAGCTGACGTTTGCGAACACCGCCTGCGGTGCCGGGCGCAGGGTCCGGATTTGCAAGGCGGCGCGTCCACATGCTCACGGCAAGACCCGGCATTTGCGGCCGTGCTCGCTTGGTTTCCGCATCAGCGGCGGCTAGTGTCTCGTCAAGAGCGGTCGATGTCCGGTCGCTTGCGTGGGTGGGACTGAAATCAATGACATGTGGTTCTGGATCGAAGCGTTGCCGCGGGTTCGCCGTGGTGCGGTTTCTCGTGCTTGCGTTTCTGGTGTTCGGGTCGTTTGCGACCCAGGCGCAAACGACCGCTCCTCAAGGCCCTTCCCCCGCGCCTGCGGCCGTCGCCGGGTCCGCCGGTGCAGGCGCCTCAATGGGGGGTGTCGACTACCGGGCTCTGGCGTTCGAGGCGCGCGACGCCTTCGGCCGTGCCCTGCAGTCGCTTGATGCCTTCCCGCAGCTTGCCACGCAAGCACTCCTGGAACATTCGCCCGACGGCACCTTGGGATGGCTTTTCAAAACGGTCGTCGTTCTCCTGATCTCGATCGTCGCTGGCGCGGCCGCGCTCACGCTGACGGAACGCTGGGGGCACCACAGGTTCCTGGGGGCCTATGATCTCGCGCCGTCCGGTCGTGCTGTCAGGATCGGCTTTCTGTTCACCCGCGCCGCAGTGATGGGGCTTGCGCTGGTTGTTTTCGCGGTCGTCGCGGGGGGCGTCGTGCTGACGGGGGTGTCCGCTCATACGCCGTCGCGTGTGTCAGCCCTGACCGGCCTGGAAACCGTCCTTGCGATCCTCTTGGTCAGGATCGTCTTTCTCAACATTCTGGTGCCTGGCGCGTCTGTCCACCGCCCGCTGCATCTTCGCGACGAGGATGCGCGCGGTCTGTACTTGTCGCTGATGGGTGTGGCGGTGGTTGCCTATGCGGTGATCGGCCTGTGCGCCTGGATGGCGGAGATGGGGCTTGACGAGAATGCCCACAAGTTGGCGCTGATCGCCACCACGACCCTCACATGCCTGGCCCTGTCCATTGTGGCAATCGCTTACCGCAAACCCTTGGCGGGACTGGTTGCCGGCCCGGAAGACGGACGCGCGCAATCTGCGGCATGGCGCCGGGTGCTGACCCTCGTGTGGCTGCCCGCAACGGTGCTGTATTTTCTTGGCGCGATGCTGGTGTCCAACCTGCGGGTGCTTCTCGATATGCCGGCGGCGATGGGGCTTGTCGGCGCGCCGATCTTCAGCCTGCTGATCTTCGCCGTTCTCTATTCCTTGATGCTGCTTGTGATCGACAAATGGCTGCTGCCGCGGCTCGACCGGGCGGATTTGCAGGAAAAGATCGTCGGCGATCTGGTGCGGGCGGCGGCGAGCGACGGGGAGAGCGTCGATCCCGATGCCGTTCGCGCGCAGGCGCAGGCCGAAACACTGGAAGCGGAAGCCGCGCGCAGTCCCTATCGCGGGCTCCTCGATCATGGCGCGGCGATTGTCGCTCTCGTTGTCGCCGTCGGGCATTTGATGGCCACCTGGGGCGTGCCGCTAACTGGAGACGCGTCTCCCGTCACGAACCTGTTTGAAATCGGCATCATCCTGTTTCTTGGCCACATGGCCTATCGTGCCGTTGCGCTGGCGATCGACCATCAGATCCGGCAGGAAGGCGGTGCTTCGGGCAAGAATGACGAGGATCACGAGATTGGCGGGCACGGCGAAAGCCGGTTGGCCACCCTGTTGCCGATTTTCCGGAACTTCCTGCTGATCTCGATCGTCGCGACTGTCGGCATGATCGCCCTGTCGCACATGGGTGTGAACATCGCGCCGCTCTTTGCCGGTGCCGGTGTCGTCGGCCTGGCGGTGGGCTTTGGCGCGCAGACCCTGATCCGCGATATCTTCTCGGGCGCCTTCTTCCTCGCCGATGATGCCTTTCGCAAGGGCGAATACATCGACATCGGCAACGTGAAGGGGACTGTGGAGAAGATATCGATCCGCTCCATGCAGCTTCGCCACCACAACGGCCCGCTCAACACCATCCCCTTCGGCGAGATCAAGTTCGTGAAAAACTTCTCGCGCGACTGGGCGGTGATGAAACTCGCCTTCCGGGTGACCTACGACACCGACGTGGAGAAAATGCGCAAGCTGATCAAGAAGTTCGGGCAGCAGCTCCTCGAGCATCCCGACTACGGTCCGAAGTTCCTGCAGCAGGTGAAGTCGCAGGGCGTTACGGCGCTGGAGGATTCGGCGATGATCGTGCGCGTCAAGTTCATGACGCGCCCGGGCGACCAGTTCGAATTGCGCAAGGTGGTCTATGCCGGCATCCGGGACCTGTGCGAACGCGAGGGCATCCACTTCGCGCACCGCCAGGTCACCGTGCGCGTGTCGCAGGATCCTAGCGACCCGCGCGAATTCTCCGAAGCCGAGAAGAAGGCAATTGGCGGTGCGGTTGTGCCAACGCTGGAGGAGGGGCAGGGCCCGCAGGGCAGGAGCGCGCCCAATGACGGGCTCTGACGTTTCACGGCGCTCCCTCGTTGGGCGGCCTCGGGCGAAGCCGGTGTTTGGGGCAATTGCCTTGGGCGTCCCCGGTATCCGGCACGCAGGTGGCGGAGGTTCTCTTGCGCATGACGGACACTGCAAGGCAATGATCGCGCTGCTTCATTGACGCAAAGGCAGATCAAGGAACTGGCATCATGAATTTGCTGAAGTCCATCTTGTTTGCAGGCCTTCTTGTCTTTCCTTTTGTTCAGCCGTTGTACGCAGCGGAATTTGCCGGATTTGATGTCCGGAACGAAAAGAAGGTCAATATAGACCGAGCCTTGTCCTTTGGATACGAATGCACGGAACGCGTTGTACTAGAAGATTACAAGGAAATTTTCTGCGTAAAACGCACGGGGCGGGCCGATGATAAACTCAACTACATCTCGTTCGGAGACATTGGCATTAACATCGGCTGCGGGGTGATAGCCCTTTGCCATCTGGAGGACTTCGGCGCATTGCAGTTCATGCTTCGCGAGGAGAACGACATTGTGCGGCAGGCTCCAGAACATGTGCACCATCGCACCTGGATGTGCTGGGAAACGGCGTCGCAAAGCGTCATTTGTCTGACGCCGGCCGCCGAGGACCGTAGGCCGGGATGGTCGGTCCAGCTCTATCCAGCGGAGAGTATGGGCGGGGGCTCATAAACGTGGTCGATACCGCATCGGAAATGGTCTTCGCTCTGCGGCGCCATCGTGCCCGAGCCGCCAGCCGGTTTGCTCCAAGTCCTTGATCTGTCGCCATTTTGGTGCAGCAGACCGGCAGTGTCGCCGCAACGCTCCGCCGCAATGCATCAAACGGGCGAATGCGCGGCGGTTCATCGATTTCCATCGGGTCCGATTTGCGCCGGAAGAACGGCCTGGTGCACCCGGAGGAGCTTCGTCGTCCACATATGGGGTGCGATGTCCGACGGCCGGTGGGAATGGCTGACACGCAGACCTTGAATCTGCTCCGATATAGGTATAAAGATATCTTTATATCTTAGTCGCGAGGGTCCGGCATGTCCGACTTACACCATCTCAGCCTCGACAGCCTGCTTGCCGGTCTGCGCAATGCCGGGGAGGCAACGCGCCTGCGTCTTCTGGCGTTGCTGGCGGACGGCGAACTGACAGTCAAGGACGCCACTGTCATTCTGGGCCAGAGTCAGCCGCGCATCTCGCGCCATCTCAAGCTTCTGACCGAGGCGGGACTGGTTCAGCGGTTTCCCGAAGGCGCCTGGGTGTTCTACCGGCTGGGCGACGGAGCGATGGGCGATCTGGTGCGCGTGCTGTTGTCGCGGCTCGATCCGGCCGATGCGGTGCTCGCCGGAGACCGCGTGCGGCTTGCCGCGACGCGTCGCGCCAAGGCCGAAGCGGCCGCCGCCTTCTTCGCCTCCAAGGCCAAGACCTGGGACCAGGAGCGCTCGCTGCATGTGCCCGAGGCGGCCGTGGAAGAGGCGATCCGCGCGGCGATCGGCGACAGGCCCTTCGGCTCGATGCTGGATCTCGGCACCGGCACCGGCAGTCTCCTGTCGCTGCTGAGCGATCAATATGGCCAGGCGCTCGGCATCGACGCGAGCCATGACATGCTCACCGTGGCGCGCGCCAACCTTGCCCGACAGGGCGTGAAGAGCGCGCAGGTGCGCCAGGGAGACATCCATGCGTTGAATGTCCCGACCGACAGTTTCGACCTGATCTCGGTTCATCAGGTGCTGCATTATCTCGACGATCCCGGCCGCGCGATCGAGGAGGCGGCGCGCGCGCTGCGCCCCGGCGGGCGGCTTTTGATCGTGGACTTCGCCCCGCATCACCTGGAATTCCTGCGCGACACCCACGCGCACCGGCGTCTGGGGTTCGCGCACGATCAAATGAACCGATGGCTGCGCGACGCCGGCCTCGATGTCGTTCTCACCCGCGATCTGGCGCCCGATGCCGGGGATGCCGATCGCCTCACCGTCACCATCTGGCTGGCCCGTGATCCGCGCATTGTGTCGGATTTGCCGGAGCTCAACATGACCCAGGAGGTCGCCTGACATGCCGTCCACTGACAAGTACCGTCGCTTCGAGCTCGGCTCTGGCGCCGATGTTTCCGTGTCCTTCGAGTTCTTTCCGCCAAAGTCGGAAAAGATGGAAGCCTCTCTCTGGCGTGCGGTCGAGCGGTTGCAGCCGCTGTCGCCGAATTTCGTCTCGGTGACCTATGGCGCGGGCGGCACGACGCGCGAGCGCACCCACCGTACGGTGGAGCGGATCCTGCGTGAAACCGATCTCTCGCCGGCCGCGCATCTGACCTGTGTCGGCTCGTCGCGCGAGGAGGTCGACGCTATCGTGCGCGACTATCAGGCGCTCGGGGTCAAGCACATCGTTGCGCTGCGCGGCGATCCGGTGGAAGGCATTGGCGCGGTCTACAAGCCGCAGCCCGGTGGCTACGCCTATTCTTGCGACCTGGTTGAAGGCATTCGCCGCATCGGCGATTTCGAGGTGTCTGTGTCCGCCTATCCCGAGCGCCACCCGGAAAGCCCGGACTGGTCGACGGAAATCGACAACCTGAAGCGCAAGGTGGATGCGGGCGCGACGCGGGCGATCACGCAGTTCTTTTTCGACAACGACCTGTTCGAGACCTTCATGGAAAAGGTCCGCGCCGCCGGCATAGATATTCCGATCGTTCCGGGCATCCTGCCGATCGTCAACTTCGAGACGACGATGGTGTTTTCCGCCAAATGCGGCACCTCGATCCCGGACTGGCTGGTGCGGCGCTTCGCCGGGCTCGACCAGGACGTCGAGACGCGCAAGCTGGTCGCCTCGGCAGTTGCTTGCGAGCAGGTGCTCGACCTCGTCGACCGGGGCGTGAGCGACTTTCATTTCTACACGATGAACCGCGCCGAACTGACGTACGCAATCTGTCACACGCTGGGCCTGCGCCCGGCGCCGGAAAAAAAGCAGGCGGCCTGAGAGACACCATGAGCACTTCAAAGACTGCTGCGGCGATCCTCAACGCCGCCGCCCGCGAGCGCATTCTCGTTCTCGACGGCGGCATGGGGACGATGATCCAGGACCTGAAGCTGGACGAGGCCGGGTTTCGCGGCGACCGCTTCACCGACTGGAAAAGCGATCTTCAGGGCAACAACGATCTCTTGAACCTGACGCAGGGCGCGGCGATCCGCGACATTCACGTGGCCTATCTCGAGGCCGGCGCGGACATCGTCGAAACCAATACGTTTTCCTCCACCACCATCGCCCAGGCCGATTACGGCATGGAAGAAATCGCCTACGAGCTGAACCTTGAGGGTGCGCGCGTGGCGCGGGCCGCCTGCGACATCGTTACGGACCGCGAGCCGGATCGTCCGCGCTTCGTAGCCGGCGCGCTCGGGCCGACCAACCGCACGCTGTCGATCTCGCCGGATGTCAACAATCCGGGCTACCGGGCCGTTTCCTTCGACGAGATGAAGACGGCCTATGCGCAGGCCACGCGCGGCCTGATTGAGGGTGGAGCCGACCTGCTGCTGGTTGAGACCATCTTCGACACGCTGAATGCCAAGGCCGCGCTTTTCGCCATCGACGAGGTGTTTGAGGAGATCGGCCGAAAGCTGCCGGTGATGATCTCCGGCACGATCACGGATCTGTCCGGCCGTACGTTGTCGGGCCAGACGCCGGAAGCCTTCTGGAACTCGCTGCGCCATTCGAGCCCGTTCTCCTTCGGGTTGAACTGCGCGCTGGGCGCCAAGGAAATGCGCGCCCATGTGGCCGAGCTGTCGCGCATCTGCGACACGCTGGTCAGCGCCTATCCGAACGCCGGCCTGCCCAATGAGTTCGGCGAATACGACGAAAGCCCCGAGGCGATGGCCGAGCTGGTCGGCGAGTTTGCCAAGAGCGGCCTCGTCAACATCGTCGGCGGCTGCTGCGGCACGACGCCCGAGCACATCCGCGCAATCGCCGAGGCCGTAGCGCCGCATGCGCCGCGCGTCGTGGCCGAGCCGGCCCGCCGCATGCGCCTGTCCGGTCTCGAGCCCTTCGTGATCACGCCGGAGACGAATTTCGTCAATGTCGGCGAGCGCACCAACGTCACCGGCTCCGCGCGTTTTCGCAAGCTGATCAAGAACGGCGACTATGACACAGCGCTGGAGGTTGCCCGCAGCCAGGTGGAGAACGGCGCCCAGATCATCGACGTCAACATGGACGAGGGGCTGCTTGAATCCAGGGAGGCGATGGTCACCTTCCTGAACCTCGTGGCGGCGGAACCCGACATTGCGCGCGTTCCGGTGATGATCGACAGCTCCAAATGGGAGGTGATCGAGGCCGGCCTGAAGTGCGTCCAGGGCAAGTCGGTCGTCAACTCCATCTCCATGAAGGAGGGGGTCGAGGCCTTCATCGCCCAGGCGAAACTGGTGCGCCGCTACGGTGCCGCCGTTGTCGTCATGGCGTTCGACGAGGACGGTCAGGCAGACACCCAGGCGCGCAAGACGGAAATCTGCAAGCGCTCCTATGACATCCTCGTCAACGAGGTCGGCTTTCCGCCGGAAGACATCATTTTCGATCCCAACGTTTTCGCGGTTGCGACCGGTATTCTCGAGCACGACAACTACGGCGTGGATTTCATCGAGGCGACGCGGTTCATTCGCGAGAACCTGAAGCATGCGCATGTGTCGGGCGGCGTGTCCAACCTGTCGTTCTCCTTCCGCGGCAACGAGCCGGTGCGCGAGGCGATGCACTCCGTGTTCCTCTATCACGCCATTCAGGCGGGGATGGACATGGGCATCGTCAACGCCGGCCAGCTTGCCGTCTATGACGACCTTGATCCGGATCTCCGCGAACTGGCCGAGGACATCGTGCTCAACCGGCGCTCGGATGCGACCGACCGGCTGCTGGACGCCGCCGAGCGCTTCAAGGGCAAGGGCGGCAAACAGAAGGTGCAGGATCTCGCCTGGCGTGAATGGCCGGTCGAGAAACGTCTTTCCCATGCGCTGGTCAATGGCATCACCGATTACATCGACACAGACGTTGAAGAGGCGCGCGCGCGCGCCGAGCGACCGCTGCATGTCATCGAGGGGCCGTTGATGGACGGCATGAACGTGGTCGGCGACCTCTTCGGCGCGGGCAAGATGTTCCTGCCGCAGGTGGTGAAATCCGCCCGCGTGATGAAGCAGGCCGTTGCCTATCTGATGCCCTACATGGAAGCGGAAAAGCGCGAGCAGGGCATCGAGAACATGCCGAGCGCGGGCAGGATCCTGATGGCGACCGTCAAGGGCGACGTCCACGACATCGGCAAGAACATCGTCGGCGTCGTGCTCCAGTGCAACAACTTCGATGTCATCGATCTCGGCGTCATGGTGCCGGCCGCGAAAATCCTGGAAACCGCGAAAAAGGAAAAGGTCGACATCATCGGCCTGTCCGGCCTGATCACGCCCTCGCTCGACGAGATGTGCAACGTCGCGGCGGAAATGGAGCGCGAAGGCTTCGACGTGCCGCTCCTGATCGGCGGGGCGACGACGAGCCTTATTCACACGGCAGTGAAGATCCACCCGAACTACCAGCGATCGCAGGCGGTCTATGTCACCGATGCGAGCCGCGCGGTCGGGGTGGTTTCCAAACTCCTGAGCGAGGACAAGCGCGACGGCTACATCGAAGGCATTCGGGCCGAATACGTCAAGGCTGCCGAAACCCACGCGCGTTCGCGCTCGCAGGGAAAGCGCACGTCGCTGGCGCAGGCGCGGCGCAACAGCTTCAAGCCGTCCTTTGACGGTTATACGCCCGTGGCGCCGTCGTTCCTGGGAGCGCGCACGATCGATGACGTCTCGCTGGAAGACCTGGCGAGCGCGATCGACTGGACACCCTTCTTCTCCACATGGGAGATCAAGGGCACCTATCCGGGCGTCCTGACCGACAACCGCTACGGCCCGGCGGCAACGGCGCTGTTCGACGATGCAAGGCGCATGCTGGACGAGATCGTTCGTGACCGGCTGCTGACGCCCAGAGGTGTCGTCGGGTTCTGGCCGGCGGCGGCGCGCGGAGACGACGTCGTGCTGTATCAGGATGAGGCGCGTGCCGGTGAGCGGGCCGTGCTCCATACCTTGCGCCAGCAGATGCAGCGCGGGCAGGGCGGACGCGCCAATCTGGCGCTGTCGGACTTCATGGCAAGCGAGGAGAGCAGCATTGCCGACTACATCGGCGGCTTTGCAGTGACAGCCGGCCATGGTGAGGACGAGCTTGTCTCGCGCCATATTGCGGCGGATGATGATTACAACAAGATCCTGGCCCAGGCGCTCAGCGACCGGTTGGCGGAGGCTTTCGCCGAGCGGCTGCACGAGCGGGTCCGCAAGACGCTTTGGGGCTATGCCGCGGACGAGGATCTCAAGGTGGAGGATCTCATCGCCGAGCGTTATCAGGGCATTCGCCCCGCGCCCGGATATCCCGCGCAGCCCGATCACACCGAAAAGGGCACCTTGTTCGATCTCATGGACGCACCGAACACCGCCGGCATCACGCTCACCGAGAGCTATGCCATGTGGCCGGGATCGTCGGTTTCGGGGCTCTATTTCGCCCATCCCGACAGCCATTACTTCGGCGTGGGACGCATCGAGCGCGACCAGATAGAGGATTATGCCGCGCGCAAGGGCTGGGATCTGGCAATGACCGAGCGCTGGCTCGCGCCGATCCTGAACTACGATCCGATGAAACTGGAAGCGGCGGAATAGGGCAAATCCGCAAGACAGCGGTCCCGCAAAACGCATCCGCGCCCTGCCTGGTTGTTTCAGCACGCGCGGATGCCTGCAGGCCGTCAATTGCTGAATAGATCGTTCACAAAAACGCGTCTAATATATGCGTCTCATCTCTCATATCTACGATCTCAGAAAACAGCGCCTCCCGGCGCGACCAGATTCGGAGAACGATATGAGCAAGTCCCTGACCGTCCTGAAGGTCGATTCGTCCGCCCGTCGCGAAGGCTCCGTGACGCGACGTCTCGCGGATCGCGCCATTGCCGAACTTGCCGGGGGCGGGACCGAGGTCACCACCATCGTCCGCGATGTTGCCGCCGGCCTCCCGGTCGTAGATGAGGCCTGGGTGACGGCGAATTTCACCGACCCGGCCGACCGCACGGCTGAACAGAAGGCGCGCCTCGCGCTGTCCGATACGCTGGTCGCCGAGGTGAAGGCTGCCGATGTGCTTCTCATCGGCGTGCCGATCTACAACTTCGGCATTCCGGCGGCGCTCAAGGCCTGGGTGGATCTGGTCGCACGTGCGCGTGAGACGTTCCGCTATACCGAAAGCGGACCTGAAGGTCTGCTGACGGGCAAGCGTGCGATCCTGGTGCTGGCCTCCGGCGGCACGACCGTTGGATCGGAAATCGACTTCGCCACCGGGTTTCTCAAGCACATCATGGCCTTCGTCGGCATCACCGATGTGACCGTGATTGCCGCGGATCGGTTGATGTTCGATGCCGAGGAAAGCCTTGCCGGTGCGGAGCGCGGTGTCAGCGCAGCCGCGACGCGTCTTCTCGCTGCTTGAGACAGATGATCGCCTGAACGCTGCCACATGACCCGGTGCCATATGAGATGGTGTCGTATGAGTTGGTGCCGATCAGAGAAAGCGAACAACCACAGGCGCATCGCCGGCATGCCGGCGCTGCGCGGGCCGAGCTCGACGCCCGGTCGTTGACGGGCCAGCCAAACGGCTGCGGGACCAGTGCGGGTCAAAAGCCCGAACGCGTCAGAAAGTCACCGCGCACGAAAGGTGCGCGGTTTTTTTATTTTCCGGTCTGGGTGCTTAAATCAGTCCGACCACGATCGCGGCCACAAAAACGAAGGCGGCGAAAACGGCGAGTGCATTCAGATTGCGGACATGTGTCATGATTTGGCCTCCCGCATTCTTCCTATCTGTTAATGATATGTTACCTGCGCGGGTGCGCAAAGCGAAAAAGATGCTGCGCTGCAACGCAGTCGGGAAATTTTTTTCGGTTCCCGCTTGATCGGCAAACCAACGTGCTGATTTCATTTGCGCCGTGCTGCGACAGCGCGCCGCGGCATCCTGCGAACCGCTATCCGGGCGGTCCATATCTGCACGGATCTACAACTTCCGCAGGGTGTGTGATTGAATACTTAGCTTTAGTTGTATTTTTGCCAATTAACGAGAATGAAACATCATCAATTTATTTTTTCCGAAATGGTCGTGAAGGAAAAGACAATGAATGCGACGCAACTGGCCGAGTTGGCGCGCAACGGGTCCGCAGAAAGCACGGGCGAACTGGTCTCTGCTTTGACGGATCTGTTTTGTCGGGCACCCAACGAGGAGCGCGAGCGTGTCAGCCTTATATTCGGCGACATCGTCCTGCGTGTGCTTGACCGCCTCGAGTGTGCTGCGCGTGCCGCATTGTCGCAACGCATCGCGGATGACAACGATGCGCCGAAGGATCTTTTGAAGGCGCTGGCCGCCGATGAAGAGCTTGAGGTCGCGACGCCTGTGCTGGAGCAGGGCGGCGGGCTTTCTGACCAGGACTTCGCGGAGGTCGCGGAGGCCGTTCCCACAAGCCACCTGATGGTGCTGACCCAGCGGCCGGCGATCAAGCCCGTGCTCACCAAGGTTATCGCCCAGCGGGGCGAACCCCAGGTCCTGCACGCGCTGACCTGCAATCATTCCGCCGTGATCGGGGTCGATTCCTTCGATCTCCTGGTCGGGCGGGCGCGAAAGGATATGAAGCTTCAACAGGCATTGAGCGAGCGCGCGGACATACCCGAAAGCGCTGCCGAACGCCTCGTGCCGTTCCTGTCGCGCGAGTTGGCGCAACGCATCAAGGATCTCAATGTCAACGAGGTGCTGGTCAAGGCGATTGCCGAACGCGCCGCGCATGAGGTCGAGATCCAGCTGCGCGAGTTCAACGGCGCCAAGTCGAAGACCGAGCAACTGATCGATGCCGCTGTCGCCGGCTCCGTTCCCATCGACACGGCGATCGTCGCCTTCGCGGACAAGGATCGCGCCTTTGAACTTGGACAATTGCTGGCGCGCACGGTGGGCTGGCCCGACAACGTCGTCGTGCCGCTGGTGTTTCGCGAGGACGACTTGCCGATCCTGTTTCTCTGCCGCCTTGGCGGGGTCTCCGACACGGCCTACATGAAGATCGTGCGCATGCGCGCCAAGCGGATGCGCTTGTCGTCGAGCGCTTCGAGCGAAGCGATGCGCAAATACGCCGAGCTCAGCGAAGACGCGGCCCGCAGCGCCTTCAAGGTCATGGCGCAAAAGATGAAGCTTCCCGTCAACGACTGACGGGTGCGGCGCAACAGTCTCGTTAGCGCGGCGCATGCGGCCTAACTGTCAGAGGCTTGCGCGCGCAGGCACTCCTCAAGCCAGTGTGCGGCTTTCAGCGTCCGGCGGTCCGCGGCATACGCCCCGACCGTCTGAACGCCGAGCGGCAGGCCCGCAAAGCTCTGCAGGCCCGGGACATTCGCGGCCGGTGCGCCCATCAGCGTCCATACACGATTGAACACCGACGAGCCGGTCGAGGCGAGGCCGATGGGGGCGGCGCCCGGCGCCGACGGTGTTACCAGCACATCGACTTTCGACAGGATATCGGAAAAGGCGCGGCGCGCCTGTTCGGCCGTGCGTTGCGCATCGTCATACGCAGTGGCGGAAATGGCTGCCCCTTCATCCAGCGTCTGGCGCAGAACGGCACTCAGCTTGTCCGGGGCAAGATCCACTTCCGCGGCGAGTGCGCGGGTGGCCTCGTAATCCTGAATTGTCTGATGCGCCGCAAAGGCTTCGCGAAAGACCGGGGGGAGCGAGACGGACGCCGTTGCGGCCCCCGCGCGGTCGGCCGCGCGCCGGACACGCTCAAGCGCGACACTCATCTCGTCGTCCGCCTGGGCCCAGGGTTGCGGTTCCACGAAACCGAGCCGGGGCGGTGTCGGCACCTCGCCATCCACCCGCCAGTCGCGATCGGCCAGCACGCCGGCCGCGAAGGCGACGTCGGCGATGCCCTTGGCGAAGACACCGACCGTATCCAGCGACCAGGAGAAGATCTTCACGCCGACTGTCGGAAGGCGGCCGAAGCTCGGCTTGAAGCCCGCTATTCCGCAGAATGCGGCCGGTCGCACCACGGACCCGCCGGTCTGCGTGCCAAGGGCCAGGGGAAAGAAGCCGGCCGCGACACCGGCGGCCGAACCCGAGGAAGACCCGCCCGGTGTGTGGTCGAAATTGTGCGGATTGCGGGTGGGACCGGGGCTGAAGAAGGCGAACTCCGTGGTGACCGTCTTGCCGAGGAGGCATGCCCCTGCCCGCCGCGCCAGCGCAACGATCGCCGCATCCACCGCAGGGCGGTTTTGCGCGTGGATCGGCGAGCCATAGGCGGTGATCCGGTCGCCGGTGTCGATGTTGTCCTTCACGCCGATCGGCATGCCGGCAAATGGTCCATAGGTGCTGTGCGCGGCGGCGCGTGCGGCCTCGATATCGACGGAGACGAAGGCTTCGATCTCCGCCTCCCTGTCCGCAACCGTCGCTGCGATTTCGTCGTAGAGCGCGTCGACCGACAGGGTGCCTGCGTCCAGTCTGCGCGCGATGTCGAGGGCTGACAGCATCGATTCCTCCAATTTCCAGAATCAGATCTTGCCGACAATCTCAAGAACTTCAAGCGTTTGCACAGGCCGGTCTGTATAGAGAGGCGGCTTTCCTCCGCGTTTGGCAAGAAAGAGGACGCGTGCCGTCCCGTTCCGGGTCGCCAAATCTTGAACGCGACCGCTTTCAGGGATTCACAGTATCGCTGTTGCGTTTGCTTTCGGGATGCAGGGTCTTTCCGAGAATGTGGCTGTCGCGCCCGATGACATGCGAGCTGGTGCCCACAATCAGGTTGTCGGGCGCGCGCACGACAGAATGATCCTTGTTCGGATACGGCAGATTTTCCAGAAAATGCCGCATGCAATTCAGCCGCGCGCGTTTCTTGTCGTCGGACTTGACGACGGTCCAGGGCGCATCGGCGGTGTCTGTGTAGAAGAACATCGCCTCCTTGGCTTCGGTGTAGTCATCCCAGCGATCCATCGAGGCGCGGTCGATGGGCGACAGTTTCCATTGTTTCAAAGGATCGGTTTCGCGGGCCTTGAAGCGGCGGCGCTGTTCGTCGCGCGAGACCGAAAACCAGTATTTGAACAGGCGGATGCCGGACTGCGTGAGCATCTGTTCGAATTGCGGGCACTGCCGCATGAAGTCGAGGTAGTCATTCGGCGTGCAGAAATTCATCACCCGCTCGACGCCGGCGCGATTGTACCAGGACCGGTCGAAGAACACGATTTCGCCGCCGGCGGGAAGCCATTCGATATAGCGTTGGAAATACCATTGCGAGCGCTCGCGATCCGATGGCTTGGTCAATGCGACCACCCGGGCGGCCCGCGGGTTCATGTGCTCCATGAAGCGTTTGATGGTGCCGCCCTTGCCGGCCGCGTCGCGGCCCTCGAACAGGAGCACGACCTTCTGGCCGTTTTCTTCCACCCAGCGCTGGGCCTTCAGCAGTTCCACCTGAAGCGCCGATTTCTGGCTCTCGTATGTCTTGCGGCGCATTTTGTCCGCATAGGGGTAGGCGCCGGTTTCGAAGATATCGCGCACCGCCTGCGGGTCGTGGCGCAGCGTGGCGAGCGTGTGCCGGCGGGCGGCTCCGGCCTCGATCGCATGGCGGCGTCGGGCCTCGGCGCTTGTGCCGGTTGCCGCCTGACCGTCTTTCGCTTCCGATCCACCCGCTTGCGGGGGCTCGTTCGTGTTGATGGGGGAGGGGGCGTTGTTCTTGTCTTCCGGCATGTTCGGTTCCGCCTGGTTCGGTTCTGGCCTGTCGGCCACGATGCTTGTCACCGAATACAGCTTTATCACGCGACGGAAGATTCGTCGTTGATACCGGTCAACACCCGGCAGTTTCAAACGAATACGCCTTCGCCGGCAATCGAGTGCCGGCGAAGGGGCGGTGCGGCGCGGCGCGCAGCCATGCGGCGGCCGGTCAGCGGCAGAGCTTCTGCTCGCCGGAGTAGGCGGTGAAGCGTCCGGTGCGCGGGTTGAAGGTCTTGTACTTGGCGTCGCAGTAGCGATACCACTCGGGGGTCCAGGGGGCCGGGCGGTTTGCGCCGACCACAACCGGCGCTGCCGGGCGGTAGCGGCGGGTGTCATGGGCCGGGCCGTAGTTGCGCGGATGGCGGGGCGCATACACCGGATCCTGATCGATATACTCGGGCCCGCTCAACGCCGAACCGAGGAACGCGCCGGCCGCCAAGCCTATCACGCCGATGGCAAGTGCTGCGCCGATATCGTCATTGTTGTTGTTCCGCCGGTCGTGACGCCGGTTCTGATGACGGTTCTGGTGGCGATTGCCGCGGTTGGGGCGATGGGCCTGATGCTGACCGCCCCGGTGGTCGCGCCACTGTTTGCGTCCGCCGCCGGCTTCCGCAGCGGAAAAGGAGGGAAGCAGCATCGCGCCGGCAAGGGTGGCGACGAGAAGGCGGGAGGACAGGCTCTGAAGTTTGATGGACGCGGTCATGAGGGCGGCTCCTTCGGTGTGTCGCTGTAACGACGATGACACGAAGATGCCACCCGGCAGTTGAACCGGTCCTGAGACGGGCATTCATCCGCCGTTCAGGAAAACGGCCGCGTCAGCGGCAGAAGCGGTAGCGCCCGGAATAGGCGAGATAATACCCGGTGCGCGGATTGAAGCTGCGGTATTTGCGTGCGCAATAGGCGTACCACTCCGGCGTCCAGGCGGCCGCGCCGCGATAACCGCGCCGTGCGGGCGGGGCATAGCGCCGGGACGTCAGCGCCTGCTGCGCGATCAGACCCGTGGCGAGACCGATGATGCCGGCTGCCGCCGCGCCGTTGCCGCCATATCCGAAATACACACCGCTGCCGTATCGCGGATTGCGGTAGGGGCGGTAAGGCCGATATGCGCGATAGCCCCTTTGCCCCCGGTAGGGACGGTAGGCGCGGTGCGGACGATAGATCCGGCGTTGGTTGTGGCGATAGGTGCGCTTGTGGCGATAGTGGCGACCGCCGTCGACCACCAGGCGGTTCGTGTAGGGTCCCTGCAGCACGGTGTCCGGCTGCGCTGCCGCTCTTTGCGGGGCGAGGGGTAACGACAGGATGATCGCCAGCGCGCCGGCAAGAGCCAGCCGCAGGCCGGCGAAACGGGGAACGAGGGACATGGCTGGTCTCCTTTCGCAAACTGGTCGGCCGGCTTCGCGAACCGGTCGGCCGGCGCGGGACAGGGCGAGTGCGTGTCGCTTTCCCGAACATGGACCGCCTGCAATGTGGCGAGAGCGTGGCCCGTTCGCCGACCGGGCTTGAGCGCTTTCAACGGGCCTCACCTGTCGTTCGGCAATTGCATTGCGGCGCCCCGGCGGGCAAAACAGGTGCGATCCATGAGCGGCGGGTTTCATGGAAACGATGCCTGGAGATCGTGTCATCGCCGACGGCGCAAGGAAAACCGACCCGATCCGGCCGACCGACGACGCGGCGCGCGCTTTGGCGCGCGATCTGCTGCGCCGGGCCCGGTTCGGTGCGCTCGGCGTGCTCGATCCGGGCGATGGCGCGCCCTTCGTGTCGCGCGTGGCGCTTGCCACCGAAATGGACGGCGCCCCGGTGGTGCTGATCTCCGCGCTTTCCCGACACACACAGGCGCTGGCCGGCGACGCGCGCTGTTCGCTGCTTGTGGGTGAGCCGGGCAAGGGGGACCCGCTTGCCCATCCACGCCTTACACTTGTGGCGGAGGCGGAGCCGATTGCGGCGGATGCTCCGGGTTTTGAGCACGTGCGACGGCGCTATCTCATGCGTCATCCAAAGGCCAAGCTGTATGCAGGGTTTTCGGATTTTTCGTTTTTCCGCCTGCGGATCAAACGGGCGAGCCTCAATGGCGGGTTCGGCAAGGCCTACGAACTCGCGCCACGCGATATCCTGCTGGACGCGGAGGTGGTCCGGGCTTTTGCGGAGCTCGAAGCCCCGGCGATTGCGCATATGCACGATGATCACCTCGATGCCGTTCGCCTTTATGCCCGAAAGCTGGCGGGAGCGGACGAGGGGGCGTGGCGTCTTTCGTCTATCGACCCGCAAGGGCTCGATTTCGTCCACGGCGACCGGGTTGCAAGGCTTGCCTTCGATCCGCCGCTTGCCAAGCCCGAGGACCTGCGCCCGCGCCTTGTTGCCCTTGCGAAACAGGCCCGGGACGGAGAATGATCGTTTCAGAACCGGCGCGCGACCATGACGCGACCTTCAGGGAGATTCGACGCGTGATATCCAGTTTTCGTTTTCGGTGCAGCATCGGGGGCAATCGGGCGGGTCAAAACACGGCGTCGGGGGCGGGGGCGGGCCGGTGGTCGGGCGTATTGCTCATGGCACTCGGCCTTGTGGCGTGTACGGTCGCCGCCTCGCCGGCCGCGGCCCAGTACCGGCTCGCCCCCTTCAAGGACCGGCTGTTCGACTACCCCGGACTGCTTGCTGGAAAACCGCAGGATCCGTTCGTCATCGTCGACTACGACAAGCGCCGCGACATCCATCGCCGCGACAAGGTCCTGGAGCGACAGGTGCACGGCGAATATGTCTCGATGAAGCCGCGCAGCACTCAGGAGGACCTGACGCTCAAGGCAAACGGCCGCACAATCAGTTACATGCGCGTCGGAAGACCGCGTGGCGCGAAGGCCATCGTGATTTACGTTCACGGTCAAGGCGGTAACAGATTTCAAGGAATGAATGACGTCAGTTTCGGCGGGAATTTCAACCGCATCAAGAACCTGATGGTCCGCAATTCCGGTGTCTATCTGACGCTCGATGTGAAGAACTTCAAGGACCGGGGCGAGGCCGACGTCAAGGCGTTGATGCGTCACTACACCCGCCAGGCGCCGGGCGCGCGGGTCTACGTCGCCTGCGGCTCGATGGGCGGTGCGTTGTGCTGGCGGCTGGCGAAGGACAGTTCGGCGTCCGCGATGATGGGCGGCATTCTGTTGATGGGGTCGACCTGGGACGAGGGGTATTTTTCCAGCTCGACCTTTCGCGCCGGGCGCCTGCCGATCTATTTCGGGCACGGCAGTTGGGACAAGGTCTACGACTGGAAGAAACAGGCCGGGTTCTTCGAGCGCCTCAAGGCCCGCAATCCTCGCTATCCGGCCCGTTTCGCCCTGTTTGAGACGGGAACGCACGGAACGCCGATCCGCATGACGGACTGGAGACTGATCCTCAACTGGATGTTCGCCGCGACGGGTCGGTGACGGTTGGTAAAGGGGGACCCGCCCATCCGGGTCGCCCGATCTCGCGCAGCCACGCGGCGTCGAATTTTCGAATGAGGTCAAGGATGATCGCGATCACGCCGATCTACGCCGGCGTTCTGGCACTGGTGTTTCTGGTCCTGTCCGCGCGGGTGGCGCGCCGCCGCATCGGCGCGCGGATCGCGTTGGGCACCGGAGGCGATCCGCGCCTCCTGCGTCTGACGCGCGCGCAAGGAAACTGCGCCGAATACGCTCCGATCGGCTTGCTGCTCGTCCTTTTGATCGAGCTGCAGGGCGGGCCGGAATGGCTGATTCACGGGCTCGGCCTCGCGCTCGTCGTCGGGCGCACGCTCCATGCCGTTGCCGTTTCGCGGGAGCCGGAGCCCTTGCCGCTCAGGGTCGCGGGCATGGTCCTGACCTTCTCGGTGCTCGCGATTGGAGCGCTTTCAACGCTTGGGTTCGCGCTCGCGCAACTCCCTGCCGGTATCGGTGTTTGAGGGGCGCGTCCTACTTTTTGCACTTGATGCTGTTGGTGGTTTTATAAATCCGGCAGCTCGTGAACGTCTGAACGTGATACCAGCCGCTCCCTCTTTTTCCGAACTCGGCCCAGATGAAGCCCTCTCGTGAGCCTGCGGCCGCCAGAAGACTGGACAGCGGGTTTTGGCCCGAATAGGTCGCCTTGAACTGGCAGCGATAGCGACTGAAACCTTTCAAACCGATGCAGGTGTTCAGCGTGAAGCCGGTCAGCGTCATGCCGAGCCCCCTGGCATAGTTGCTGGCCCACCGCTCGATTTCCTCTGAGCTGGGTCCGCCCGCGCCGGACCGGGTGTCTCTCTTTGCCTTGAGGCGCGCGATTTCCTTGTCCATGCTCTCGAGCTCGCCTTCGAGGACCTTTTTCAGGGCGTCCGCATACTCGAGCGTTGCGGTCTCTTTCGAGGCGGCCGCCTTGCGGATATCCGTCTCGATCCGGGCGACGAGGTCATCCGCAGCGGCTATCCCGCTCTTTTGCGCGAGTTGCGCGTATTTCAGCGCGGCCGACAGGTCTTCGTCCACGCCGGTACCGGAGTGGTAGAGGGTCGCCATGTTCAGTTGCGCCTTTCCATTGCCGCCGTTCGCGGCCGCCAGATACCATTTGGCCGCCACCCGCGCGTTCTTGAAGACGCCGCGTCCCGACCAATAGCTGTCGCCCAGAAAAAGCTGCGCCCGCGCGTGACCCTGTTCGGCCGCGGCGCGAAACCAGCGTGCCGATTGTTTGGGGTCCTTCGGAATCACGGCGTCATCGAGATACATGCTTCCCAGCAGCATCTGTGCATCGGCGTGGCCCTGTTCAGCAGCGGCGGAGATCCAGTCCGTCGCCTGTCTGTTCTGCGCGGGCGGGGCGTCACGCTTCAAAAGCGCGAGGCCGAGCATGTGCTGTGCATCGGCCAGTCCCTGGTCAGCGGCGGCGCGCAACAGCTCCCGTCCCGTCATTTCGCTGCGGGGAACACCGTCCCCGCGAAGGTAGAGCAGGCCGAGAGCGACCTGCGCGTTGGCGAACTCCCGGTCGGCCGCCTTTCGATACCATGTCGCGGCCTTGCTGCTGTTCCTGGGGGTGCCCAATCCGTACTGGTGCATGTAGCCGAGACTGTATTGCGACGGCGCAAATCCTTGCCGTGCGGATGCCTCAAACCATGTCATGGCTTTGGCGCGGTCCTTGGGAATGCCCATACCGTCGAGATGCATGAGGCCAAGGTTGCCCTGTGCCAGCGCGTTCCCTGCCTCGGCCGCCTTTTCGTTCCACCTGAGTGCACTGTCATAGGTCTTCGCGGCGAGATGCGCGCGCCCCAACAGAGCCCAGACCCGTGTGTCGTCGCGGTGTTTGACCCAGGCTTTCATGCAGGCAGGGATTGCCGTTTCCGGATCGAGCGCGCTGAAGGCGACGCGGTCGGGATCTGCAGCGGAGATGCAGGCGCGAAGCCTGTCCGTTTGTTCCTGGGCGGCGGCGCCATCCGCGATTGCTGCAATAAGCAACCCGCAAAGGAGACCGCGCGTCAACCACCGTTGTGTTTCCCCAGCCATGGATCCCCCCGAAACAACGTCGTCGTCGTGGCGCCATCGCTCCAGACAGGCTGGGTCCCGACCGTCGTTATGGGATGCGGCGCCCAAGGCGAGCGGAGTATACGCCGTTCGCAGACAGTGTATTCGAGATCGTGCCTTTCCGCATCCCCTCGAGACCTGGCGGCGGCCGCGTCGCGGTTGCCGCCTCCATGCCGTTATGTTTTGCGCCCGCCCGGGGGAGATCGATCGTCAGGCGGCGCGGATGTTGCCGAGGAATGTGTCCAGCTCCTGCTGAAGCAGGCCCGACTGGCTTGCGAGATTCTCGACCGTGGAGAGGACCTGCCGGGCGGCGGCGCTGGAATCGACCGCACCGGCGCTGACCGAGTTGATCGTGCGGGTGATGTCATTGCTGCCTTCCGCGACCTCGCTGACGTTGCGGGCGATCTCGGCTGTCACCGCTGTCTGTTCTTCGACCGCGGATGCAATCGAGGAAATCTGGTCGTTGATCCGGTTGATTGCGTCGACGACGGCGGAAATCGCCTGCGACGTGTTTGCCGCTCCGCTCTGCATCTCTTTCACCTGGGAACTGATGTCCTCGGTCGCCTGACCGGTCTGCCCGGCGAGCGCCTTGACCTCACCGGCCACCACGGCGAAGCCCCGTCCGGCCTCGCCGGCGCGCGCCGCCTCAATGGTGGCATTGAGCGCCAGCAGGTTGGTCTGGTCGGAAATGTCGTTGATCAGCTTGACAACATCGTCGATCCGGCTTGCCGAGCTGGCAAGTCCGTTGACGGTGTCGCTCGACTTGCGGGCGTTTTCGTTGGTTTCACCGGTCGCGGAAAGCGCGGCGGTCACCTGGCGGCTGATTTCGGCGATCGAGGCGGAGAGCTCCTCCGCCGCGCTGGCCACGGTCTGAACACCCGTTGAGGATTCCTCCGCGGCTGCTGCCACGGTACCGGCGTTGGTCGAGGTTTGCTGGGCGTTTTTGGCCATCAGGGTAGCGGTTTCCTCCAGTTCGTGAACAGCGACGGCGATTCCGTCGGAGACACGCTTGACCGTTGCCTCGAGATTGTCGGCGAGGCGCATCGTTGCCTCGCGTTTCTCGCGTTCGATGCGCTCTTCCTCCTCCTTCGCCTGTGCCTGCAGGCGCTGGATTTCGATGGTCTTTTCCCGGAATTCCGTGAACGCGGTTGCGAGTTCGCCGATTTCCCCGCCGGCGCGGATCCCGAGTTCGACGGAGGTGTCGTTTTGCGCGAGCCGGTTGAGCGCCGCGACGACAGCGCGAAGTGGACGGCTGATGCCGAAGAGAGCGATCAGCATCGCCAGTCCGACGCCGGCGACGATCGCGATCGTCGCCACGACGCCCATCACGACAATGCCGTGCTGCTCGTGGTCTTTCGCGGTCGCGGTCGAGGTCGAGACGAAACGGTTCAACTGTTCGGTGAGACTGACGAGTTCGGTATTGAGGCGTTCCTGTTCGCTTTCAAGTGCGACGGCGAGCTCCTCGGCCGTCGTAATGTCCCCGTTCCTGATGTGGTTGATGATGGTCTGAATGTGGTCGTCGTAGGCCTTGTGCTCGGTCTCGATCGTCTTCAACTGGCCAAGCACATCCGCGTATTTGGCACGCTGGTCGTCCGTCGACGCGACATCGATGCCTTTCCGGGCGATCTCCTCTGCCTGGAGAATTTCCGTGTCGACCTTGGAGGCCAGCGCAACCAGGTCTTTCGTCAAGGTATCCAGCTCGCCCACGGATGAGCCCGCATCGACCTTCCCGACCCGCAAGACCTTCTCGACGAGAAGGGCCTGCTCGAGCTGGTGCATGCTCACCTTCGATACATTTGTCGTGAGCGGTACGGTCTCGTCGGCGATTTCCTCAAGCTCCTTGCCGATGCCCTGCATCTGCGTGAGACCGACGATGGCAATGACAACCATCATGATACTTAGGAAACCGACAAGTCCGAGGATTTTCGCGGAAACGGTTGCCAGGCTCGGCCGGCCAATCTTTTTGGTATGCATCTTGCTGCCCTTCTGTCGCAAAATGGGCCCGGCCCAGGGTGCGGAGTCATCGGGGGTATTACGCGGGCAAAGTCTAAACGTTCGATTATGCTTATATCTAATATGGTTGTTTCTTTCTTTTCTCTCGTGGGTTGCAGAAAAAACGCTTTCAATTCAATAAACTCGCTCGGATCGCATTTTCCGGTTTTTTATCGCGATGTCCGGAATCGCCGGTCGACCCTGCGGACCCTTTGGAGGGGATCGCGTGCGAATCACCAAAAACCGGCCTCCGCGAGGCGAAGGCCGGTTCTGTCACGCTTCACCTTGCGCGGAGCGCCTGTCGATCAGGCCTTGCCCCACCCGCCTGCGGTCGGGGTGATGACCGTCACGGCCTCGCCGGCCTTGAGCACGGTCTGGTCGCAGCCTTTCAGTTCCTCGCTCGCGCCGTCGAGACGGCGGACCAGCGTTCGTCCCAGTTCGCCGTCGCCGCCGCCATCCATGCCTTTTGGCGGCAGCGTGCGGTGAGACGACAGGATCGCCAGTTCCATTTCCTCAAGGAAGCGGATCGTGCGCTTGGTGCCGCTGCCGGCGGACCATTTGCCGGTGCCGCCCGATCCCTCGCGGATGTGGAAGTCCTCGAGCAGAACCGGATAGCGGAATTCCAGCACTTCCGGATCGGTGAGGCGCGAGTTGGTCATATGGACGTGCACGCCGTCGGTTCCGTTGAAGCCGGGGCCGGCGGGCGATCCTGAGCACAGCGTCTCGTAGTACTGGTGGGTGTCGTTGCCGAAGGTCAGGTTGTTCATCGTGCCCTGACTGTTTGCCATGGCTTTCAGCGCGCCGAAGAGCGCGTTGGTGACATGCTGGCTCGTTTCCACATTGCCGGCGACGACCGCGGCCGGATAGGCCGGTTTCAGCATGCAGCCGTCGGGAACGACGATGTTGATCGGCCTGAGACAGCCGGCGTTCATCGGGATGTCGCCCTCCACCATCACGCGGAAGCAATAGAGCACCGCTGCGCGGGTCACCGGTTCGGGCGCGTTGAAATTGTTGGCCTTCACCTCGCTGGTGCCGGTGAAGTCGACGGTCGCCTCGCGGCTCTCCTTGTCGACGGTGATCTTCACCTTTATCACTGCGCCCTGGTCGGTCGGATACTCGAAGGAACTGTCACTGAGCGCCTCGATCACCCGGCGCACGCTTTCCTCCGCGTTGTCCTGAACATGGCCCATATAGGCCTGCACGACGTCGAGGCCGAAGTGGGCGACCATCTTGCGCAGTTCCTTCACGCCCTTTTCGTTGGCGGCGATCTGCGCCTTCAGGTCGGCGACATTCTGGGTGACGTTGCGAACCGGCCACGGATGATCGGTAAGGAGCTCGACAAGCGCCTCCTCGCGGAAACGGCCCTGATCGACGAGCTTGAAATTGTCGATGAGAACGCCTTCCTCGTCCACCGTGGTGGCGAGCGGGGTCATGGAGCCGGGCGCCGATCCGCCGACATCGGCGTGGTGGCCGCGCGAGGCGGCCCAGAACAGGATCTCCTTGCCCTCGTCATCGAAGACGGGCGAGACGACGGTAATGTCGGGCAGGTGGGTGCCGCCGTTGTAGGGCGCGTTCAGCGCGAAAACGTCGCCGGGACGGATCTTGCCTTCGTTGAGCTTGATCACCGTTTCGACCGAGCGGTCCATGGAGCCCAGGTGCACCGGCATGTGGGGCGCGTTTGCGACCAGTGCGCCGGAGGCGTCGAACACCGCACAGGAGAAGTCGAGCCGCTCCTTGACGTTGACCGAATAGGCGGTGTTTTGCAGCGTCACGCCCATCTGTTCGGCGATCGACATGAAGAGGTTGTTGAAGACCTCGAGCATCACCGGATCGGCCTTGGTGCCGATGGCCTCGACGCGGGCGAGCGCCTCGACCCGCGTGAGGACGACATGGTCCTTGGCGGTGATTTCCGCTTCCCAGCCCGGTTCGACCACGACCGTTTGATGCGGCTCGACGATCAGCGCCGGCCCCTTGAGCCGATAACCGCGCTTCAGATCGGAGCGGGTGAAGACACCGGCCTCATGCCATTCGCCATCGGCAAAGACCTTGCCGGTTTCGGCCGGCGTCGCGGTTCCCTCGGATACGGGGGCGTCGTCTTCCGCGATGCCGGAGCCGCCGCCGACGGTCTCCATTTCAAGCGCCTCCACGACGATCGGCTTGTCGTCATAGACGAAGCCGAACTGGGCGCGGTGGGCGTCGGCGAAGGACACGACCATGGCATCGATGTCGTTCTCCGCGTAAGCGACGGCAATCGGCGTGTCGGTGCCCTCGTAGCGCAACAGGGCGCGCGGCAGGTCGAAGATTTCGCCATCCGGCACGCCCTGGGAGGCGACTTCCTTGCGCGTTTCGTCGCGAAGCTTGCCCGCGAGCGTGGCGAGATCGGCGAGCGCGCTGTCTTCCAGACGACGCACGACGGCCTGCTGGCGGGTGGCGCGAATGTCGGCAAGCCCCATGCCATAGGCGGAGAGAATGCCCGACAGCGGATGCACGATCACGGTGGTCATGCCGAGGCTGTCGGCGACAGAGCAGGCGTGCTGGCCGCCGGCGCCGCCGAAACAGGTCAGCGCATAGTCGGTCACGTCATAGCCGCGCTGGACGGAAATCTTCTTGATGGCGTTGGCCATGTTCTCAACGGCGATCTTGAGGAAGCCTTCCGCGACCTCCTCGGCGGTGCGCCCATCGCTGATTTCTGCGGCCATCGCCTTGAATTTCTCCACCACCGCATCGCGGTCCAGCGGCTCGTCGCGGCCCGGTCCGAAGATCCTGGGGAAGAAATCCGGACGCAGCTTGCCGACCATCACGTTGGCGTCGGTGACGGCGAGCTGGCCGCCGCGCCGGTAGCAGGCGGGACCGGGGTTGGCGCCGGCCGAGTCCGGGCCGACCTGGAAGCGGCCGTCCTTGTAGTGGAGGATAGAGCCACCGCCGGCCGCGACCGTGTGGATCATCATCATCGGCGCGCGCATGCGCACGCCGGCGACTTCCGTCTCGAAGGCGCGCTCGTATTCGCCGTTGAAGTGGGAGACGTCGGTCGAGGTGCCGCCCATGTCGAAGCCGATCACCGAATCGAAACCGGCCATCTTCGAGGTTTCAACCGCGCCGACGACGCCACCGGCGGGGCCGGAGAGGATCGCATCCTTGCCCTGAAAGAGGTCGGCCGCCGTCAGTCCGCCCGACGACTGCATGAACATCAAGCGGCAGTCGGTGCCCTCGATCTGCAGCTCGCTCGCGACCTGCTCCACGTAGCGGCGCAGGATCGGCGAGAGATAGGCATCGACCACGGTGGTGTCGCCGCGCCCGACCAGTTTCATCAAGGGCGAAACCTCATGGCTGACGGAAACCTGGGTGAAGCCCATCGTGCGCGCGACCTCGGCCACGCGGCGCTCGTGTTCGGGGAAGGCATAGGCATGCATGAAGACGATCGCGAGCGAGCGGATGCCGGTGTCGAAGGCGGCCTCAAGGTCCTTTTTCACGGCAGCGAGATCCGGCTCGGCCTCGACCGTGCCGTCAGCGCGCACGCGCTCATCGACCTCGACGACGCGCTCGTAAAGCAGTTCCGGCTTGATGATTTCCTTGGCGAAAATGTCGGGCCGCGCCTGATAACCGATCTCAAGGGCATCGCGGAAACCCTTTGTCGTGACCAGCAGCGTGCGGTCGCCCTTGCGCTCCAGAAGCGCATTGGTGGCAACGGTGGTGCCCATCTTGACCGCGGCGATTTTCTCGGCCGGGACGCGCTCGCCCGGTGCGATCTCCATCAGGTCGCGGATGCCCTGGATGGCGGCGTCGCGATAGGCTTCCGGGTTTTCCGACAGCACCTTGTGGGCCCTGATCTCGCCGTCGGGCGTGCGCGCCACGATATCGGTGAAAGTGCCGCCGCGGTCGATCCAGAAATCCCACTTCGCGCTCGTCATGTGTCTCTCCCGGTCTTGTCTCTGGCTCGGCGGCATGGGCAGCGTGCCTGCATGGCTGCGCCCCGTCGAGCGATGTCTCACCTGCATTCCAATAATTTATCGATAGAATGTCAACGAAAAACGCCGGTCGATTGATTTTCAGGTTCTGCCCGGAAATGAAAACGCCCCGCTTGCGGTGAGACGCGGGGCGTTTTCAATGCGGTGCGACCCGTCATTGCGGGCCGGTCACGGTCGGTTGCGCATGTTCTCCGGCAGCCAGGTCGCGAGCTCTGGGACGGCGATCAGGACAAAGACCATCGCCACCATGATCGCGAACATCGGAAGCGCCGCCTTCGAGATATAACCCATCTCGTGCCGGGTGATGCCCTGAAGCACGAACAGGTTGAAGCCGATGGGCGGCGTGATCTGCGCCATTTCCACGACGATCACGACGAAGATGCCGAACCAGATCATGTCGATGCCGGCCGCGCGCACCATGGGTTCGACCACCGCCATCGTCAGCACCACGGCGGAGATGCCGTCGAGAAAGCAGCCGATGACGATGTAGAAGACGAGAAGCGCCATCAGGAGCTCGAAGCGCGACAGCTCCATCGACGCGATGAATTCCGCAATCGCCCTCGGCAGACCGGTGAAGCCCATCGACAGCGTCAGGAAGGCCGCACCCGCGAGGATCAGTGCGATCATCGCGGAGGTCCGGGTCGCGCCCATCAGACTGTCGATGAAGGTCGACCAGTTGAGCGATCCCTGCCAGGCGGCGAGGGTGAGCGCTCCTATGACGCCGATGGCGGCGGCCTCCGTCGCGGTGGCGAAGCCCGCATACATCGAGCCGATGACCACGAGGATCAGCATCATCACCGGGATCAGGAAGCGGGCGTTGCGGATTTTTTCCATGAAGGTCATGGGCGGTTCGGGATCCGGCTTGTAGTTTTTCGACAGCTTCGCGTAGATCGCCACATAGCCCATGAACATACTGGCCAGCACCAGTCCCGGCAGAACGCCGGCCATGAACAGCTTGGTGATGGATTCGTTGATGGTCACCCCATAGACGATGAGGATCAGCGATGGCGGGATCATCAGTCCGAGGGTCGCCGCACCCGCGAGCGTGCCGATCACCATGTGTTCGGGATAATTGCGTCGCCTGAGCTCGGGGATCGACATCTTGCCGACGGTCGTCAGCGTCGCCGCCGAAGAGCCGGAGACGGCGGCGAACACCGTGCAGCCGACGATGTTGGTGTGCACAAGCCCGCCCGGCAACTTGGCCATGAAGGGCGACAGGCCGCGGAACATGTCCTCCGACAGGCGGGTTCGATAAAGAATCTCGCCCATCCAGATGAAGAGCGGCAGTGCGGTCAGGGTCCAGGACGACGACGAGGCCCAGATCACGGTGATCATGGCATCGCCCGCCGGGCGCGAGGTGAAGAGTTCCACACCCACGAAGGCGACGCCGACGAGCGCGAGGCCGACCCACACGCCGGTGCCGAGCAGCAGGAACAGGACGAAGAGAAAGAGAATGACGGGAGCGAAGGATTCCATGGCCGTCACTCTCCGTGGCTTTGTTCGGCGGTGTCGGACTTGATGCCCGCGTTGCCGAGGAACAGGACGCGGACGAAGTGGTCCGTCATCGCGATGGCGAGCAGAACGGCACCGATCGCCATGGCGGTCTGCGGGATCCACAAGGGGGTCGCATCCTGTCCCTGGCTGAGGTCGTTGAATTTCCACGACCAGTAGGTCGCCTTGATCGCGTAGCGGGCGACGAACCAGGCAAGCGCCGTGCCGATGGCGAAACACCAGATCTCCAGCCAGCGGCGCCGGGTCCCGAGCGCGTTCAGCAGGATGCTGACGCGGATGTGGGCACCGTGATTGAGCGCATGGGCGAAGGCGAAGAAGGAGGCCGCGGCCATGGCGTAGCCGGCGTAGCTCGTCGCGCCGGGAAAGGTCAGCCCGGTCCAGCGCGCGACCATCTGGCCCATGATGATTGCGAGAATCGTGACGAGGCTGAGAGCGGCCAGAGCGCCGCCAAGCAGATACAGTCCGTCCAGGAACCGGCGCAATCCGCGTCCGAGAGCTGTCATGGGTCCGTCCGATGGTTCGGCGGCAGGCCGGCGGTCGGGCCGGTGCCGGGCGCAAGGGAACGGCGACCGCAAGGACGTGCTCGCGGCCGCCGGATCACGTCGCTCCGCTTACATCGCCTTGTAGGCATCGACGATGGTCTTGCCCTTGTCGCCGGCCGATTCAAGCCACTCGGCCGTCATCGTCTCGCCGATCTCGGCGAGATCCGCCTTGAGCTTGTCGCTCGGATCGCCAACCGTCATGCCGTTTTCGGCGAGGCCTTCCAGCGTGAAAGTGGTGTAGGCCTTGGCCTTGTCGAGGCCTTCCGCCTCGGCGGTTGCGGCACAGCCGCGGACGACTTCCTTGTTGTCATCGGACAGGCCGTCCCAGGCGTCCTTGTTGACCATCACGGCGTTGCGCGGCAGCCAGGCGTCGACCGCGTAGAAATGCGAGACGTTTTCCCAAAGCTTGCGATCGTAGCCGGTGGCGCCGGAGGAGACCATGGATTCCGCGACGCCGGTGGCGAAGGCCTGCGACACTTCCGCCGCCTCGATCTGGACGGGCAGCATGCCGGTCAGTTCGGCGAGCTTGGCGGTCGCGGCGTTGTAGGCGCGGAACTTCAGGCCTTCCATGTCGGCGACCGAGTCCACCGGCTTGTTGAAATACATGCCCTGGGGCGGCCACGGCACGGTGTAGAGCATCACCAGGTTCTGCTCTTCCAGCGCGGCGCCGACGGCGTCTTCCGCCGCCGACCACAGCTTGACGGAATCGTCGAAGGAGGTTGCGAGGAAGGGAATGCTGTCGATGCCGAACAGCGGATCCTCATTGGCATGGGCCGACAGCAGGCGCTCGCCGATCTGCACCTGGCCGGTCTGGACCGCGCGCTTGATTTCCGCGCCGCCGAACAGCGAGCCGCCCGGATGGGTGACGATCTCGATGTCGCCGCCGGTGCCCTCGGTGACGCAGGCGGCGAAGACCGCTGCGTTCTCGGAGTGGAAGTTGGAGGCCGAGTAGGCCAGCGGCATGTCCCACTTTTCCGCCGCTGCCGGCGCGGCAAAGGCGACCGCGATCAATGCGGTCGAGGCAAGGGCGGTGGACTTGATGAGTGTCTTCATTCTCTGTTTCTCCTCCGGTTTTGCGCGCCTCGCCGGTGTGCGTTGCGCGAATTCCGTCTCTGGTTTCCCGGCTTCACGCCGGATCTTGTGGTGTCGCGGTCTGATGCCGCGCGTGCATTCACTCTAGACGGCGAAGCGTCCCGGCGAATAGGGGGCCATGTCGATGTTCGGCGTGCGACCGGCAACGAGATCGGCGATCAGCCGTCCGCTGCGCGGGCCGCCCGTCAGACCGACATGGTGGTGTCCGAAGGCCATCAGCACGTCCTTGTGGCGCGGGGAGGGACCGATGAGCGGAATGGAATCGGCCGGTGCCGGACGATGGCCCATCCAGCGTGTGAGCGCGGTCCATTTCAGCGTCGGCATTGCGCGCCGGGCCTGGGTTTCCAGCACCTTGAATGGGGCATCGCTCGGCCCGGCGTCCCGTCCGCCGAACTCGACGATGCCGGCAAGGCGGATGCGCCCGTCCAGCGGTGTGGCGACGAATTTTCCCGCGGTCATCATCAGCGGCGCGCAAGGGTAGGCATCGGGCGCCTCGAGTTCCAGATGATATCCGCGTTCGCTTTCCATCGGTACATCGATGCCGAGCTGGCGGCCGAGATCCTTCGACCAGACGCCGGCGGCGAGCACGGCCCGCCCGCAGTCGATGGCGCCGGCATCGGTCTCAAGGGCCGCCAGGCGACCGTCCCCGAAGCGGAAACCGCGAACGTCGGCGCGCAGGACGCGCCCGCCCAGGCTTTCGAAGTGGGTGGCGAGGTCCTTGACGTATCGGCCGGGGTCGCTGATCACGCCGTGGTCGGGAAGTTTGACGGCGAAGCGGTTGTCCGGACCGATCAGCGGTTCGTAGTCCCGAAGTTCGCGGTCTTCCAGGATGTCCCAGCGAAAGCCGGCGTCGCGGCGCAGCGACCAGGCGAAACCGTCGGCCTCGAAGGCGGCGCGGTCGCGGTACACATAGAGGTAGTCGCTTGCGCGCAGCCAGCGTTCCGCGCCGGTTCCCGCCGCGAGCGCCTGATGTTGTTCGAGGCTGTCGCCGATCACGGGCAGAAGCGCGGTGGCGATGCGGGCTGTTTCTGCTTCCGTGCAGTGGGAGAGGTATTTCGCCAGCCAGGGAAGAAGTTTCGGAAGATAGGACCAGCGCAGGAACAGCGGGCTTTGACGGTCGAGGAGCATGCGCGGGGCCTTGGCCGCAAGGCCCGGCACCGTGACCGGCACCACAGCGCAGGAAGCAAGCACGCCGCCGTTTCCGTGGGAGGTTGCCTCGCCGGGCGCGAGCCGATCGACCAGGGTCACCTCGTGCCCGTCGCGTGCAAGCCAGATCGCCGTGGCGACGCCGACGATCCCCGCTCCGATAACGGACACTTTGCAGTGCTTGTGGTTCACGCAGTCCCCCTTGCGCATGTCCAGCACAGTGTCCTTTTCGACGGGTCCCGTGTCAATAATTTGTCGATAACTTATTCGTATATTTCAGGAGGTGTGTATTTGTCCGTTTGCAGTCCTTTTGTTGTTTAGGGGACAGCCGTTCGAATTGTCGGGTGCTTGACCTGGCGCGTGTTGCGCCGTTTTCTTGTGTCGTCTTCAAGACAGTGCGTGGTCGGGCCACGTCGCCCGGCCTGCCGATGGATTTGTGAATGACCGTCCCCACATGCCAGACCCTGCGACCCGCTGTCGGTATCTTGATGCTCGACACGCGGTTTCCGCGCATCCCCGGTGACATCGGCAACCCGGAGAGTTTCCCGTTTCCCGTGCGCTATGCCGTCGTGCCTCAGGCTTCGCCGACACGGGTGGTCGAGGAACAAGCGGAGGGCCTGTTCGACGCCTTTGTGACCGCCGGTCGCGCGCTCGTGCGGGAAGGGGTCGGCGGCATTACCACGTCCTGCGGGTTGCTGTCGCTGTTTCAGGATGATCTGAAGGCGGCGCTCGGCGTGCCGGTCGCCGCGTCCTCGCTGATGCAGGTGCCCTTCGTCGACCGGCTATTGCCGCCGGGCCGGCGGTGCGGCATTCTCACCATCTCCTCGTCGGCGCTGACGGGCGCGCATCTGGATGCCGCCGGCTGCGCGCGCGACACGCCGGTCGGCGGGACGGAAGCGGGCCGCGTCTTCACCCGCGCGATTCTGGACAATGCGCCCGATTTCGACGTGGAGGCGGCGCGCGCCGACAATGTGCTTGCCGCACGCGAGCTGGTCGGACGGCATCCGGAGGTGGGCGCGATCGTGCTGGAATGCACCAACATGGCACCCTATGCGGCCGATATCGCGGAGGTCACGGGACTGCCCGTCTATTCCATTGTCAGTTTCGTCAATTGGTTCCACGCCGGATTGGCGCCCGGACGGTTTCCCGTGCCGGCGACCTGATCGCCGGTTGCCCTTGCGGCGTCTCCTGCCGTAGCCTGTCGGCCCGTCGCTATCGAGGTCGATGCTTGATGTCAGATCCGCTCCCAACCGCCGATGGCCCGAGTCGCACTGTCGGGCCGGTGGTGTCCGCCGCCCACCTCGCGTCCGGCGCGATGCCCGCGCTTTCCGAAGTCGAATTTGCGATGACCATGATGGTCAATGCCTACCACCGCTGGATGGTGCGCTGCATGTCCGCCGCCGGCGCGCCCGGCATGAGCCCGCTCGACACGCTCGTGCTGCATTCGGTCAATCACCGCGGGCGGCCGAAATCGTTGGCGGACATCTGTCTGGTGCTCAACATCGAGGACACGCATACCGTTACCTATGCGCTGAAAAAGCTGCAAACGGCCGGGCTTGTCGAGACCGGTCGCCGCGGCAAGGAAAAGACCGTTGCGATCACGTCGGAGGGCGAGGCGATCTGCATGGAGTACCGGCAGTTGCGTGAGGCGCTTCTGGTCGGGCCGGTCAAGGATCTGGGAATGGATGAGGTCGAGCTGTCGCGTCTTGCCGCGATGCTGCGGTCCGTGTCCGGCCACTACGACCAGGCCGCGCGCGCGGCCGCCGCCATGTAGGTCGGCCGCCGTCGGTGCGCGATCAGGCGACCTGGGTTGTCACGGGTCTCGTGTCCTGATCCGCCATCTCGCGTTCGTCGTCTTCCAGCTCCAGCTCCAGTTCCAGCAACGTGCCGGAAACGGTTTCCTGCTCCGGCCGGCGCGCCTGCGCGGTGGCTGGATCGTTTTCGGTGAGATCCATCGGACGCCCGAACAGGAAGCCTTGAACCTTGTCGCATCCGGTGGCACGCAGCAGCGTGACCTGGTGCTCGTTCTCGATGCCTTCTGCGGTAATGATGACCCCGAGCGACCGGCCAAGACCGACGATCGAGGCAACAACGGCATCGGTCGTGCGGCTCTTGCCGAGCGTTGCAACGAAGGAGCGGTCGATCTTGATTGTGTCGAAGGGGAAGCGCGACAGGTAGCTCAAGCTGGAAAATCCCGTGCCGAAGTCGTCCATGGCAATCGAAACGCCCATTTCCCGCACATGGGTCAGCGTCTTCACCACCGCTTCGGTATCGGAGATCAGCAGGCTTTCGGTGATCTCGATCTCCAGACGACCGGGGTCGAGCCCGCTGGCCTCGAGCGCAAGGGCGACACGGTCTTCCGTCTTTCCCGGACTGAATTGCGCGGGGGACACATTGACCGCAATCGTCAGGGAGGAATCCGTCCAGGCGGCGGCTTCCATACAGGCCCGCTGCAGCACCCAGGACCCGATTTCCTCGATCAGGCCCGCTTCTTCCGCGATCGGGATGAAAACCGTCGGCGAGATGGTGCCCTTTTCGGGATGCTCCCAGCGCAGCAGCGTTTCGTAGCCGCACAGCCGCAGGTCGGACAAGGTGAACTGCGGCTGATAGAGCAGGCGGAACTCGTCCTGTTTGAGCGCCTTGCGCAGATCGCCCTCGAGTTCCTTGCGCTGTTGCGCTTCCGCGTCCATATCCGGCGAGTACCACTTGAATGTCGAGCGGCCGGAGTGCTTGGCCCGGTAGAGGGCGAGGTCCGCGCAGTGAAGCAGACGGGAGGCCCGCCAGGTTGCCTCGCGGGCCTGTGCGACGCCGATCGAGAGCGAGATCTGCAGGTCCTTTCCGCTGATGCGGGTCGGAGTACGGGTGGCCTCAATCATGGTGGCGGCGAGGCGCGTCAGTGCCTTGCGGTCGGTGTCGACGGCGATCAGCACCGCGAATTCATCGCCCGACAGCCGTGCGACGACATGATTTCCGAAAACGGAGCGCAGGCGGTCCGCGATGACCTGCAGGAACAGATCGCCGACAGCATGCCCGTGCGTGTCGTTGATCTGCTTGAATTTGTCGACGTCGATCAGCATCACGGCGATGTTGGTTGCCTTGGCATGGGCAAGGCGCAGGGCCTCGTTGAGTTTGGTGGCGAAGACCGTTCGGTTGGGCAGGCTCGTGAGCGCATCGTGATGGGCGAGAAACTGGATCGTCTGGCTGTCCTTCAAACGGTCGCGGAAACGCACCCAGACGAAGAAACTGGCAAGCAGCATCGCGGTGGCGCAAAGCGCAATCATGATTGCCAGTCCCAACCGAAGGAATTCCGTCAGGAAGACCCCGGTCCTCGCCTGATCGTGAACAAGCACAAGCGCGCCGGCGACATTCGGCCCGTTGAGAATCGGCAGCGCGATCAGGCTCGGGTCGCTCGGTGGGCCGATCAGATTGTCGGCGATGCTGATTGCCGGCGTTCGCGTTGCCAGCGTCTCTTTCAGCAGCGGAACGATATTCGGCGCCGGCGTGGTTTCGCTCCCGGTAACGCCAAGCGGGAGGGCTCCCTCCCGACGGTGGTCGAGGGCGTCTCTCGCACCGCCGCTGCCGAACCAGACCAAGGATTCCACTTGCATGTCGTCATGCGTATGGAGATGGCGTATGAATTCGTCGATCAGGAATTCAAGCTTCGCGGGTGCGAAATAGGGCTTAGCGTCCCCGGCGGCCGTGGTATCCCAGGTGTCGATGGATGAGCGAAGGCCTGTGCTGGCCGCCGATTCCTCCGCCTGGCTGCCTCCGGCGGTCTTGATATAGTCCTGGAGTTCGCGGTCGAAGCGCCTTGCCGCATCCATCGCGTCGCGGGCGTAGAGGGAGTGGGAAAACCAGAGGTTTGCGCCATGGATTGCGCCCGCAAAGGCCACCACGATCATAAATCCGGCGAAAACTCCCGCCAGCTTCCTGAAATTCCGCACGTCTTTCATCCTGTCTCCCCCGGACGGGAGGTCACTGCGAACCTGCGGAACTATGACAGGGGGAAGTTTCCAGACACTGAATCGAACCAGAGACCCGCTGGCGCGTTTCACGTTTGTTTTTGAGCCGGCGCCACCGCAACACACAGCAAGGAGATCGCGATGAACACGGAACCGAGCCGCCGGGAGACGGATTCCATGGGCGCCGTCGAGGTGCCTGCCAACCGATACTGGGGTGCGCAGACGGAACGTGCCCGGCATAATTTCGCGATCGGGCGCGAGGGCTTTCCCATCGAGATCATCCATGCGCTTGCGCGGATCAAGGCGGCTGCCGCGCGTGCGAATGTGCGCCTTGGAACGCTGGACGATGAGCAGGCGCGGTTGATCGCCGCCGCGGCAGAGGAAATCGTCGACGGCCGCCATGACGGCGAGTTTCCCTTGAGCGTGTGGATGACCGGCTCCGGCACCCAGGCCAACATGAACGTCAACGAGGTGATCGCCAACCGGGGGATCGAGATGGCCGGCGGCACGCTCGGAACCAAGGATCCGGTTCATCCCAACGACCACGTCAACCGCTCGCAATCCTCCAACGACGTTGTGCCGACGGCGCTCAATCTTGCGGCGGCGACAATGATCGAGACGCGGGTGATCCCGGCGGTCCGCCTCCTGCGCGACAGCCTCCGCGACAAGGCCGACGGCTGGGCGGGGCTCGTCAAGATCGGCCGCACGCACATGCAGGACGCCGTGCCGATGACGCTGGGACAGGAGTTTGCCGGCTATGCCGGGATGCTCGACGACAATCTGTTGCGGCTCGACTTCGCCCGCGACGGGCTGATGCCGCTCGCCATCGGCGGGACGGCGATCGGGACCGGCCTGAACGCGCCGGACGGTTTCGACTCGATGGTTGCAGAGGATCTGGCGCGGCAAACCGGCCTGCCGCTTCGTGCATCGGCCAACAAGTTCACGGTGATGGGCGCACATGACGCCATGGTCATGGCCTCGGGGGTACTGCGCACGCTGGCCGTCTCGCTTCACAAGATTGCCAATGACATTCGTCTCCTGTCCTGCGGCCCGCGCGCGGGCTTTGCCGAATTGCTGCTGCCGGAAAACGAGCCGGGATCGTCGATCATGCCGGGCAAGGTCAATCCGACCCAGTGCGAGGCGCTGGCGATGCTCACGCTGGAGGTCTGCGGGCTGGATGCCGCAACCGGCATGGCCGGCGCCGGCGGGCTGCTGGAGATGAACGTCTACAAGCCGCTGATCGGCTACAATGTGATTACCGCCAGCCGGCTGCTTGCCGACGGGATGGAGCATTTCACCAAATTTGCGATTGCCGGAACGGATGCCAATGCCGCGCGTCTCGAGGAAACCGTGTCGCGCTCGTTGATGCTCGTGACGGCGCTGACACCCGAGATCGGCTACGACAAGGCGGCGGAAATCGCCCATCACGCCCATCACGAGGGCACCACCTTGCGCGAGGCGGCGTTGGCGCTGGGCCATGTCGACGCGGCGACATTCGACCGGATCGTGGATGCCGGCGCGATGACCGGGGCGATGCCGGCACCGGGGCCATCCTGAAGAACGGTTCCGGCGGGTCTCAACCCAAGCGTGAAGCTGTGCTATCAGGCAGGAAGAACGCCAAATCGCGAGTCGGGGCAATCTTCATGAAGCGACGTGACAATCCGGCTGGACCTGCGCCGTATTCCATGGATCACGGCGCGACTGCGCCGGCCGGTCGCCGGCGCGCGCTCGCCGCGCATCCGAGTGAGTAGGGGCGGGCCGTCGTGAGCATCTGGTCCCGTATCAGCGCGGTCGCTGCCCAGATCGGTGCCGGCGGCATTCATGTCGTCGATCGCATCGTGCAGTTCATCGTCACGGCCGGGGACGGGCGCGAGGACCGCTCCGTCGCCTTTACCGTTGCAATGATCGCGCTCTCCGCCAAGATGGCCAAGGCGGATGGCGTCGTCACCGGCGAGGAGGAAATCGCCTTCCTCGACGTCTTCGACATTCCCGAGGGCGAGGAGCGCAATGTCGCGCGGCTGTTCAACCTCGCCAAACAGGATGTGGCCGGGTTCGAAACCTATGCGGAGCGCCTGGCGGCGCTCTTTCCCGAAGAATCCGATATTCGCATCGACATACTCGATGTGCTGTTTCACATCGCCAAGGCCGATGGCGTGGTGCATGAGCACGAGGTGGCCTATCTGCGGCGGGTCGCCGAGATCTTCGGGCTGGACGGGCGTGCCTTCGACCAGATCCTCGCCCGCCACACGCGCGACGGCGCGGATCCTTACGTCATGCTCGGCATCGCTCCGGAGGCGTCCGATGCGGAGATCAAGCGTCACTATCGCAAGCTTGTCACCGAAACCCATCCCGACCGGCTGGTGGCGCGCGGCGTTCCGGAGGAATTCGTGCGCATCGCCAGCGACCGTCTGGCGGCGCTGAACGGCGCCTATGCCAAGATCGCCGCCGAGCGCGGCCTGTAATCCTTCATGCCCCGCTGGACAGCGTCGGCGTCCGGCGCTATCGCGGCGCGGACAACACCTCGTTTCGGAACGCACATGAGCCTGAAGACGGACACGACCCTTCCCGCGCGGCTGCGCCCCTCGCCGAACCACAACGCGCGCGCCGAAGGCGTCGCGGTCGACATGCTGATCCTGCATTACACCGGCATGACCGGCGCGCAGGAGGCCATCGGACGGTTGTGCGACCCGCGCGCCGAGGTCTCGGCGCACTATGTCGTCGAAGAGGACGGCACGTTGCACCAACTCGTGCCGGAAGCGCGGCGGGCCTGGCATGCCGGCGTCTCCTTCTGGCAGGGCGCGCGCGACATCAACGCTCGCTCGATCGGCATCGAGATCGTCAATCCCGGCCACGAAAACGGCTATCGGCCGTTTCCGCCGGCGCAGATCCAGATGGTGGCGGCACTCGGCCTCGACATATGCCGGAGGCACCGCATCCCGGCACACCGCATCCTGGCGCATTCCGACGTCGCGCCGGCGCGCAAGGAGGATCCCGGCGAGCTGTTTCCCTGGGATGTTCTCGCGCGCGCCGGCGTTGGCCAGTGGCTGGAGCCGGAGCCGATTTCCGGCGGCCGCTTCTTTCAGGAAGGCGACAGCGGTCAGCCGGTGGAGGCGTTGCAATCGATGCTGGCGCTCTTCGGCTATGAGGTTGCCATCGACGGCAATTACGACAGGGCAACGTGCCTGGCGGTGACCGCGTTCCAGCGTCATTTCCGTCCTGAGCGGGTGGATGGCATCGCCGACATGTCGACCATCACGACGCTTCACAGACTGTTGCAGAACCGTCCCGCTTCGGCGTGAGCCGAGGCGCGGCAAAGAGCGGACAAGCCGTTGCCGCGTTGTCGTGAAGTTCGTGCCGGATTGTCGCCACAGAGTCGAATAGCGGCAGTTTTTCACGCAATTTCGTCAATTTCTGCGTAACATTTCGTGAATTCTGCCGCCGGATTTTGGTCGCACCCCGCCGTCATACCCCCGCCCTCACAACGACGACGAATGCTCTTGAAGGTCGGGTACATGACGATTGCAAACCGCACGAAACTCATCGCAGCGCTTTTCCTCGGGCTCGCCGCCGGCGCCTGCCAATCTTCGGCAGTGTCCACGACGACGGTCAATCCGGCGATCCTGGAAGCCGGTGCGAAGGCGCAGAAATACGATGCGATGATCCGTTCCGAGGCAAAAAAACATGGCATCCCGGCAGACCTTGCCCATGCCATCGTGCGAGTCGAAAGCAACTACAATGCGAAGGCGCGCGGCCGGCATGGCGAGATCGGGCTGATGCAGATCAAGCCAAGGACGGCCCGCGGCGAAGGTTTTCGCGGCAAGTCCGGCGCGCTCTACGATCCCAAGACCAACATCAAATACGGCATGAGCTATCTGGCGGGTGCCCACAAGCGCGCCGGTGGCGATCTTTGCGGCACGATCCTGCGCTACAACGCCGGCCACTACGCCAAGCGCATGAACCCGGTCAGCCGCCGGTACTGCACCAAGGTCAAGCGCCTGCTCGACAGCTAAGCGGAATCACCTGTCGGGCGGATCCGTCGGGACAAGACGTGCCAAGGCGCGGGCCTCCTCCCGTGATGCTTCCGAAAGTCCGCGTGCGGTGCCGGCCCGATCGCCGGCGCTCTTGGCCTGGTTGAGCTTCCAGACCCCGTCGAGCGCCTCCACCTGCATCTCGATGCCGACGATTCCGCGCATCATTCGCTCGATATAATCCGCCGGTGCGTCGGCCACCGTCCAGGGCGCTGGTTGGCCGGCCTCGTTCTGATCGGTGAGGGCGTCGAGCATCGCCCGCAGCTCCGACGGATCGTCGATGGTGGTGAGCCGTCCGCGCGCCTCCACGGCGATATAGGCCCAGGTGGGAACCGCCTTGCCGGTCTCCCGTTTGGTTTCGTACCAGCCGGGCGACACATAGGCATGCGGTCCCTGGAAGAGCGCAATCGCCGGGGTTCCGCTGCCGATAGCCCGCCAGTGCGGGTTGGCGCGGGCGACATGGCCGCGCAACCGAAGGCCGCCGGAGGCCGCCTCGTCGACGACCATCGGCACCTGCGTGCAATTGAGGCCGTGCTCGCCGGTGAACACGGCGGCCAGCCGGATCCCGCCGATAGCCTCGACCAGAACCGCGCGGTCCGTGATCCGGCTCGCTTCGATCGTATACATCAGGTTTCGTCCCCCCGAACTTTGGCCGGTTCGCCGCGTGCATCCATGAAGGCGTCGAGCGACGCGGGTCTTGGCACGCATGCGTCAAGCGCCGCGTCAGGGTGCACCGCCCCAACCCGTTCGGCAATGTCCACCACACCGGCCCAGATCGGCAACGCGTAATCATCCGCGTCATCGACGGGCGGGCCCTCGCGCCGCTTCATCGTCATGTGCTCCACGTCGAGGGCGATCACGCCGGTTGCGTGCTCTTCCTTGTCGCTCATTTCCCGCACCTCGTCCCAGCGACCCGGCAGAAGGTGGTCGGTCAGGGCGACCAGCGCGTCATGCTTTTCCCGCGCGTCGGCTACGGCCCGCGCCATGCCGTGGACCACGACGCAGCGGTAGTTCATGGAGTGGTGAAAGGCCGAACGCGCCAGAACCAGACCGTCGAGCACGGTCGCCGTCAGACAGACCGGAACGCTCGCGCCCAGTCGCTTGACGATGCGGGTTGCCTTGGCTCCGTGCAGATAGAGCGTGTCGCCGATGCGCGCATGGATCATCGGGATCACCATCGGGCGCGCATTGTCGATGAAGCCGACATGCGACACGGCGGCCTGGTCCAGCACGGCCCATGCATCGGCCTCCAGAAAGACCGCGCGCTTGCGGGCGCGAACTCTCGCATGTGACGGGGGCTGCGCTGCGGAAGCTGCGGGTGTCGGTGTCTCGTTCATGATGTCTTTCCCTGATCCTTTCCGGTCATCGCCTTTGCGTGGGCAGGCGGAGTGTGTCATTAAAGTGGCTCCTGAAAAGTTCCAGTTTTAATATTTTGGAAGTGCCGGTTCATGGAGACTGCGGGTCTGTACCTGTCGCGCGACAGCGCCGTTCCCCTGTCGGAGCAGATCTATCGGGGATTGCGCGCGGCGATCGGCGACGGGCGTTTGCCGCCGGGTGGAAAGCTGCCGTCGAGCCGCCGGCTCGCCGCTGCGCTCGAGGTTTCGCGCAACACGGTGACGGCGGCCTACGAATTGCTTGCCGCGGAAGGGGTTGTGACGGTGCGCTCGGGCGCAGCGCCCCGGATCGCCGACACGCTTCCCTCGTCGCCGGCGCCGCCCCGCAACGGTGCGCGCGTGCAAAGTCCGGCGCTTTCGAAGCGCGGTGTTCTCTTCGCCTCCAGTCCCTGGGCGGCGACCGCCAAGGGGGCGAACGGCCGGCTTCAACCCGGCACGCCGGCGCTCGGCTGTTTTCCGCGCGACGCATGGGGCCGATGTCTGCGCCGTGCCGCGCGGACGATCCCGGCGACCGGGCTCTTTTATGATCAACCCTCGGGGCTCACGGTCCTGAAGGAGGTTCTGGCGCGCTACCTTGCGGCGGAGCGCGGGGTGCGTGCGCAGGCCGACACGATCCTGATCACGCCGTCGACCCAGGCCAGCCTGTCGCTGCTGTCCACTTGCCTGACCGATCCGGGCGAGACGGTCTGGCTGGAGGATCCGGGCTATCTCGGCGCCCGAGCCGCCTTCACAGCCGCCGGCTTACGCATCGCGCCACTGCCGGTTGACGACCACGGTGCCGACATTGCGGCGATGACCGGACAGGATGCGCCCCCGCCGCGTTTGATCTATGTGACGCCGTCGCACCAGTATCCGATGGGCGCGCGTCTGCCGTTGCCGCGTCGTCTCGCGCTTCTGGAAACCGCGCGCCGCACCGGGGCGGTGGTGCTGGAAGACGATTACGACAGCGAGTTCCTCTTCGAAGGCCGGCCCGTGGCCGCGCTTCAGGGGCTCTCGAGCGGTGAGGAGGCGATCTATCTCGGGACCTTCGCCAAGAGCATGATCCCCGGTCTGCGGCTTGCCTATATGGTTGTGCCGCCACACTTGGTCGGGCCGCTCGCCGCCGCGCAGCGCGCCGCAGGCCTTTATGCCGGGGCGATCCCGCAGGCAGCGCTCGCCGATTTCATCGACGGCGGACACTACCGCGCGCACCTCAAGCGAATCCGCACGCTTTATCGTGAACGCGGGCTGTATCTGGCGGAGACCTTGCGCGCCGTATTGGGCAATCGGGTGCAGGTGGCCGATCCGTCGGGCGGCGTTCAGCTTGCCGCACGTCTTGACCAGGAAGTCGATGACAGGCGTCTCGCGGCTGCCGTGAACGCACGGGGTTTCGGCGTTGCGGCGCTGTCGGCCTATGCGCTGGAGGCGGCGACACGCGGGTTGGTGATCGGCTTTGCCGCTGCAACGAGGGCGGATGCCGAAGCGTGTGCCGAGGCGGTCGCGGCCGGGCTCGACGAGCAGCGGGCGGTTGAAAAGCAACCGCCGGCGAAACGGTCGCTTGACCGGCGCGCGGGCGACCCCTAGGTGTCGCGGGTCAGTCGGCTGGACGGTCGCTCCCGCAAGCACGGAAACGTCGCGGGGGAGGAAAGTCCGGGCTCCACGGAAAAACGGTGCCGGGTAACACCCGGCGGGGGCGACCCCAGGGAAAGTGCCACAGAAAGCAAACCGCCATGGCCCAGGCCACGGCAAGGGTGAAAGGGTGGGGTAAGAGCCCACCGCGCGACCGGCAACGGAAGCGGCACGGTAAACCCCACCGGGAGCAAAACCGAATAGGGGCGACGGGGGACCTTCGGGTTCCGGCCCGTTTCCAGGCCAGTCGTCCGGGTAGGTTGCGTGAGGCGTTCGGCAACGAACGTCCCAGATGAATGGTCGTCGCGTGCGGCGCTTGCGTCGCGCCATACAGAACCCGGCTTAGAGGCCGACTGACACTCTTTCCTGCAAGCAATCGTCCGTCCGGCGCGTCGCGGCAAGCGCGGCCACAGCGTCCCATGCCATCCCGGCCCACTCCGTCCCGGACCGCTCGATGCGATGCGGGTCGGCGCGCGCGCCGAAAACGTCATGGGTTGCGAAAGCGCCGGCGCGATCTGTGGACCGTTTTGCATCGCAGCATCGCGTTCTTGTCTCCGGAATTGCGGATTTGTGCGCCGCACGCGGCATTTTGTTTTTCGCAACTCATTCTTAAGCTTAACCGTGGATAACTGTTTTACGGTGCGTCACACGCCGTGGGGAGGGGGCTGAAACCATTGGATTCCATTGACGCCCATGAGGTCCCATGCTATCCCAAATCATCCCGTTTCGAAGTGAAGCGACGGGTCAAAGGCTAACAACGGATCGGGGAGTTGTCCCGACCGCAACGGGATCCGCTGCGGTGCACGTCATCCGTTTGTCCGGTGAGTGGGAGTTTGGCTGGAGTCGGGCATCGAATGCCCGATCGTGGGGCGAGAGAACGAATGGCCGGCTTCGTGTCGCATTACACCAATCGGCTCGACGCCAAGGGGCGCGTTTCCGTCCCTGCGCCCTTTCGTCAGGCGCTTGTTCGCGACGGTTTCGAGGGCCTTTACTGCTTTCCGTCGCCGCATCATCCGGCGATCGATGCCGGCGGCAATCAGCTCGTTGCCCAAATCGAGAAGCGTCTGCTCGGCGTTGCCACGCTGACCGAGGATCACGACGCCCTGTCGACGGCCTTTTACGGCGCCAGCGAAACCCTGAAGATCGATGGAGACGGGCGGGTGATGCTCAGCGACGAGCAGCGTCATTATGCCTGTCTCGACAATCAGGTCACCTTCGTCGGGCAAGGCTACAAGTTTCAGATATGGGAGCCGGAGCGTTTTCGGGCGCATCGCGCGGATGCCATGAAGCGCGCCATGGACGTGCTGGCCAAGCAATCGGCAAAGACGGCGAGTGCGGCATGATGGCTGCGGCAACCCGACCCGACATTTCGGGCAGCATCACGAAACGACCGCATGTGCCGGTGCTTCTGGCGGAAGTGCTCGACGCGCTGGCGGCGAAGCCCGGCGATACGATCGTCGATGGCACCTTCGGTGCCGGCGGCTACTCCCGCGCGATCCTCGACACAGGCGCAAGGGTCGTTGCCGTCGACCGCGATCCCGATGCGATTGCCGGCGGGGTGCCGCTGGTGGTTGAGGCCGACGGACGCCTTGATCTGGTGGAAGGGCGGTTTTCCGACCTTGACGCGCATGTGCGCGCGCTCGGCCTTGCGGACGTTCAGGGTGTGGTGCTCGATCTCGGCGTCTCCTCGATGCAGCTCGATCAGGCGGAGCGCGGGTTCTCGTTTCGCAACGACGGGCCGCTCGACATGCGCATGGAGCAAAAAGGCCTGTCCGCCGCGGATGTCGCCAATTTCCTGCCGCGGCGCGACCTGACGCGGGTGATCGGCATTCTGGGCGAGGAAAAACGGGCGTCATCCGTGTCGCGCGCAATCTGCGACCGTCGTGCCGAGGCCCCGTTCACGCGGACGGCGGATCTGGCGGCGGTTGTCGACAAGGTTGTCGGGCGATCGTTCAAGGGCAAGCAGATCCATCCGGCGACGCGCACCTTCCAGGCGCTGCGCATGTATGTGAACCGCGAGCTGGAGCAGATCGTCGATGCGCTGGCGGCAGCCGAGCGAATTCTCGCGCCCGGCGGGCGTCTGGTTGTCGTGACCTTCCACAGCCTGGAGGATCGGATCGTCAAGCGCTTCCTCGCCGACCGCATCCGCACCCGTTCTGGTGGCTCGCGTCATCTGCCGGAAACCGATGTGCCACCGCCGACCTTCGAGCTTGTGTTCAAGGGCGCGCGTGAGGCGGGGGACGACGAGATCCGCGACAATCCGCGTTCGCGCTCCGCGCGGCTGCGGGCGGGCTTGCGCACCGATGCGCCGGCGCGATCCGACATGCCGGACAATCTCGGCGTTCCGCGCCTTGCCTCACTCGAGCAGGCGGAAGGATAGGGAAATGACACGCTATCTGAATGTCTTCCTGGTGATCGGCGTGCTCGCTGCAGCCGCCACGGTCTACGACATGAAGCACGATGCGGAGCGCGCGGCGGAGCGTGTTGCCAATCTCCAGCAGCGCATCGACGAGGAGCGCGAACAGCTCAAGCTGCTTCGCGCCGAATGGAGCCTTTTGAACGATCCGAGCCGATTGCAGAAGCTGGTCGAGCGCTACAACGAGCACTTGAACCTTCAGCCGCTGGAGGTCGAGCAGATCACCCGCATCGAGGATGTGCCGGTGAAGCCGATGCAGCTTGCACCTATCGGCGGGGCGTCGTCGCTTGGCGGCTACGCCGGGACGCAGCCGGTGGTGAGATAGGGGCCGAGATGTCAAACAGCGATCAACCCGTCTCCTTCCTTCAGCGCCGCACGGTGGGCGAGCGGCATGTTCCGCGCGGCCCCTCTACGCGTGCCGTGCGCTCACGCGTCTATATGGCGATGGCGGTTTTCTCGCTGGTCTATCTCGCCATTGGCGGCCGGCTTGTGATGCTCGGACTGAGCGAAGAGGCGGAGACGGCCTCCTATATTTCCGCGCAGGACAGCGTTGCCGCCTCGCGGCCCGATCTCGTCGACCGCAACGGTCAGATCCTGGCGACCGATATCAAGACGGCCTCGCTTTACGCCGAGCCGCGCAAGATCCTGGATGTGGACGAGGCACTTGAAGGCATCGCCAGCGTTCTGCCGAACCTGGGAACCGACGCGGTGCGCCGCCGCCTTGCCAGCAATGCCGGCTTCATCTGGCTCAAGCGTGAACTGACGCCGCGCCAGCGCACGCGTCTGCACGATCTCGGCATTCCGGGGATCGGCTTTCTGGAGGAAAACAGCCGCTTCTACCCGGGCGGCCCGACCGCCAGCCACATTGTCGGCTCGGTGAATGTTGACAACAAGGGCATCTCCGGCATGGAGCTTGCCGTCGACAAGGCCTGGCTCGGCGAGCTGCAGGATCTGGGATTTGCCAGCGACCGACGCCCCATGGAAGGCGTCAATCTCTCGGTCGACCTGCGGGTCCAGCATGTCGTGCGCGATGAATTGTCGAAGGCCCTGCAGCGCTACAAGGCGATTGCCGGCGTCGGCATCGTGCTCGACGCCAAGACCGGCGAAGTCGTCGGCATGTCTTCGCTGCCCGACTTCGATCCCAACGACCGGGCACAGGCGCTGGAGAAGAACCGCTTGAACCGCGCAACCGGCGGCGTGTTCGAGATGGGATCGGTGTTCAAGACCTTTACCGTCGCGATGGCGCTCGACAGCGGCCGCGTGACGATGGACGACAGCTTTGACGCCTCGCGGCCGCTGCGCGTCGGGCGGCGCACGATCAATGATTTCCATGGCAAGCGCCGCATCCTCTCGGTCGCCGAGACCTTTATCTATTCGTCCAACATCGGAACCGCGAAGATGATGCTTGCGGCGGGCGTGGACACGCAGAAGGCGTTCATGGAGCGTATCGGGCTGACGACGCGCATCAAGACAGATCTTCCGGAAGTCGCAACGCCCCTGCTGCCGCCGAAGTGGAACGAGTTGGCTGCAATGACCATCTCCTTCGGGCACGGCATTTCGGTGACGCCGATGCAGACGGCGGTGGCCGCGGCGGCGCTCGTCAACGGCGGGCGGCTCATTCCCCCGACGTTCACGCCGCGCACCCTGGCGGAGGCGGAGGAGGTCTCGCGCCAGGTGATCGATCCCAGAACCAGCGAAATCATGCGCTATCTGTTCCGCCTGAACGTCCTGAAGGGGTCGGGGCGTCGCGCGGAGGTTCCGGGCTATGTCGTTGGCGGCAAGACCGGTACAGCGGAGAAGATCGAGAACGGCCGCTATGTGTCCGACAAGCGGCGCAATTCCTTCCTGTCGGCCTTTCCGATGGACGATCCGCGCTACGTCGTGCTGGTGGTGCTCGACGAGCCGAAGCCAGAACGAGAGGGCGTTGGCGCCACCGCCGGCATGAACACCGCGCCGACAACATCTGCCATCATTCGGCGCATTGCCCCCACACTGGGAGTTTTGCCCAAATTCGGAGATAAGACGGAGACCGTTTCAATCGCCTACTGACCGGAGCCGACGCGAACCGGGGTCGCACCAAAGGTTCGCTTCCGCTCCCGATGACGACGCACACCAGATATTGGCGTACAACATGCTGCTCAAGGACCTTGCCGGCGAACAGGTGCTCGCCGCACCCGAGTTCGAAACCGAAATCGCCGGATTGTCCGCCGACAGCCGAACGGTCTCGGACGGCTACCTCTTCGCGGCCCTCAAGGGCGCGACCGTCGATGGCACCCGGTTCATCGCTGAGGCCCGCGCCGCCGGCGCCGGCGCTCTGCTTGTCGGCCCCGATGTCTCCGCACAGACCCTGGAAAGCCTTGGCGACGGATTTCCCGTCATCGTCAGCGACGATCCGCGGCGCACGCTGGCGCTGATGGCCGCCCGCTTTCATGCCGTCCAGCCTGAGACGGTCGTCGCCGTCACCGGAACCAGCGGCAAGACCTCGGTCGCCGTCTTCGCGCGACAGGTCTTCGCCGCCGCCGGTCACAAGGCGGCAAGCCTCGGCACCATCGGAACGGTGACGAGCGCCGGCGCGAACTATGGCGGCCTGACAACGCCCGATCCGGTCTCCCTGCATGAAACGCTCGCCCGCCTCGCGCATGACGGCATCACCCATGCCGCACTGGAGGCCTCCAGCCACGGGCTCGACCAGCGCCGGCTCGACGGTGTGCGCCTTGCGGCGGCCGGTTTCACGAACCTGGGGCGCGACCATCTCGACTACCACAAGGATGTCGACGACTATCTCGCCGCCAAACTGCGCCTGTTCGACACGCTGCTTCCGGCCGACAAGCCGGTCGTTCTGGAGCCGCAAGCCGCTTGTGCTGACCGGGTCATGTCGGCGGCGCGCGAGCGCGGTCAGCCGCTCTTCACCGTGGGCGAGGGGGGCACGGATCTCGCGTTGCGCGAGATCCGTCATGATGGCTTCGTCCAGATCCTGACCATCGACACGGAAGACGGCACGCGTGAAATCCGTCTGCCTCTTGCCGGGCGTTTTCAGGTTTCCAATGCGCTGATCGCGGCCGGACTTGCGATCGCCGGTGGCGTGAAGAGGGACGCGGCGCTGGAGGCGCTGGAAACTCTTGAAGGCGCATCGGGGCGGCTCGAGCTCGTCGGCGAAAGCGACGACGGCGCGCTGGTCTTCGTCGATTATGCGCACAAGCCCGATGCGCTGGACACCGCACTGGCCGCGCTGCGTCCCTTCACCAAAGGGCGGCTGATCGTGGTCTTCGGCGCCGGCGGCGACCGGGATGCGGGAAAGCGTCCGCTGATGGGCGCGGCTGCCGGCCGCCAGGCGGATGTGGTGATCGTCACCGACGACAATCCGCGCGGCGAGGATCCGGTTGCGATCCGGCGCGCGATCCTGGAGGCTGCACCCGGCGCGCTGGAGATCGCCGACCGGCGCGACGCCATTGAGGCGGCTGTCGGCATGTTGCAAACGGGCGACGTGCTGTGCATCGCCGGCAAGGGGCACGAGCCTGGGCAGATCGTCGGAGACGAGGTTCTGCCCTTCTCCGATCATGAGGTTGCGCGCGCGGCGCTTGCCGCGATTGCGGAAAGCGACCTCTTCGCCGCTGCCGCCGATGGGCGTGGTGACTTCGACTTCGATCTGGCGACCCTGCTGGAGGGCGACGCAGATACCGGGTCCGAGGCCGAAACGATGTCCGACAAAAAGGCCCAGGATGCCCCTGCGAATGATGCGGGTGAGGCATCGCTCGACGACGAACTGACGGCGGTGCTGCAGGAGGAACTGAACAGCGACGCGCCGGTGACGGAACGGCTTGACGACAGCAGCGACGACGAGATCTTCGCAGACGCAGACGCAGACGCAGACGCAGACGCAGACGCAGACGCAGACGCAGACGCAGACGCAGACGCAGACGCAGACGCAGACGCAGACGCAGACGCGGACGCAGACGCAGCTCTTTTTGTCGACGACGATGACCAGCCTGAACGCGATGCGGGGGACGAGGACGCGACGCAGGATTCGGGTGCCGATGCCGAAGAGGATCTTTCCGGCGCCCGGACCGATGCCGATATCACTGCGGCGGCGCCCGGCGATGACGAGCGGGGGCCTCTTGACGCTGACCCCGAGGACGGTCCGGCGGGAGACAACGTCGGGGATGCGAGCGACGAGGAGGCCCCGGAGCAAGCGGGAGACGCGCCGGAGGAGACGGCTGCGCCGGTCGATCTGATGGGTGCGGTCCTGCCGGCCGCCGCAGCGGCGTCCGACAGGCCGGGTCCCGCCTTCGGGCCGCTTCCCGAACCGGACGATGATCGACCGCTCTGGACGCTCGCCGAGATGGTCGCGGCAACCGGCGGACGTTGTGAGGGCGTGGACGAGGGGGCCGAGATCTCCGGCCTGTCAATTGACAGCCGGACGATCGAGCCGGGCGATGCCTTCATTGCGATTGCCGGAGAGCGGTTCGACGGGCATGATTTTGCCGGTGCCGCGCTGGAGGCCGATGCGGCGCTGGCGGTCGTCTCGGAGGCGCGCCGCGCCGACCTGCCGAAGGCGGGACGCTACCTGATCGTGGAGGATGCGCTGGAGGGTCTGCGCGATCTGGCGCGCGCGTCGCGGGCGCGCAGCCGGGCGCGGATCGTCGCGGTCACCGGCTCGGTCGGAAAGACCAGCACAAAGGACATGCTGAAGCTGGCGCTCGACGCCTCGGGCAAGACCCATGCGCCGGTGGCAAGCTTCAACAATCACTGGGGGGTGCCGCTGACGCTGGCGCGCATGCCGGCGGATGCCGCCTTCGGGGTCTTCGAGATCGGCATGAACCACGCCGGCGAGATCACACCGCTGGTCCAGATGGTGCGCCCGCATGTTGCGGTCATCACCACGGTGGCCGCGGTGCATCTTGAGTTTTTCGGGTCCGTCGAGCGGATCGCCCAGGCAAAGGGGGAGATCTTTCTCGGCCTGGATCCGGGCGGTCTGGTGCTGCTCAATCGTGACAACGATCAGTTCGATCTCCTGACCTATCTGGCAAAGACGGCCGGTGTCCGGCGCATAGCCACCTTCGGACGCGAAGGCCCGGCAGACGCGCAAGCCGAAAAGGTGTCCGCCCAGGTCGCCTGCAGTTCGATCTCGGGACATATTTTCGACCAGCCAATCACCTACAAGGTCGGTGCGCCGGGCCAGCATCTCGTCACCAACAGTCTCGCGGTTCTGGCATCTGTCGCGGAGCTCGGCGGAGATCTGGCGCTCGCCGGACTGGCGCTCGCCGGATTTCGCGCGCCAAAGGGCCGCGGCGCGCAGGTGAGCCTGCGTCTGCCGGAGGGAGGGGCGACGCTGATCGACGAGAGCTACAACGCCAATCCCGCATCCATCCGCGCGGCGCTGTCGCTCTTGAAGGAAACGCCGATTTCACGCCCCGGCCGGCGGATCGCCGTGCTCGGCGATATGCTCGAGCTCGGCGAGGCGGAAGGACGCCTGCATGCCGACCTGCTTGAGCCGGTCAGCGAAAGCGGGGCGGATCTGGTCTATTGCGTCGGCGAACGCATGCACGAACTCTGGACGCTCTTGCCGAAGCACCTGCGTGGCGCTTATTCCGAAGAGGCTGCGAGCCTGCGTCCGCTGCTTCTGGAAGACGTGCGGCCGGGGGACGTCATCATGATCAAGGGGTCTCTCGGCTCCCGGATGGGGCCATTGGTCGAGGCGCTCAAGCGCGAATTTCCCGTCGAGGATGACGGAGCCGAATAGGACGCCCGATGCTGTATTTTCTTGTCGAATTCGCCGACCAGTTTTCCGCACTCAACGTGTTTCGCTACATCACGTTTCGCACCGGCGGCGCGATCATGACGGCGCTGCTGTTCATCTTCCTGTTCGGACCGATGATCATCAACTCGTTGCGCACCCGCCAGGGGCACGGACAGCCGATCCGGGCCGACGGGCCGCAAAGCCATCTCCTGACCAAGAAGGGCACGCCGACGATGGGCGGGCTGATGATCCTGTCGGGCATGCTCGTGGCAACGCTCCTGTGGGCCAATCTGCTCAACCCCTATACGTGGATTGTTCTCGGCGTGACCGTCGGGTTTGGCCTGATCGGATTCTATGACGACTTTCTCAAGGTCGCAAAGGCCTCGCACAAGGGGTTCAGTGGCCGCATGCGCCTGTCCCTGGAGTTCGTCATTGCCGGCACGGCCGCCTTTTGTGTCACCCTGCTTGAGGGCGATGTCTATGGCACCTCGATCGGCTTTCCCTTCTTCAAGGACCTCGCGATCAATCTCGGGGTCTTCTTCATTCCCTTCGCGGCTTTCGTCATCGTGGGCGCCGGCAATGCGGTCAACCTGACCGACGGGCTCGACGGGCTGGCCATCGTGCCGGTGATGATCGCTTGCGCCTCGTTCGGGCTGGTCGCCTATCTCACCGGCAACGCGGTGTTTTCCGATTATCTCCAGATCCACCACGTTGCGGGTGCAGGTGAACTTGCCGTGCTGTGCGGCGCGGTGATCGGCGCGGGGCTCGGCTTCCTGTGGTTCAACGCGCCGCCGGCTGCGATTTTCATGGGCGATACCGGATCGCTGGCGCTCGGCGGCATGCTGGGCGCCATCGCCGTTGCCACCAAACACGAGATCGTGCTCGCCATCATCGGCGGGCTCTTCGTGCTGGAGGCGGTGTCTGTGATCGTGCAGGTCGCCTCCTTCAAACTGACCGGCAAGCGCGTCTTCAAGATGGCGCCGATCCATCACCATTTCGAACATCTCGGCTGGACGGAAAGCCAGGTGGTGATCCGCTTCTGGATCATCGCCGTGGTTCTGGCGCTGGTCGGTCTTGCCACGCTGAAGTTGAGGTGAACGGATGATCGCGGCAACTTCCTTTGCGGACCAAGACGTCGCACTGTTCGGGCTGGGGGCCTCAGGCCTGTCGGCGGCGCATGCGCTGCTGGCCGGCGGTGCCCGGGTGCACGCCTTCGACGACATGCCGGAACGACGCCAGACTGCCGCGTCCTCCGGGATTCCGGTCGTCAATCTGAAATCGGCGAACTGGTCAAAGTTTGCGGCGCTGGTGCTGGCGCCGGGTGTGCCGCTCACCCATCCAACCGCGCACTGGAGCGTCAATTTCGCCCGCCAGCAACGGATTCCGGTGATCGGCGATGTCGAGCTGTTCTGCCGGGAGCGGCACCGGCTCGCGCCCGATGCGCCCTTCGTCGCGATCACCGGCACCAACGGCAAGTCGACCACGACGGCGCTGATCAGCCATTGTCTTGCCCATGCCGGGCACGACGTGGCGATGGGCGGCAACATCGGTGTTCCGATTCTGGATCTCATGCCGCCGGCGCGCGGTCGGGTTCATGTGATCGAATGCTCTTCCTATCAGATCGACCTGACGCCAAGCCTCGACCCGTCCATCGGGGTTTTGCTCAACATCACGCCGGATCATCTCGACCGGCACGGATCGCTTGAGCACTACGCCGCGGTGAAGGAGCGGTTGATCGCCGGCAGCCGGCTGGCCGTCGTTGGTGTCGACGACGGGCTGAGTGCCGTTGTCGCGGACCGGTCGGAGCAGGCGGGAAAGGAGACGCGCCGGTTGTGCGTGCGTCACCCCGTGACCCATGGTGTCTATGCGCAAGGCAGCATGCTGCATGTCGCCGATGCCGGTGCGCAGCGCGAGTTCTTCGATCTGGCCCCGGTGATGTCGCTGCGCGGCGCGCACAATGCGCAAAACGCGGCGGCGGCCGTCGCCGTTTGTCAGGCGCTCGGGCTTTCCGACAAGGCGATTCACGCCGGCCTGGCATGCTTTCCGGGGTTGGCGCACCGTATGCAGGTGGTCGCGCGCGACGGCCAGGTCCTGTTCGTCAACGACAGCAAGGCGACCAATGCCGACGCTGCGGAACGGGCGTTGACGAGTTTCGAGAAGATCTACTGGATCGCCGGCGGTCGGGCGAAGGCCGGCGGCATCGCGCCGCTTGCGCCGCATTTCCACCGAATCGCGAAAGCGTATCTGATTGGCGATGCGGCGGGCGCATTTGCCGAGACACTCGACGGGCATGTGCCCGTGGAGATGTCGGGAGCGCTCGATGCGGCTGTCGCCGCTGCCGCGCGTGACGCGCGGGCGGAGACCGGGGAAGCGGTCGTGCTCTTGTCGCCGGCCTGCGCGTCCTTTGACCAGTTTCCGGATTTTCAGGTCCGCGGACGCGCGTTTACCGACGCCGTGCGCCGTATCGTGGCTCAGGCGAGCGAACAGGAGACCGTGTGATGGTGAGCCGTGCCGACAGAAGTCCGTTCGCCGAATGGCTGTGGACCGTCGATCGATATCTGTTTGCGGGCTTCGTGATCCTCATGATCGGCGGCGTCGTGCTTTCATTTGCGGCAAGCCCGGCGGTGGCCGAGCGGCTTGGCATCGACAGCTACCACTTCATCAAGCGCCAGGCGATGTTTCTGGTGCCGGCCCTTGGCCTGATGCTGGGGGTCTCGGCGCTCAGCCCGCGCATGGTGCGGCGTGTGGCGCTGGCGGTCTTCATTTTATCGCTGGGCCTGATGGTGGCGACGCTCTTCATCGGCATGGAGGCCAAGGGCGCGCGGCGCTGGGTGATGATCCTCGGGTTTTCCATCCAGCCGTCGGAGTTTCTGAAGCCGGCGCTGATCGTTCTGGCGGCCTTTCTGCTGTCGGAGGGCGGCCGGCGTCCGGAGGTGCCGGGGTCGCTGTTTTCCATCCTGCTGTTCGTCATGTCGGCGGCGCTTCTGGTGGCGCAGCCGGACTTCGGCCAGACGATGCTGTTGATGCTCGTTTTCGCCGCGCTGTTCTTTCTCAACGGCTTGCCGTGGGTGGCGATCGTTCCCATAGGCGCGCTCGGCGCCGGCGGCATTCTGGCCGCCTACATGACGCTGCCGCACGTGCAAAGCCGCGTCGACCGGTTCCTCGATCCAAGCTCGGGCGACACCTTCAACGTCGACCGGGCAATCGAGGCCTTTGTTTCGGGCAGCTGGTTCGGGCGCGGGCCGGGCGAGGGCACGATCAAGCGGGTTTTGCCGGAAAGCCATACGGATTTCATCTTCGCGGTTGCGGCGGAGGAGTTCGGCATTCTGGTCTGTCTTGTGCTGGTGCTGGTTTTCACCTTCGTCGTGCTTCGCGGGCTTGGTCATGCCGCACGCGACACCGATCCTTTCGGGCGGCTCGCGACGGCCGGGCTGATGGTTCTCTTCGGCATCCAGTCCTGCATCAACATGGCGGTGAACCTGAACCTGATGCCCGCAAAGGGCATGACGCTTCCCTTTATTTCCTACGGCGGGTCGTCGCTGCTGGCGACGGCGCTGTCGATGGGCTTCGTCCTGGCGCTGACCCGGCGGCGCCCGCAGGCCTCGCGGTCCGACAGCGTGATGGTATCGCGGCTGTCGCCGGCCAAGCTGACCTGAGAGCGGGCATGGCATCGACCTTTCTTCTCACCGCCGGGGGAACCGGCGGGCATCTGTTTCCAGCCCAGGCGCTGGCGGCCGAGCTTGTCCGCCGCGGTCATGTGGTGGAGCTTGCGACCGACCAGCGGGTCGGCGCCTACGGCGGGGATTTTCCGGCACGCAAGGTGCATGTGATTTCCTCCGCAACGATTGCCGGGCGCAACCCGCTCGCGCTGGCGCGCACCGCCTGGCGGCTTGCCCGCGGCACCTGGCAGGCCCGCGGCGTGATCCGGCGACTGAAGCCCGACGCGGTGATCGGCTTTGGCGGCTATCCGACCTTTCCGCCGATGTTTGCGGCGTTTCTCGGCGGCGTTCCGAGTGTTTTGCATGAGGCCAATGCCGTGATGGGGCGGGCGAACCGCATGCTGGCGCGCCGGTGCAGCGCCATTGCGACGAGTTTTCCGCTCGTGGGCGAAGCGGCCGGCGTTTATCCGCATAAGACACGCCAGACCGGCAATCCGGTTCGTGATGCGGTGATCTCGGCGTCGGCAACGCCCTATGATGTTCCGCAGGACGGCGGCGCGTTCCAGCTTCTCGTGTTCGGCGGCTCGCAAGGCGCGCGGTTTTTCTCCGATTGCCTGCCGCCGGCATTGGAGTGTCTGGACGCAGAAACGCGCGCGCGGATCCGCCTCGTGCAACAGTGCCGGCCGGAGGACATGGACCGGGTGCGGGCTTTCTACGAGCGAATTGGAATCACTGCCGAACTCGCGCCGTTTTTCTCCGATATGGCAGAGAGGATTGCGGTATCGCATCTGGTGATCTGCCGGTCGGGGGCCTCCAGCGTCAGCGAGCTTTCGGTGATCGGCCGTCCGTCGGTGCTGGTGCCGCTACCGCATGCGCTCGATAACGACCAGGGACGCAATGCGGATATTCTCGCCCGCGCGGGCGGCGCCTGGCCGGTCGCGCAATCCGAACTCGATCCGGCGCGCCTTGCCGCCTTGCTCAGCGAACTGATGGCGGCACCGGGGCGTCTCGCCGAGGCGGCGGACTGCGCAAAACGCGCGGGTCGCCCCGACGCGGTGCGCCGTCTTGCCGATCTCGCCGAATACATTGCCTCCGGCGCGCCGGTCGGCGCGCTGGACGCGCAGGAAACATCATCAGGAGACGCATCATGAAGATGCCCCAGGATATCGGCCCGGTTCATTTCATCGGGATCGGCGGCATCGGCATGAGCGGCATTGCCGAGGTGTTGCACACGCTCGGTTACACCGTTCAAGGGTCCGATCTGTCGGAAAGCGCCAACGTCAAGCGTCTGCGCGAAAAGGGGATCGCGGTGAGTGTCGGTCATCGTGCCGAGAACCTCGGTCAGGCGCGTGTTGTCGTGGTGTCCTCCGCGATCCGGCGTGACAATCCGGAACTGACGGCGGCGCGCAATAATTTCCTGCCCGTTGTGCGGCGCGCGGAAATGCTGGCCGAGCTGATGCGCTTCAAACAGGCGATCGCCGTCGGCGGCACGCACGGCAAGACGACGACGACCTCGATCATCGCGGCGCTTCTCGATGCCGGCGGGCTCGATCCGACCGTGATCAACGGCGGCATCATCAACGCCTACGGCACCAATGCGCGCATGGGAAAGGGCGACTGGATGGTGGTGGAGGCGGACGAATCCGACGGCACATTCGTCAAGCTGCCGGCCGATGTCGCGGTCGTGACCAACATCGATCCCGAGCATCTCGATCACTACGGCGATTTCGACGGGGTGCGCTCCGCCTTTCATCAGTTTGTGGAAAATGTGCCGTTCTACGGGTTTGCGGTGATGTGCCTCGACCACCCGGAGGTGCAGGCGATGGTCGGCCGCATCGAGGACCGCCAGGTCATCACCTACGGCCAGAACCGGCAGGCGGACGTGCGCTTTTTCGATCTCGCCACCCACGGCGTGAATTCCATCTTTTCCGTGGAGTTGCGCGACCGGCTGAGCGGCACCAGCGAGGTGATCGAAAGCCTGACGCTGCCGATGCCGGGACTGCACAACGTCTCCAACGCGGTCGCCGCCGTCGCGGTCGCATGGAAACTGGGGATGGATGCGTCGCGCATTCGCCAGGGGCTTGCGAGCTTTGGCGGCGTCAAGCGACGCTTCACCCACACCGGCAATGCCGGCGGCATCGATGTGTTCGACGACTACGCTCACCACCCGGTGGAGATCCGCGCGGTTCTGGCTGCGGCGCGCGCCGTCGCCTCCGGCGAGGTCATCGCCGTGGTTCAGCCGCATCGCTATTCGCGGCTGGAAAGCCTGCTGGACGAGTTTTCCGCCTGTTTCAACGATGCCGACCACGTGATCTGCGCGCCCGTCTATGCCGCTGGCGAGCCGCCGCGCGAGGGCATCGATCACCAGGCGTTGGCGAACGGCATCCGCGCCAGCGGCCATCGCAATGTCCACACGATCGATGGCGAGGGTGACCTTGCCGCATGTATCGCGGGCATCGCGTCCGCCGGCGACTATGTGGTGTGTCTTGGCGCCGGCAGCATCTCGCAATGGGCGCAGGTCCTTCCCGACGCACTTGGCAAGGCGCTCGACGGAGCGGCGAACGGCAGGGCCTCATGAGCGGAGCCGACCTCATCGCCCGGCACGGGCTTGAGCGTATCGGCCTGCGCGGCAAGCTGACGGCGGCTGTCGCCCTGTCGACGGTGACCTGGTTTCGCGTCGGCGGGCCGGCGGAGCTTTTGTTTCAGCCCGCCGATACGGACGATCTCGCGCTGTTCCTGCGCCATCTGCCGGAAGATGTGCCGGTTCTGCCCATCGGCCTGGGATCGAACCTGCTGGTGCGCGATGGCGGGATCGACGGTGTGGTCGTGCGTCTCGGTGCGCGCGGCTTCGGTCACATCGAGACGCTTGACGACGGCAGCATTTCAGCCGGGGCGGCCGTGCCTGACAGGCGGCTGGCGGAAGCCGCTGCGGCGGTCGGACAGGGCGGGTTTGCCTTTTATGCCGGCATTCCCGGCGGTCTTGGAGGGGCGCTTCGCATGAATGCCGGCGCACACGGAAGCGAGACCGGGGACGTGATGCAGGACCTCACGGCGGTGACGCGTGCGGGCGAGATCGTCACCCTGTCCAATGCCGACATGGCCTATCGCTATCGCCACAGCGGGCAGCCGGCGCAGATGATCTTCACGCAGGGCCGGTTTCGCGGCACACCGCGCCCGGAAGCCGATATCCGTGACGAGATGGCCGAGGTCAGCGCCCATCGCGAGGCCGCACAGCCGATCCGCGAAAAGACCGGCGGATCGACCTTCAAGAATCCTCCGGGCCACTCCGCGTGGAAACTGATCGACGCAGCCGGTTGCCGGGGGTTGCAGATCGGGGGAGCGCGTATGTCCGACATGCATTGCAACTTCATGATCAACACAGGGACGGCCACGGCCCACCACCTGGAGGAGCTCGGAGAGACCGTGCGCGCGCGGGTGCTGGAAACCGCGGGCGTCGCGCTCGAGTGGGAAATCAGGCGTCTCGGCCGCTTTGGCGCGGGCTCGCCGGCGATCGCGCCTTTCCTCGGCATGCAAAAGGGAGAGGCGGCAGCCCATGGCTGACACGAAACACGTCGCCGTCCTGATGGGCGGCTGGTCGTCGGAACGTCCTGTAAGCCTCAACACCGGCGAGGGATGTGCCGCCGCGCTGGAGCGTGCCGGCTACCAGGTTACGCGTGTCGATGTGGGCCGCGATATCGCGGATGTCTTGACCAGGATAAAGCCGGATGTCGCCTTCAATGCGCTGCATGGGCCCTTCGGCGAGGACGGATGCATTCAGGGTCTTTTGGAGATCCTCGCCATTCCCTATACGCACTCGGGTGTCGCAGCCTCGGCGCTGGCAATGGACAAGCAAAAGGCCAAGGCGGTGATGAAATCCGCCGGCATTCCGGTTGCCGTCCACAAGGTTCTCCACAGGCTGGACGCGGCCCGGGCACATGCGCTGCCGCCGCCCTATGTGGCCAAGCCTGTGGCGGAGGGATCCTCCTTCGGCGTGCTCATCGTCAGGGAAGGCGCGGAGCATCCGCCACAGGAGCTCTTTCGGGACGACTGGCCGTATGGCGATACGGTGATGGTGGAACGTTACATCCCCGGACGGGAACTGACCTGCGCTGTCATGGGCAACGTTGCGCTTGGGGTTACGGAAGTGATGCCGAAGGGTCACGGCTTCTATGATTATGAAGCGAAATACGCCCTTGGCGGATCACAACACGTCCTGCCGGCGGAAATTTCACCATTTGTTTACCAAGAAGTACAGAAACTTAGTCTCAGGGCGCATATGGCGCTCGGTTGCAAGGGCGTTACACGGGCGGATTTTCGCTTCGACGAGCAGCCGACAGGTGGCGGTGAACTGATCTGTCTGGAAGTGAACACGCAGCCCGGAATGACGGAAACCTCGCTTGTGCCCGAGATCGCGGCGCATGCCGGGCATTCCTTCGAAGAGCTGACAAGCTGGATGGTGGAGAACGCAAGTTGCGGACGTTAAAGGCAAAACGGACAAGGGACGGTGCCCTGCCGATCGAAGTGGCGCTTGCGCCGCGCGGTCGCGGCGTTGCGCGTTTGCACCGTCGTCCGTTGTGGCGGGCCGCCGGCGTCCTTCAGGATCTGCCGCGCTGGACCGGCACGGTGAGTGCCATTGCCTTCCTCGGGGTGACGATCGCTTACGGCGTCGCACTTGGTGGCTACGGGCGAATGGTCAGCGAATCACTTACCTCGGCCGCCGGTTTCCAGATCGCCGCGGTGAAATTGTCGGGGCAGAAGGAAACCACCGAATTCGAAATTCTCGAGGCGCTGGAGATCCAGCAGGGAACCTCGCTTGCCCTGTTCGACGCAACGGCGGCGCGCGAGCGGCTGTCGCATATTCCCTGGGTCGATGCGGTTTCGGTCCAGAAGCTCTATCCCGGCACGCTTCAGGTGCGCATCGATGAGCGTGAGGCCTATGCCCTGTGGCAGCGCGGCGATCTGCTGTCGGTGATCGATTCCAACGGCCGGGTGATCAGTGACGATGTCGACGGGCGCTATGCCAACTTGTTGATGCTGATCGGTCACGGCGCCCAGTACCGGGGCGGCGAAGTGCTCGGTGCGCTCGATGCCGTTCCGGAGCTGCGTGTACGCGTGCGGGCCGCCCGGCTCGTTTCCGATCGCCGCTGGGACCTCCTTTTGGAAAACGGCATCACCTTGCGGCTGCCGGAAGAAGGTGTCCACCAGGCGCTGGCCGACGTCGTGACGATGGACGCGGAGAACGGCCTTCTGGCGCGCGACATTGCAATGATCGATCTGCGTCTTGCCGATCGCGTGGTGGTGCGGCTCACCGATGCCGCGGCGCTGCGGCGCAAGGCCGGCACGCCGGATACCGGCAATCAGCGACGCCGGGGGGCCGACACATGAACCGGCGCAGCGCCCCCATCTATCTGCCACGCATGCGCCCGCTCCCGTCCCGGCGAGCGGTCGTCGTTTCCGTGCTCGACATCGGTTCGACCAAGGTGTGCTGCCTGATCGCCAAACTGACGCCGCGCGGGGACGATGGCGTCCTGCCCGGCCGGTCCCATTCCATCGAGGTTCTGGGCTACGGCTATCAGCGTTCGCGCGGTCTGAAGAGCGGCGTGGTGGTGGATATGGACGCCGCCGAACAGGCCATCCGGTTGTCGGTCGATGCGGCGGAGAGAATGGCCGGCCTGACGGTGGAATCGCTGATCACCAATGTCACCTGCGGCCGGCTCGGGTCCGAGATCATTACTGCAAGCGTCGGCCTTGCCGGTGACTCGGTCTGCGAGGCGGACATCCAGCGCGTGTTGTCCGCGGGAAGCGCGCATACGGTCGCCGATGACCGGGCGGTGATGCATGCGCTGCCGATCTCCTACACGCTCGACGGCAATCGCGGCATGCGCGATCCGCGCGGCATGATGGGGCGCCGGCTTGGTGTCGACATGCAGGTCGCGACTGCGGAAATTGCGCCGGTGCGCAATCTGGAGCTTTGCATCAACCGCGGTCACCTCGCGGTGGAGACCATGGTCGCGACGCCCTATGCGAGCGGCCTGTCCACTTTGGTCGAGGACGAGACGGAGCTGGGCGTTGCCTGCGTCGACATGGGTGGGGGCACGACGACCCTTTCGGTCTTCGTCGAGGGGCAGATGGTGCATCTCGATGCGATCGCGGTTGGCGGGCATCACGTGACGATGGATATCGCGCGGGCGCTTTCGACGCGTCTTGCGGACGCGGAACGGATCAAGACGTTGCAGGGCTCGGCATTGCCGAGCCATTCCGACGACCGGGATTTCATCTCGGTGCCGCCGGTGGATGCCGACAGCGACCTGCCGATCCAGGTGCCGCGGTCCACGGTGACGCGGGTGATCCTGCCGCGTGTGGAGGAAATTCTGGAACTGGTGCGCGATCGTCTCACGGCCTCCGGCTTTGCCGGACGGGTGGGCAAGCGCATCGTTCTGACGGGCGGTGCCAGCCAGCTCACGGGCCTCGGCGATGTGGCCCGCCGGGTGCTGGGTCGTCAGGTTCGGCTCGGCCGGCCGCTCGGGATCGCCGGGCTGCCGGAAGCCGCGAAGGGGCCGGCGTTCGCGGCGGCCGTCGGGTTGCTGATCTATCCCCAGGTGGCGCAGGTCGAACAGTTCGAGCCGCGCAACCTGCGGGGACGCTGGAATCTCGGTTCCGGCGCGCTGGCGCGGGTCGGCAACTGGTTACGCGAGAGTTTCTGAGGCGGGAAACCGCCTCGGAGAGGCGCCGGTTCACCGGCGTGATTTGAGGGAAACGAGGAATGAGGCGGATGTCCAGAACGGGCATCCAAGGGTCGCGAGGAAGCCATGACCATCAATTTGCAAATGCCTGACCTTCAGGAACTGAAGCCAAGAATTACGGTGTTCGGCGTCGGCGGAGCCGGCGGCAATGCTGTCAACAACATGATCCAGGCCGGCCTGCAGGGCTGCGATTTTGTCGTCGCAAACACCGATGCCCAGGCGCTTGCCAGCAACCATTCCGACCGGGTCGTCCAGATGGGCGTCGCCGTGACGGAAGGGCTGGGCGCCGGATCGCAGCCGGACGTCGGCGCTGCCGCCGCCGAAGAAGTGATCGACGAAATCAACGACCACCTCTCGGGGTCGCATATGGTCTTCATCACTGCCGGGATGGGCGGCGGTACGGGCACGGGGGCAGCCCCCGTCATCGCCCGCGCGGCGCGCGAGATGGGAATACTCACTGTCGGCGTCGTGACCAAGCCGTTCCAGTTCGAGGGCGTGCGCCGCATGCGCATCGCTGAAGCCGGCATCCTGGAATTGCAGAAGGCGGTCGACACGCTGATCGTCATTCCCAACCAGAACCTGTTTCGTATCGCCAATGCGCAGACGACCTTCGCGGATGCCTTCGCGATGGCCGATCAGGTGCTCTACTCGGGCGTTGCCTGCATCACCGACCTTATGGTCAAGGAAGGCCTCATCAATCTCGACTTTGCCGATGTGCGGTCGATCATGCGCGGCATGGGCAAGGCGATGATGGGCACCGGCGAGGCCTCGGGCGACAAGCGCGCCATGCAGGCGGCGGAAGCGGCGATTGCCAACCCGCTCCTCGACGAGACCTCGATGAAGGGTGCGCGCGGTCTGCTGATCTCGATCACTGGCGGCAACGATCTGACGTTGTTCGAACTGGACGAGGCGGCCACCCGCATTCGCGAAGAGATCGATTCCGACGCCAACATCATACTGGGCGCAACCTTCGACGAGAGCCTCGACGGCATCATCCGTGTCTCCGTCGTGGCGACCGGCATCGACAAGGAGCTGCGCGAGGACGTCTCTCCGGCCGAGGCGCGCATGGCGGAATTGACCGAGCGGTTGAAAACCATTTCCGACCCTGCCGATCAGCCCAAGGCCGATGTATCGCAGGCCAAGGCCACCGCGCCGCAGCCGCGTCCGGCGGCGCCCGTGCGCGCTGCTGCCGTTCAACGGCTCGAGCAGGAACTGGAAATCCCGGAGCCGGTGAAGTCCTCGACCGATCCCGACGTCGAGATTGCACCGTTTTCCCCGGCCCCGGACATGATGGACAAGGCTGCCCCTGTCGACGATTTCGATGCCGACCCGCAGGCGCGAAGCGTTGCCGAGCAGCCGGCCGTCCAGCCGTATATTCCGCCGGTCGCGGAAACGGCGACACAGCCGGGACGGATGCCGTCGATCGAGGACTTTCCGCCCGTCGCCCAGCGTGAAATGCGCGCCCATGACGCCGCGGATCACGACGAACACGGTGACGAGCGTCGTCCGATGGGCCTGCTGCGTCGACTTGCAAGCGGCCTGTCGCGCAAGGAAGACGATGAAGACATGGCGTACTCCCATGCACCCGAACAGGCTTCGATGCCGCGTGCGGAACGTCCGGCTCCGGCCCCGGAGGCCCCGCGTCCGGCAGCCCAGCCGCAGCAGGCCGCGGTCCGCCCGGCAGCTCCGCGCCCGGCCGCCCCGCGTCCGGCCCAGCAGGGGGCAGCCGGCCAGCTTGACCTGACCGGTCGCAGCGCGCCGCAGCCGCGGACCATGTCCGAGGACGACCAGTTGGAGATCCCGGCGTTCCTTCGCCGTCAGGCGAACTGATCCCGGGAGCCTCTCGACACTTCCTCGCATTGCGGACGATCCGGCCCCTCACCGGATCGTCCGTTTCTTTTTTGATGAAAACCCTTTTTGAATCAGTGTTCTAAAATTTAAGACTTCGTTACATACCGTAACAAAGCTTTATTTAGACCCCACCGCTCCTGCTTGTATGTTGCACCTGCGATCAAGGGGGTCGCGCGGTGAATGCGTCGATTCGCGCCGATTTGCCGATGCCCTTCCAGATCGTCGCTACCGGGGTTCGCAAACAGGGTGATCGACTGATGAAAAGAGGCTCAGACCGGCAAACCACACTCGCCGGCTCCGTATCCTTGAGGGGCATTGGCGTCCATTCAGGCGATCCGGCCGCGGTCACGCTTCATCCGGCGGACGCCGGCACCGGCATCGTTTTTGCCGCACAGAACCCCGAAACCGGCCGCGACATCGAAATTCCGGCGCATTGGCGCGCCGTGACCGCCACCTCCCTTTGTACCGTGATCGGCGATCCGAAGGCAGGCGGCGTGTCCACCGTCGAACATCTGATGGCGGCCCTGCGTGGGCTTGGGGTCGACAATGCGACCGTCGAACTCGACGGTCCGGAGATGCCCATCATGGATGGCAGCTCGGCGGCCTTCGTCGAGGCGATCGAGCAGGTGGGTATGCGCAAGCTCGCCGCTGCGCGTCGCTACCTGCGCATCAAGAAGACCGTTCGTGTCGATCAGGGCAACGCGTGGTGCGAGTTGCGTCCCTTCGACGGCTGCCGGTTCGACGTCACCATTGATTTCGACGCCGAGGTGATCGGACGCCAGCGCCTCGTGCTGGATCTCACGCCGGACGCCTTCCGTGACGGGCTTGCGCGTGCGCGCACCTTCGGGTCGGTGCAGGATGTCGAGAAGCTGTGGTCCATGGGCTTTGCGCTCGGATCGTCGCTTGAGAACTCGGTGGCGATTTCCGACGGTCGCGTGCTCAACCCGGAAGGCACGCGCTGGCACGACGAATTCGTCCGCCACAAGATGCTGGACGCTGTCGGTGATCTTGCGCTTGCAGGTCTGCCCTTCATCGGTTCCTATCATTCCTACAAGGGCGGCCACCGGATGAATCACGCGATCCTCGTCGAGCTTTTCGAGACGGCGGGTGCGGATGCGTTCGAGATCGTCGAGGGCCGGTTCGACCGCGAGCCTGCGCTGGTTTCCGGCGGCGAGCTTCGCCCGTTGATGGCGGTTGGTCAGTCCGCCTCCTAGGCATGCCGTGTCGCCGCACGCGCGACCTCGCCATCCGTCCCTTAAGAGCTTCGGCCACAAAAAAGCGACAAATTGCACGCACATGACGTGACGCGACAGGGTGTTATCCGTTACAACACGGTCTCGCACCTGTCGTCTTGCGCCTGCGAGTGCAGTTGTATGATATCGTTGCCGGGTCTTGGCTGTCTCGTGGCCGTGCAAGGCCGGGGGATCGACAGTGCCGGATGCGCCCGCGTGATATGACGTGTCAAGGAGAGTGAAAACGTGAAGGCGGCTCTGCCCAATTCCACCGCGCCGACGCGCCGCATGCGCCGGTCCATCGCCGCCGCGCTCGCGGTCGCGAGCCTGTCGCTCGCAGCCTGCTCGTCAACCGGGTCCGACGACGACTTCGCGACCAACGACACGCCGGCGGAGGTGCTCTACAACGAGGGGCTGGCGCTGCGCAACGAAGGCCGCCTGAGCGATGCGCGGGTCAAGTTCGAGGAAGTGGACAAGCTCCACCCGTACTCCGAGTACTCACGTAAAGCGCTGATCAATCTCGCCTATCTCAACTATTCCAGTGGCAAGTTCACAGAGGCGATCACGGCGGCCAAACGCTTCACGACGCTTTATCCCGGCAGCGATGACAGTGCCTATGCGCTCTACATCATCGGTCAGTCCTATCACAAGCAGATCCCGGACGTGACGCGGGATCAGGAGATGACGCAGCGCGCCATGGCCGCCTACGGCGAACTGGTGCAGCGCTACCCGGATTCCGAATATGCGGAAGACGCGCGTACCAAGATCCGTATCTCGCGGGACCAGATGGCCGGCAAGGAGATGGAGGTCGGACGCTACTATCTGAAGCGTGGCCACCAGATCGCGGCGATCAACCGCTTCAAGGTGGTAGTCACCGATTACCAGACGACCCGCCACATCGAGGAAGCCCTGTTCCGGCTGACCGAGAGCTATTATGCGCTTGGCGTCATCAACGAGGCGCAGACGGCGGCGGCCGTTCTCGGGCACAATTTCCCGGACAGCCAGTGGTACAGGGACGCCTACAGTCTGCTGAAGACCGGCGGCTATTCTCCGGAAGCGGATTCGGGCAGCTGGATCAGCCGGGCGTTCGGCGGTATTTCCCTGTAGGGAGGCGTTTTCGCCCGACCTCGCATTCTTCTTCCGTGCCGCAGCGCGCTTTTGTGCTGCGCGCCTCAAACGATCCGGTCTTTGCACGCATGCTTGCCGCGCTTGCCATCCGAGATATCGTTTTGATCGACCGGCTCGACCTCACGTTCGGGACGGGCATGTCCGTGCTGACCGGTGAGACGGGTGCGGGCAAGTCCATTTTGCTCGACTCGCTCAGTCTGGCGCTCGGTGGACGCGGCGATGCGGGCCTCGTGCGCCACGGTCAGGCGCAGGGGCAGGTCACCGCCGCTTTCGATGTGCCGATGGCGCATCCCGTCCGCAGAATTCTTCTTTCCCATGATCTGGAGGCCGACGGCGACGTGATCCTGCGCCGTGTCCAGGCCCAGGACGGGCGCAGCCGTGCGTTTATCAACGATGCGCCGGTGAGCGTGTCGCTGCTACGCCAGGTCGGCGGCCAGCTTGTGGAGATCCACGGCCAGAACGAGGCGCGCGCCTATATCGATCCGGCCGAGCATCGCCGTCTGCTCGATTCCTTCGCGGAATGTTCGGCCGAGGTCGCCGGGGTCAGCGAGGCCTTCTCGGTGATGCGCAAGGCCGACAAGGCGTTGAAGGATCAGGAAGAGCGTATCGAGGCGGCGCGCCGCGAGGCCGACTATCTGCGTGCGGCGGCGGCGGAACTGGCCACGCTCGACCCCCGCGATGGCGAGGAAGAAGAACTGGCCGCCAGGCGCCAGTCGATGATGCAGGTGGAAAAGATCGCCGGCGATCTCGGCGAGGCATTCGATCTTCTCAACGGCAATGCCTCGCCGATCGGAGAGATTGCGTCGCTCTGGCGCCGATTGGAGCGCAAGGTGGAACAGGTGCCGGATCTCCTGACAGCCCCCACCGCCAATCTGGCGGAAGCGCTCGACAGGCTGGAAGATGCGCGTGCCGGGCTGGAGGCCTCGCTGCGCGAAACGGAGTTCGATCCCAGGACGCTTGAGACGACGGAAGAGCGGCTTTTTGCGCTGCGCGCCGCCTCGCGAAAATATCAGGTGCCGGTGGAGGAACTGCCGGGGGTGCGGGCGCGGTTCGATGCGGACCTTGCCGCGCTTGATGCGGGTGAGGAGGCTTTGGCCGGTCTTGCCGATGCCGCGCGCGCCGCGTTGACCGTCTATGACGAGCGCGCCGCCGCCCTGTCGGAAAAGCGCAAGGCGGCCGCGGCCGGCCTCGAGGCGGCGGTCGGGGCCGAATTGCCGGATCTGAAGCTCGACCGGGCCCGTTTCATCGTCAATCTGGAAAGCAGTCCTGTCGAGCGCACCCGCGACGGCATCGACCAGATCGAGTTCTGGGTGCAGACCAACCCCGGCACCAGGCCCGGGCCGATGATGAAGGTGGCGTCGGGCGGCGAATTGTCCCGTTTCCTGCTGGCGCTCAAGGTGTCGCTGGCGGACAAGGGATCGGCGCCGACACTGGTGTTCGACGAGATCGACACAGGTGTCGGGGGCGCCGTGGCGGAGGCGATCGGCAACCGGCTGGCGCGATTGGCCGGAAACGTTCAGGTCCTGACTGTCACCCATGCACCGCAGGTCGCGGCGCGGGCCGGCGGTCATTTTCTGATCATGAAGGAAGACACGGACGAGGAGCGGGTCGCGACTCGCGTGCGGCGGATCGACGTCGAGCATCGCCGCGAGGAGATCGCCCGCATGCTCGCCGGTGCGACGATCACCGACGAGGCGCGCGCCGCCGCCGACCGTCTTCTGGCCGACGCGCCCGCGCATTCCTGACGCGCCCGCCCGCCCGGTCAATCGTCACGATGTCGGTACGGGTGTTTCGGGAACTGCAGCAAGGGAGTGCGTATCGTGACGGCATGGACATCGACCTGGCAGGTCTGGGCGGCCCTGGCGGCCGTATTTGCATCGTTGACCGCGATCTTCGCGAAGGTCGGCGTTGACGACATCGGTTCCGATCTCGCCACCTTCCTGCGCACGCTTGTGGTTGTTGCGGTGCTCGGCACGATCCTGCTGGCCACGGGACAGCTACGCGCGCCCGGTCACATTTCCTCCAGGAGCATCGTGTTTCTCGTGCTGTCAGGCCTTGCGACGGGGGCGTCATGGGTCTGCTATTTTCGGGCACTAAAGCTTGGTCCCGCCTCTCATGTTGCGCCTGTCGACAAGCTCAGCGTCGTGCTGGTCGCGGTTTTCGGTGTCGTGTTTCTGGGAGAGCATCTCAGTTCGGGCGCATGGCTCGGTGTGGCGCTGATCGCGGCCGGGTCGATCCTTGTCGCGGTGAGCTAACCTCTGTCGGATGGGATGCGGGATTGCCTCGCTTCCCGGAAATTCATCCCCAGCCCAGATTACGCGATGGCTCGTCTGGCGAGGCGTTTCGCCCTATCTTGCGGAGCTGTGGCGGAGCCTCCCGCCGATCCGCCAGTCAAAGAGCCAAAGCCGCCTCCATGTCCGCCAAATCGAATTCCGACACAGACCTCGCCGCCCGCGCCGTCGACGATCTCACGCTGGAGGAGGCGGCGGAGGAGCTGAAACGGCTCGCCGCAGAGATTGCCGAACACGACCGGCGCTATCATGGCGAGGATGCGCCGGAAATCTCGGATGCGGACTATGACGCGCTGAAGCAGCGAAACGATACCATCGAGGCGCGGTTTCCGACGCTTCAACGCAGCGACAGCCCGTCGCTCAGGGTGGGAACGGCGCCGGCAGAAGGCTTCGGCAAGGTCACGCATGCGCTGCCGATGCTGTCGCTCGACAATGCGTTTTTTGACGAGGACGTGCGTGATTTCGTCGGCCGATTGCGGCGGTTCCTGAAGATCGATCCGCTTGCGGGCGCCATCGTGCTGACGGCGGAGCCGAAGATCGATGGCCTGTCGCTGTCGCTGCGCTACGAAAACGGCAAGCTGGTGAGTGCTGCAACGCGCGGCGATGGTACGGTCGGCGAGAACGTGACCGCCAATGCCCGGACAATCGATGACATTCCGACACGATTGCCCGACGGCGTGCCGGAAATTGTCGAGGTGCGCGGCGAGGTCTACATGCACCATGAGGATTTCCGGTCGTTGAACGCGCGCATGGAAGCCCAGGGCACGCGCGTCTTCGCCAATCCGCGCAATGCGGCGGCCGGATCTTTGCGCCAGTTGAACGCCGAGGTGACGCGTGCGCGCCCCTTGCGGTTCTTCGCCTATGCCTGGGGCGAGATGAGCTCGGTTCCCTGCGATACCCAGTTCGACATGGTGCAGAGGCTGGGCGACTGGGGTTTTTCCATCAACAGCCGCATGCGCCGCTGCGACAGCGTGGAGGACGTGCTCGCCGTCTATCACGCCATCGAGGAAGAGCGCGCGCTGCTTGGCTATGACATCGACGGCATGGTCTACAAGGTCGACCGGCTCGACCTGCAGGCGCGGCTCGGGTTCGTGTCGCGCGCGCCCCGCTGGGCCATCGCGCACAAGTTTCCGGCCGAAAAGGCCTTCACGGTCTTGAACGACATCGAGATCCAGGTCGGGCGCACCGGCGCGCTGACGCCGGTTGCCAAGCTGGAGCCGGTGACGGTCGGCGGCGTCGTCGTGTCCAATGCGACGTTGCACAACGAGGACTACATCAAGGGGATCGGCCAGGACGGCGAGCCCTTGCGTGACGGCAAAGACATTCGGGTCGGCGACACGGTGCGCATTCAGCGCGCCGGCGATGTCATTCCGCAAATCATCGATGTCGATCTGGCCAAGCGGCCCGAAGGGGCGACGGCCTATGTCTTTCCCACCGTGTGTCCGGCCTGCGGCAGCCATGCGGTGCGCGACGTCAACCCGTCGAGCGGCAAGATTGACGCCGTGCGCCGCTGCACCGGCGGTCTGATCTGTCCGGCACAGGCAAAGGAGAAGCTGAAGCATTTCGTGTCGCGTCTGGCCTTCGACATCGATGGGCTTGGCGACAAGCAGGTCGAGTTCTTCTTCGATCTGCCCAAGGACGAGGGCGGCATTCGCCAGCCGGCGGACATTTTCACGCTCGCCGAACGCGATGCCGCCTCGCCGATCAAGAAGCTCAGGAACCGCGACGGCTGGGGCGAGACCAGTGCCGCCAATCTCTTCGACGCCATCGATGCGCGCCGGGAAATCCCGCTCAATCGCTTCATCTATGCGCTTGGCATCCGTCACGTCGGTGAGGGCAATGCCAAGCTGCTGGCGCGGCACTACGGGTCATGGGCAGCCTTCGAAAAGGCAATGGAAGAGGCAGGCGAGACCGGCTCCGATGCCTGGACGGAGCTTCTCGACATTGACGGGATCGGCGAGACGGTCGCGCGCGCCGTGGTCGAGTTCTTCGCCGAGGACCACAACCAAACGGCGCTTAAGGCTCTCATTCGAGAGGTTAAGCCTCAAGACATGGACCGCGCCGACCCCGGCGACAGTCCGGTCTTCGGCAAGACGCTGGTCTTCACCGGCTCGCTGGAGAAGATGAGTCGCGACGAAGCCAAGGCGCGGGCCGAGGCGATGGGGGCGAAGGTTTCGGGTTCGGTGTCGAAGAAGACCGACCTCGTCATTGCCGGCCCGGGTGCCGGGTCGAAGCTGAAGAAGGCTGCCGATCTCGAGATCGAGGTGATCGACGAGGACACGTGGATCGAGATGGCGGGCGGCGCCTGATTGCGGGCGGACACGTGCCTGTTTCGCTGTCTATCCCTCCCAACACGGCAGGAAGCTGCTATATTGGTCCAAACAGCGAACAGATTCGCGCGCGTGCACATCCAAACTGTCGAGACACAATCCTGAATGCCCGATTCCCCTCGCGATTTCCCCGGCGACCGCTTCCGAGCCCCGGCCCCGGCCGATGACGCCCGTGGCGTCGCGGCGGTGTCCGCACCGGCCGGCGGCATTGCGGCGCGCGCGCGGGCCGCTCTTGCCCGTCCTGCCGCTCCTGCGTCCTATCTGGAGGGGCTCAATCCGGAGCAGGCCGAGGCGGTGGAAACCCTCGACGGTCCGGTTCTGGTGCTTGCGGGCGCGGGGACAGGCAAGACCAGGGTTCTGACGACGCGCATCGGGCATATCCTGGCGACCCGGCGCGCCTTCCCGAGCCAGATCCTGGCGGTGACCTTCACCAACAAGGCAGCACGGGAGATGAAGGAGCGCATCGCCCGGCTGATCGGCGAGGGCGCGGAGGGCTTGCCCTGGCTCGGCACCTTCCATTCCATCTGCGTCAAGATCCTGCGTCGGCACGCCGAACTCGTCGGCCTGAAGTCCGGCTTTTCCATTCTCGACACAGACGACCAGATCCGGCTGATCAAGCAGATCATCCAGGCCGAGGGGCTCGACGACAAGCGCTGGACGGCGCGCGTCTTTGCCGGAATGCTCGACGGTTGGAAGAACCGGGGCCTGACGCCGGAGCAGATCCCGGAAGGCGAGGCGCGCAGCTTTGCCAACGGGCGCGGGCGAGACCTCTACGAGCAGTATCAGGAGCGCCTGTCGATCCTGAACGCCGCCGATTTCGGCGATCTGCTGTTGCATGTGATCACGCTGTTTCGCGCGCATCCCGATATTCTGGCCGACTATCAGCGCCGCTTCGCCTATATGCTCGTCGACGAGTATCAGGACACCAACATCGCGCAGTATCTGTTCCTGCGGCTTCTGGCGCAGGGCAACACCAACATTTGCTGCGTCGGCGATGACGACCAGTCGATTTACGGTTGGCGCGGGGCTGAGGTCGACAATATCCTGCGCTTCGAGCACGATTTTCCGGGCGCCAAGGTGGTGCGGCTGGAGCGCAACTACCGCTCGACCAGCCATATTCTCGCGGCCGCTTCCCATCTCATCGCCCACAACGAGGGACGGCTCGGCAAGACGCTCTTCACTGATGTGGTCGACGACACGGAAGAGGACGTGCGGGTCGCCGTTGCTGCGGTCTGGGATTCGGAGGAAGAGGCGCGCGCCATCGGCGACGAGGTCGAGGCGCTTCAGGCCAGCGGCCACAGCCTCGATTCCATGGCGATCCTGGTGCGGGCCTCGTTCCAGATGCGCGAGTTCGAGGATCGTTTTGTCACGCTTGGCGTGAACTACCGCGTCGTCGGAGGTCCGCGCTTCTACGAGCGTATGGAAATCCGCGATGCCATGGCCTATTTCCGCTGCATCGTGCAGCCGGCGGACGATCTTGCCTTCGAGCGCATCGTCAACACGCCGAAGCGCGGTCTGGGCGAGGCGAGCCTGAAGCTTGTGCATGCCTATGCCCGCGCCAACCGCATTCCTTTGATGCAGGCGGCCTCCGATCTGTGCCAGACGGAGGAACTGAGGCCGAAGGCGCGCACGACGCTGAAGATGCTGCTTGCCGATTTCGACCGCTGGCGCGACCAGGTTTCGACAATGTCGCACACGGACCTGGCCGAGGTCGTGCTGGACGAGTCCGGCTATACCGAGATGTGGCGGGCCGACCGCTCGGCGGAAGCGCCCGGGCGCCTCGACAACCTCAAGGAGCTCGTGCGCTCCATGGACGATTTCGAATCGCTTCCCGGTTTCCTGGAGCATATCTCGCTGGTGATGGACCGCGACGCGCAGGGCGACGCGGAAGCGATTTCCATCATGACGCTTCACTCCGCCAAAGGGCTGGAATTCGATACGGTGTTCCTGCCGGGCTGGGAGGAGGGGCTGTTCCCGCATCAGCGCGCGCTCGACGAAAGCGGGCGCGCCGGGCTGGAGGAGGAACGGCGTCTTGCCTATGTCGGGCTGACGCGCGCGCGGCGGCGCGCGAAGATCTGGTTCGCGTCCAACCGGCGCATTCACGGACTGTGGCAGTCGACCGTGCCCTCGCGCTTTCTTGACGAATTGCCTGCGGATCATGTCGAGATCGTCGAACAGTCGACGAGCTACGGCGGCTACGGAGGCGGAGGCTATGGCGCCAGCCGCTTCGATACGCGCGATCCGTTTCAGGCGAGCTATTCGACACCGGGCTGGCAACGGGCCAAACGTGCACGCGCGAAAGCCGGCGGAGATACCTCCGGCGGCGGATTCGCCGGACGCATGGGCGGCGAAGACCGGCGCGGGCAGGGCGGCCCGCGCACCATCGAGGGCGAATTGGTCGCGAAATCCGTCGCGGACGCGCCCTCGACCTTCGACATGGGCGAGCGGGTGTTTCACCTCAAGTTCGGCTATGGCGAGGTCGTCGGGATCGAAGGCAACAAACTCACCGTCCAGTTCGACAAGGCGGGCCGCAAGAAGGTCCTCGACAGTTTCGTCGAGCAGCACTGAAGTTTTCAGACGTCGGCCAGGGGCCACATTTCAAAGTGGCTGGCCGACGGGTTCGGTGTTCTCGTCGTCGGGCAGCGGGATCAGCATGTGCCGTTCCCGGATGAACGGGTATAGCGCCACGGCCTCCCGCAGGACCTTCTGTCCCAATCGCACTCGACCCTGCCCCATGAGAATGCGGGCCTTGCCGCTCATGGCGCCGAAATGACGCGGCTCCAGCGCCAGCGCCTTGTCCAGATCGGACAGCGCGGCGTCGTATTTCTGCTGCAGGAAAAGCACGAAGGCGCGCTGGTTCCACCCTTCGGCATAGTCGGGCGCTTTTTCCACCACATCGTTCAGGATCAGCCGCGCGCCTTCGAAGTCGAACTGGCTGCGCTTGCGCATGGCCTCGCGGGTCAGCGCATTGATCTTATCGCTCGGTGCGGTATCGACCCAGGCTTCCCAGATTTCCGCTTCGATCAAACGGGCCGCATGCTCGGTCTCGGCCGCCTTGAGCGCGGCGAAGAGCGCGTCGCTCCCGGCTTTCGCGGGTCCAAACGCCAGGACGAAGGCGATCGCGGCGGCGCCCAGCACACGGGCGAGCGCGTAGCGATGTTTCGGGACGGGTGTTTGCAGGTCGCGGAACATGTGCGGCAACTGGCGTCGTGACATGGCGTGTGCTCCTCGGTTTTGTCTTTCTTCCCGAGCCGGTTGACGGCCCTGCCATTGACTTGGCTCCGCATGCAGGCAAGCTTTCGTCCAAATTCATCGGCCCGCGTCATCTTGCGCGAATGAGTATCGGGAGTTTTCTGCGCGCATGTCCAATGTCGTGACCGCCGTCGCCATGATCGCCGCCGCCGGCGTCGCTGCCCAGTGGGTCGCCTGGCGCTTTCAGCTTCCAGCCATCGTGCTTCTGCTGGCCGCCGGCGCGCTTGCCGGGCCGGTCACCGGCCTGGTCCAGCCCGACGTGCAGTTCGCCGGACTGGTGCAGCCGCTTGTGGCCGTTGCCGTGGCGATTATCCTGTTCGAGGGCGGGCTGACGCTCAATTTCCACGAGATCGCCGGAACCACCAAAGCGGTGCGCCGGATCGTCTTCATCGGCGCGCCCGTGGCCTTCGTGCTGGGGTCGGCAAACGCCTTCTATGTCGCGGAGTTGAGCCTGTGGCCGGCGCTGATCTTCGGCGGCATTCTTGTGGTAACGGGGCCGACGGTAATCATCCCCTTGCTCAGGCAGGCAAAGCTCGCCAAGCGCCCGGCGGCACTGCTGCGTTGGGAGGCGATCCTCGCCGACCCGCTGGGCGCCCTGATCGCGGTCTTTGTCTTCGAGGCGTTTCTGGTTGTCTCCGGGCAGCATCACGCCGACACTCTGCTCATGCGCGTCGCGCTGGCGCTGGTGCTGGGGCTTGCCGGTGGCTGGTTTGCGGGCCGTGCGTTGGTCTGGGCCTTCGTCAACGGTCATGTGCCGGAATACCTCAAAATCCCGGTAATTCTCACCACGGTCATCGGCACCTATGCGATCTCCAACGCGGTGCTTGAGGAAAGCGGTCTCCTGACTGTCACCATGCTGGGGCTTGCGCTCGGCAATTCGCGCATCGCCTCGCTTGGCGAGGTCAAACGCTTCAAGGAGATCATGACGATCCTGTTAGTGTCGGGGGTCTTCATCATTCTCACCGCGTCGCTGGAGCCGGCCGCCCTGGTCTCGGCCTTCGAACCGCGTACGGTGGCATTCGTGGTGCTGCTGCTTGTCGTGGTGCGGCCGGTGTCGGTCTGGCTGGCAACGATTGGAACCGGACTGAGCCTGAAGGAACGGTTTCTCGTCGGCTGGATCGCGCCGCGCGGCGTGGTTGCGGTCGCCGTCTCGGGCCTGTTCGCCGGGCTATTGGTCGCACGCGGCGTGGAGGACGGGGCACGGCTCGTGCCGCTCGCCTTCTCCGTGGTGGTGGTGACCGTGATCGCGCATGGGTTTTCCATTGCGCCGCTGGCGCGCGCGCTCGGGCTGTCGTCCGGCAATGGCGCGGGGCTTCTCATCGTCGGGGCCAACCGCTTCACGGTCGCGCTCGCCGAAAAACTTGGTCAAAAGGACATTCCCGTTCTCATTTCGGACCGCAACTGGCGCCGTTTGAGTCGGGCGCGCAACGCGGGGGTCCCAACCCATTTCGGCGAGATTCTGTCGGAAGTGGCGGAACACACCATATCGCTTGCGCCCTACAGCCATTTGCTCGCGGCCAGCGACAACGACGACTACAACGCGCTGATCTGTACGAACTTCGGTCCGGAAATCGGGCGCGCCGAAGTGCTGCAGATCGGCCGCGACGACACAGAGAGCGCGCAGCACCGTCAGTTGATGGTGACGCTCGGTGGGAGGCCCTATCTGGCCGCCTGCGGTGGCATCGAGGCGCTGGACGCGCGACTGGCGCAGGGCTGGAAGGTGTCGGCAACCGCCTTGAGCGAGACCTATGGCAAGGACCGGTTCCTCGAGGAACGCGCGCAAGAGGCGATCAGCCTGTTCATCCTGTCCGCCGGCGGAAAGCTCCGTCCGGAGCCGGATCTTTCCCAAGACACGCTCAAGGCGGGAGACACGGTTTTCAGTCTCGTTCCGCCGGAAAACGACGCGTGAGACGTCTTAGCGATTGATACGCCTTTGCCAGCAGCGCTATAGGGCAGGCGCACACTTTCCGAGGCCGGAGCCTTCATGATCACCATACGCGTCCGTATCACTGCCCCGGAATTCGAGGCAAAGCGCATCTACGACCTGCTGGCCCGCGATTTCGAGGACGACGGCAATCCCGTAACCGTGTTCGAATCTTCGTCCGACGGGCGGAACTGGACCGCCGAGATCCTGTTGTTCGACATGAGCGCGGACGAGGCGCGGGAGCTGATCCGCGACCGGCTGGGGGCGGATGCCTTCGCAGCCCCCGTCGAGGCGGAACCACTCGACGATATCAATTGGGTGGAAAAGAGCCTGGAGGGTCTGTCGCCGGTGCGCGCCGGACGGTTTTTCGTGCATGGCCGGCACGATCGCGGGAAGCGCCCGGCGAACGGGATTACCATCGAGATCGAGGCGGCGCTCGCCTTCGGCACGGGTCATCACGGCACAACATCGGGCTGTCTGATCGAGATCGACCGGCTTTTGTCGCGCCGGCGCTATGACTGTCTGCTGGATCTGGGGACGGGAACGGGCGTTCTGGCGATCGCCATGGCGCAGCTTGCACGTCAGCGCGTTCTGGCCACCGACATCGATCCCGTGGCAACGCGGACAGCGGCAGCCAATGCCGTTCACAATGGCGTCGGCCCGCTGGTGTGCGCGGTCACGGCGGCGGGTGCGGATGCGCGTATCTTCGCCGAGGAAGGCCCGTTCGACCTGGTGGTGGCGAATATTCTGGCCCGCCCGTTGATGCGCATGGCCTCGGCCGTATCGCGTTGCATGGCTCGAGAGGCGACGTTGGTCCTGTCCGGTCTTCGCGTGGAAGACGGGCCCCGCATTCTTTTTGCCTATGGAACGCAAGGGTTTCATCTGGCCCGAAGGCAGGATCGGGACGGCTGGCTGACCCTGACGCTGGTGCGCGGCCGGCGCGTCCCGTGATCCGCTGATCCTGGCGTTTTGGCCAACAAAAAACCCGGCCAGGAGGCCGGGTTTTTTCGTCATGCCGCGTGTTCGACGGCGTGATTGTCAAAATGCCGATACGGCGGAACCCTGACGTTCCAGCTCGGCCCGGTCATACCCGTAGCCGGCAAGCGTCGCGTCATCAAGTGACAGAAGGTAACCGTTGACGTAGCGGCGGGCCTGACGTTCGCGGGCACTCACCAGCGAAGCGAATGCCTTGCCGACAAATCCCTTGGAATTGCCGCGCGAGGAGCCGCCAATCGAGGTCGATGTGAAAGTTGCGATGGCCATTGTGACTGTCTCCGGTTCGAGGTCTCTTAGCGAAAGAGCTTCCTCCCTCAAACTCTTGGACTGAGTATGGGGGTGGTTGGCACATAGGAAAAGGCCGTTAAGTGCATGGCTGCGCTGCGATTGTTGCATGTGCGAATTCAAAATACTGCAATGCAGCATAAAAATTTGGCGCGAAGCGCCTGCATATTTTGCAGTCTTGCGCAGGAGTTGTGCAGCGTGCCTTGCGCAGGTGCACAAACAGCTTTCGCTTGATCGGGAGTTGATCTAGCGTTCCCCACATGTTTCAGACCTTCGACAGCATGAATGATCCGTTCGCGGGTTCCGCGCGTTGCGCGGCGCTCCGGCAAGACCTCGCCCGGCGCAAGCTGGACGGCTTTCTCGTTCCGCGCGCAGACGCCCATCAGGGCGAATATGTGCCCCCTTCGGACGCGCGGCTGGAGTGGTTGACCGGATTCGCGGGGTCCGCCGGCATCGCCGTGGTTCTCGCCGACGAGGCCGCGATTTTCGTCGACGGCAGGTACACGATCCAGGTGCGTGAGCAGGTCGACACGCAGGTGTTCACGCCGATGCATCTGACCGAGTGCCCTCCGACGCAGTGGCTGGCGAAGACGCTGAAGCCGGGTGCACGGCTCGGGTATGATCCGACGCTGCACACCATATCGGGCACGCGTCGCCTGAAGGCGGCCTGCCTTGCCGCCGGGGCGGAACTCGTTGCGGTGGCCGACAATGCCGTCGATGCGGTGTGGGAGGATCGTCCAGTGCCGCCGCTGGGGGCGGTTGCGGTCCATGCAGATGCGCTGGCCGGCGAAGCCGCGTCCGACAAGATCGCGCGCATGGGCGCAAAGGTCGGGGACGCCGGTGCGGACGCCTTCGTGCTCACTCAGCCCGATTCCATCGCCTGGCTGTTCAACATTCGCGGCAGCGACGTCGCCCATACGCCGCTGCCGCTTTCCTTCGCGATTCTTCCGGCCAAGGGGAAGCCGCGGCTCTTCATCGATGGCCGCAAACTCAGCAACGCCGTTCGCGATCACCTCGTCGGGCTTGCCGAGGTCGAGGAGCCGGTCGGGCTTGTGCCGGCGCTCGCCGAAATGGGCCGCGCAGGGGCGAGCGTGATGCTCGATCCCGACTGGACGGGCGATGCGCTTGCAAGCGCCGTCCTTGGCGCGGGCGGCACGATCAGGGAAGGCGCGGATCCGATCACGCGCGCCAAGGCGGTCAAGAACGACGCCGAGATCGCCGGTGCGCGCGCAGCCCACCTGCGCGACGGAGCGGCCTATGCCCGCTTTCTCGCATGGTTCGACCGGGCAGTCCTCGACGGTCCGCTCGACGAGATCGGCGTCGCCGAGCGGCTTGAGGCGTTTCGGGCCGAGACCGGTGCGCTCAGGGAAATCTCCTTCGACAGCATTTCCGCTGCAGGCCCCAACGCCGCGATCTGTCACTACCGGGTCGAGCGGAAGAGCAATCGCCCGATCCCGCCCGACAGCCTTTTCCTGATCGATTCCGGCGGGCAATACGAAGACGGAACCACCGATATCACCCGCACGCTTGCGGTCGGGTCTGTGTCCGATGAGATGAAACGCCATTTCACGCTGGTGCTCAAAGGGCATATCGCGATTGCCACCGCGCGGTTCCCGGTCGGCACAACCGGGGCGCAGATCGATGCGCTGGCGCGGATCGACCTGTGGAGGGCGGGGCTCGATTTCGACCATGGCACGGGGCATGGTGTCGGTTCTTATCTGTCCGTGCACGAGGGCCCGCAGCGCATCGCCAAGACCGGACATGTGGCGCTTGATCCGGGCATGATCGTGTCCAACGAGCCAGGCTACTACAAGGCCGACAGCCACGGCATTCGCATCGAAAACCTGGAACTGGTGACGGGTCCGAGCGAGATCGACGGCGGCGAACGGCCGATGCTGGGCTTTGAGGCGCTGACGCTTGCGCCCATCGACCGGAGGTTGATGGTCAAGGCGATGCTGAGCGACGAGGAGCACGCCTGGGTCGATCGCTATCATGCCCGTGTGCTGGCCGAAATCGGCCCCCTGATGGATGACGAGACGACGGAATGGCTGCGGGCGGCGACCGCGCCCTTGTGAGACGGCGCCGGACCGACATCCGGGACTTCGCGTTTGCGGGTTCATTGTCGATCCGACGCCAGCATGTGATTGCCGACGATCGAGCAGGATTGCGCGAGGCATGAGTGGACATGAGAGTTCTGGATGCATTGAAGATGCCCTTTTGGGTGGCGCAAGTGGCCACCGGGGCGAAGTCGTTTCGTGACAATCCGGTTCTGGGCAGCCGCCGGCTGAACGCGCGCGGGCTTCACGTTGGCCGCGTACGGACGGCCCAGGCCATGGCCGACCGGCGCCGGCGAAGCATGACAGATCTGCTTGATGCCGATCATCGGCGGTTTTTTGCCGAAAACGGCTATGTCGAGCGACGCAATGCGCTTCCGGCAGAGACCTTCGAGCAATTGCGCGAAGAGGTGAACGGCACTCTCTTCGATGCCTGGGAAATGCGGCAGGGAAACGCTGTGACCCGTTTCATCCCATTGTCGCCGGAAGTGCTCAAGACCCTGCCGGCGCTTGCGGCGTTCGTGAACGGGCCCGTGTTTCAGGGCACGCTGAAATATGTCGCCTCGACCAGAGCCGAGCCGACCGTCTATCTCCATACGGTTTTGACCGACCCCGGTCTTGGCACGCCCGACCCGCAAACGCAGTTTCACGCCGACACCTTCTTTGCCAACGCAAAGGGCTGGTTCTTTCTCGACGATGTGCCGGAGGCCGCCGGCCCCTTCAGTTATGTGCCCGGATCGCATCGGCTGACGCCGGCGCGTGCGGCATGGGAGCAGGCGCAAAGCGAGACGGCTGCCTCGCACCAGAACCGGCTGCATGGACGCGGGTCGTTTCGCATTGACGAGGCCGAACTCGCCGGACTCGGGTTTGCCGCGCCTGTCCAATTCGCCGTGCCGGCCAATACGCTGGTCGTCGCCGATACCTTCGGCTTTCACGCCAGAACGCCGAGCCTTCGTCCCTCGGTGCGTATCGCGGTCTATGGCAGTGTGCGGCGCAACCCGTTCCTGCCCTATGCCGGGTTCGACCCGTTCACGCTGCCGGGCTTGCGCGGACGCCCGGCCCAACTGCTGAACGTTTATCGCGACACGCGGGGGCGATTGCTGAAGAAGCCACCGTCCGAGCGCTACGTGGGCAAGACCCTGATCACCGATCCCGCGCATGTTTGAGGGCGCTGGTTAACGGTGCTCTTCGACCTGATTGTTGATCAGTTCGGCGTTGAAGAAGCGCAGGGCACGCACGTGCGTGGCATGTCCGATCACCTTTGTGGCGTTGGAGCCGTCGACCACCGGCAGGCGGTTCATACCGCTGTCGTCGAAGACCTTCAGCGCTGTTTCCAGTGTATCGGTGAGATGCAGATACGGTTCGCCGCTCGCAGGATCGAATTCGACCGGCTCGGCGTCCTCGGCCACGCGCTCGACGAAATCGGAGACATGGACAATGCGCACCAGCCACTTGTGCGCGCCCTCATGCAGCATCACGCCGCGCATCTCCAGTTGCCAATGAAAATACGAGCGCCCGTGCACGGCCTGGGTCAGTCCTGTCGCGATCGACACGGTGATCAGCAGCGCGATGGACAGCGCATAGCCGCCGGTCAGTTCGAAAACGATCATCGTGGTGGAAAACGGCGCGCCCAGAACGGCCGCCGCCACCGCGCCCATGCCGAGGATCGCATAAAGCCCGTGCGAGGAGGCCAGTTCGGGAAAGACGGAGGCCGCGATCAGGCCGAAGGCGCCACCGCACATGGCGCCGAGATACAGAGCGGGTGAGAAGATCCCCCCGCCGAAGCGCGAGGCCAGTGTGATCGACGTGGCGGCGGTTTTCGCCACAAGCAGGGCAAGCAGCGTCGCGAGCGGCAACTGGTGCTTCAGAGCCGCATCGGTTGCCTCGTAACCAACGCCCAGAACCTCCGGATAGGCAAGGGCGATGGCTCCGACCGCAAGTCCGCCGAGGGTCGGGCGTAGCCACAAGGGCATGGAGACGTTGCGGGCCACCCAGTCGGCTCCGATCAACGCGAACTGGAAGAGAACCGCAACGGCTGCACATGTCAGGCCGAGCAGCGCGAAGGCCGGCACCTCCAGGAGCGAGGTGATCTGGTACTGCGGAATGACGAAAGCGACGACGTCGCCGAACCAGGCCTGCGCCATCAAGGTGCCGAGCACCGAGGCAATGACGATGGGCACGAAGGCGGTCAGCGCATAGTGGCCGAGAATGACCTCATGCGCGAACAGCACGCCGGCGATCGGGGCATTGAAGGAGGCCGATACCGCGCTTGCCACGCCGCAGGCAAGCAACATGCGTCGCGCCGCATCGGGCAGGCGGAAGATCTGGCAAATGGCGGTGCCGATGGTCGCGCCCAGATGCACAACCGGTCCCTCGCGCCCGGCGCTCGCGCCGCTGCCCAGCGACAGCGCGGTGACGACAGCGGAGGACAACCCGGGCCACAGCGCCAGTCCGCGTCCGCCCTGTGCGCGCGCCTCGATCACATCTGCGACGCCGCCGGCGCGCTGTTTCGGCTGGATGAACGTCAGGTAGAGCCCGACAACAAGCCCGCCCGCTGCCGGGGCGAGCAGAATGGTCCACCAGGGCACCTCCGCCGCCGCCGAAACGACGGTTTCCGCCGCCGAGCCGAGCCACGTCCACTGGATGGCGCCGATGGCCAGACGAAACAGGATCGCGGCGGCGGCCGTGAGCACGCCGATGACGATCGCCAGCGCCCACACGAGCGGCAGACGCGTCGTTCGGAACAGCCGGATGTTCGGCTCAATCCAGCGCGCGGCGATCACCGGCAGGCGTTTCACTATCGTGGGCAGGCGGATCATGGAACCGGATCTCGTTGCGCCGGGAACAGTCTGTCCTAGCGCCTGGTGATGGAAATCCGGCGCCCGGCACGCTCAGGGCGACCGAGCACCGCATGGGCTGCTTTCATACGCTCCAGCTTCTCGAGCACGTCTGCGGGCCAGGGTGCGACCTTGCGCGCGCCCATGTCGACATGCAGCGAGACCTGTTCCGAGGTCGCGGACAGGAAGCCCTCCTCGGCGTGATAGAGTTCCTGATAGAGATGCGCCCGTTTCTCGTCAAAATCAACGAGCTGAACCGTTGCATACACCGGGGAATGCTCTTCCAGTTCGCGCAGGTAGCAAAGATGGACCTCCGCGGTGAAGAAGGAGGCGTTGCGGGTCGCCACATACTCCGGCCCAAGCCCGAGACTGATGAAGGCCTCGTCGACGCAGGTGTCGAACAGGACATTGTAGTAGGCCATGTTGAGGTGGCCGTTGTAGTCGAGCCACTCGCTCTTGACCGTTTGCAGGGAGCCCCTGAAGGGGGCAGCCTCCGTTGAGGCGCTTGTCATGGCATCCGTCTTTCGTTTTCGGTCCGGCGCCATGGCAGGCAAAGCGCGCGAGATCGCTCGGAAGTCTTTGGCCGGGATGGCCGTTTTTGCTAGTGTGCGCCAAACCTAGTCCGACGGTGCGCGCAAAGGCAAATCCCGCCGGCGCGCATCTGCCGTTCCTCCGAGAAACGGCGCAAAGCCACGGGATCTGGAGACGTCGATGACGCTTGCCTCGATGCAAATGCCGGTCGAGCGAAACGAAACGGGAATCGGGATCGCGCTGCAGCTGCTGGCGCAGCGGTTCGGAGACCGGTTTTCCGCCGCAGGAGCGCTGCGCGAACAGCATGCGCATACCACCACCTGGCTGCCCAACCAGGCGCCGGACGCAGTGATCTTCGCTCATTCCACCGAAGAGGTGGCGGAGGCGGTGCGCATTTGCGCCGAGCACAAGGTGCCCGTCATTGCCTTCGGCACGGGGTCCTCGCTAGAAGGTCATGTCAATGCGCCGGCCGGCGGCGTTTCAATCGACATGTCGCAAATGGACGACGTGCTCCAGGTGAACGCCGAAGACCTCGACTGCACGGTTCAGGCTGGCGTGACACGCACCAGGCTGAACGAGCACCTGCGCGACACCGGACTGTTCTTTCCCATCGACCCGGGCGCCGATGCAAGCCTTGGCGGCATGGCCGCGACGCGGGCGTCGGGCACCAACGCGGTGCGCTACGGCACCATGAAGGATGCGGTGATGGCGCTCACGGTGGTGATGGCGGACGGCACCATCGTCCACACCGGCGGACGGGCGCGCAAATCCTCCGCGGGCTACGATCTCACCCGTCTGCTCGTCGGGTCGGAAGGGACGCTCGGGATCATCACCGAGGTGACCTTGCGGCTGCACGGCATTCCCGAGGCGGTTTCGGGCGGCGTATGCCCCTTTCCCGATCTGGATTCCGCCTGCAACGCCGTGATCATGACCATCCAGTGCGGCCTGCCGGTGGCGCGTATCGAATTGCTCGACGCCATGCAGATCCGGGCCAGCAACGCCTATTCCAAACTCGACCTGGCCGAGACGCCGACACTCTTCGTCGAATTTCACGGCACGCCGGACGGGGTGCGCGAGCAAAGCGAACTGTTCGGCGAGATCGCCCGCGACAATGGCGGCGGCGAGTTCGTCTGGGCGACAAAGGCGGAGGATCGCACGCGGCTCTGGACGGCACGTCACGACGCCTATTGGGCGGCACTCGGCTTGCGGCCCGGCGCCAAGGGGGTTTCGACGGACGTCTGCGTGCCGATCTCCCGGCTCGCCGAATGCATTGGCGAGACCAACCGCGATATCGAGGCGCTGGGCCTCACGGCTGCGCTTGTCGGACATGTCGGGGACGGCAATTTCCATGTCCTTGTCCTGGTCGATACCGACAATCCGAAGGAAATCGAGACGACGGAAGACTTCATCGAGCGGATGAACTGGCGCGCCATCGAAATGGGCGGCACCTGCACCGGTGAACACGGGGTCGGGCAGGGCAAGATGAAGTACCTTGCCCGCGAGCACGGAGCCGGTCTCGATGTCATGCGCGCGATCAAGGTCGCGCTCGATCCGGACAATATTCTCAACCCCGGCAAGATCGTGCCGGCGGCGTGAGCGGGGCGCGAAGACATTCGCACATGAGTGAGGGAGAAATCCTCTGAACTCGATCTATATCACGATCGGCCTGAGCGTGATCGCGGTGCTTCTTGCTGCGCTCGTCGCTCCGTTCTTCATCGACTGGACGGCCTATCGAAGCACCTTCGAGAGCTATGGCGAGCGGCTTCTCGGTCATCGTGTCGCGGTGATGGGCGACGCCGAGATGCGCCTGCTGCCGACCCCGACGCTGACCTTTTCCGACGTGCGCGTCGGCGAGCCGGAGGACCCGCTGCTCGCTGTGTCGCGCTTTGCCGTGCGTATCGAGTTGCCGCCGCTGCTGAAGGGCGAGGTGCGCATCATCGACATGACGCTCGAGGAGCCGACGCTGAGGCTGTCCCTCGACGAGCAGGGACGCCTCGACTGGTTCACCGGCCTCAACCGCGACGGGTTCCTCCGCGATGTCGATCCGGATCTGGTGATGCTCGAGCGCGCCACCATCCGCGACGGACGGGTGTCTGTGATCGATGCCCGCAACGGCCGGAGCCACGTCCTCGACGACATCGACCTGCTTGTGGGGGCGCGTTCGCTGCTTGGCCCCTACAAGCTCGATGGCATGGTGAGCCACAAGGGGCAGCGCGCGACGCTGGTGCTGGCGACCGGGCGGCGCGATGCCGAAGGCGCCTTGCGGCTGCGGGCCGGCATTACGCCGGTCTCCGTTCCGGTCGATCTGGTGATGGACGGGCAGATCTCGCTCGAAGACGGCCGTCCCGCCTATGAGGGCGCCTATACGCTGAACTCGGTGACGGCAGAGGACGAAGCAGCCAAGCGCTGGCAGAGCGAAGGCGCCTTTGCGCTCGATGTGGCGCGTCTTGAATTGTCGAAAGCGACCTTGCGCTACGGCCCCGAAGATCGGCCGGTGACGCTTGAAGGGGGGCTCGAGGTTTCGCTCTCCGACCCGTATCGCTTTGATTTCAATGGCGCTTCCAAGCAGGTTGACCTCGACCGGATCGCCGGGCGCGGTCCGCAGGATCCACTTGCGCCCGGCGAAGCGGGAGATTTGCTGCTCAGTGCCTTGCAGGCTTTGCCGCATCCCGCGATCGACGGGCGGATCGCGCTCGATGTTCCCGCGCTGGTCGCCGGCGGCGGTTTGGTCCAGAATGTGCGGATCGAGGCGGAACGTCTGGCCAGCGGCTGGCGGCTGGCGGAAATCTCCGGCCAGATGCCCGGCCGTAGCCCGTTTCTCGTGCGCGGCGACCTCGAGCTTCAGCCCCGCGCCGCCTTCCGCGGCGATTTTGCCGCCTCCGTCGCCCAACCCAATGTCTTCGCGGACTGGTGGCGGCAGGGCGTCGTCCTGGATGCCGTGGTCGACCCCTTTGCGCTCGAGAGCCGGATCGAGGCGTCGCCCGCCGGAGTTGCGCTTACCGATCTGGTCTTCGAACTCGCCGGCGAGCAGGGGCGGGGCGCGATCAGCTACCGCGAGCCGCGCAACGGGCCGCCGGTCTTCGAGGCCGATCTCGATGCGGATCTGCTCGACGCCGATCAGGCCGCTCTGCTTGGCCGGCTTTTTCTGGGCGGAGAGAACGGTGTATTCGCCCAAGCGGGGCAGAATGCGCTCCAGGTGGCTCTCAGGCTCTATGCGCAAAAGCTGAAGGTCCGCGATCTGACAGCCTCCGCGATTGCCCTGCGTGCCTCCTATGAAGACGACGTGCTTGCGATCGAAGATCTGACGATTGCCGATCTTGCGGGCGCGAAGCTCGCCGCCAGCGGACGGATATCCGATGTTTCGACGGCACCGGCCGGGCGGATGCGGCTGAGCGTTGACGCCGAACGTCTGGCCGGCGTTGCCTCGTTGCTGGAGACCCTGTTTCCTCAAAACACCGCGCTTGCGATTTTCACCGACAGGCCGCAGGTCTTTGCACCTGCAAAGCTTGATGCCATCTTCGAGGGCGAGGCGGACGGCGGTGATCCGCAAGCTGGAACACGCGCGACCGTCACGGTCTCCGGTACGGCCGGCGGCACGGCGGTCGACTTCGATCTCGGATTGCGCGGGCGGCTGGACAAGTGGCGCGAGGCCAGTCTGGACTTTGAAACCGGCTTTACCGCCGCCGATGGTGGCGACCTGCTGCGACAGTTGGGGCTGACCGTCCTGCCGGTTGCGCAGCTTGGAGAGGCGCGGGTCGAGTTCGGCGGCGCCGGCGTCCCGAAAGACGGACTGGACGGGCACGCACGGCTGTATCTCGACGATGCCTCGCTGGTGGGGGTGGGGACGCTGACCCTGCCCGGCGACGGGCCGGCGGACTACAATGCCGACCTCCGCGCCAAGGCCCAGGACCTGCTGCCGCTCACCCTGATCACGGGCCGGTTGCCATCGCTTTCAAGCTCGGTCGGCGATGTCGACCTGGTGGCGACACTTGAGGGGAAGGGCGATACCTTTTCCCTGCGCGGGCTTTCAGGCCGTGTCGCGGGGACCGAGATGGACGCCGATCTCGAGGTCGATCTGCGTCGCAGTGTCTCCGAACTCCTGCCGCAGGTGCGCGGCACCGCGTCGCTTTCCGAACTCGATCCGGCAGCTCTTGGCGACCTTCTGCTTGGTGCCGATCAATTGACGGCCGCGGGCGGTCGCGCCGGCTGGCCGTCCATCGCCTTCGGTCCGCCGGTCGTCTCGGGCGTTGACGTTGCGCTCGACGTCACTGCGCGACGGATGCCGCTCGCCGAAGGTCTTCAGGCGACGGACATGACGGGAACGCTGGGGTTGAAGGAGCGATCGCTGACCCTTGACGTTGCCGGTGCCGACCTCGCCGGCGGCCGGCTCTCCGGTGCGCTTGCATTGCAACGCACCGACGGACAGGCCGGACTGACGGTTTCCATGCGGGTCGAGAATAGCGCGCTTGGCGATTTCATCTGGCGGCGCAATGCCCGCCCGGTCGCAACCGGGACAATGAATCTGTCGCTCGATCTGGAAGGAACGGGGCGCTCGCTTGCCGGGATCGTGTCGGGCCTTTCGGGCGGGGCCACGCTTTCCATTCGCGAGGGTGAGATCCGCGGGATCAATCCCGACGCGTTTGACCTGGTGATCCGTGCCGCCGACGCCGGGCTGGAACTCGACGACGACGCCATTCGCTCCGCATTCGAGAGCTATCTGGACGCGGGCCGATTGCCGTTCGATGCGCTGGAAGCGGGCGCGACGGTCGCCGGCGGCGTGGTGCGGGTCAGCAACGTCACACTCGACAATGCCCGGGCCTCGGTCTTCGGCAACGCCCAGATAGACCTCGATGCCCAGACACTCGACAGCGATTTTTCGCTGAAGGTCGACCCCGGCGCGGAAGCGGTCACCGGTGCGGAGCCGGAGGTCGGGCTCGTCTTCTCCGGAACGCTCGCGGATCCGGGCCGCTCCGTCGATATCGCGCCTTTCACGGCCTTTCTGACGCTGCGCGCCTTCGAGCGCGAGGTTCGGCGTATCGAGGACCTGCAGGCGGAGATCGATGCGCGCGAAAAGGCGATGGAAGAGCGCACCTTGCGGCTGCAACGCGAAAAGCGGCGTGAGGATGCGAAGACATTGCTTCCGGGAGATCCGGTTCCTGTGCCCCGGCAAACCGAGCCCGACCCCCGACCCGGGGACGAGGCCGCAGCCTCGCGGCCGAAGCCCGCGATCGATGTTCCCTCCGTTCCCGGCGTCGCCGCACCAACGGCCCCGCGCGAACCGGTCGTGCGTCCGCCCGCCGCGCCGACGACGCCCGCGGTCCCAAGGAGCCGTGAGGCATCGTCGCAGGCCGCCTCGGATCAGCCGGATCGACCGGCGGCTGCGGCCCCCGGCTTCGGGGACAGGATCCGCTCCGCGCTCGAACAGATCGATGCGACGGGGCGCGTCACGCCCTCCGAACCGCAAACGGAAACGGGTGGTCAACCGATGCGGCTGCTGCCGCCGCTGGACCCGCCGGTCTTCATCGACGTGACGCCGGATCGTTGACGCGCGCTCAGCCGTTACCTGCCTTGTAGAAGGCAAGTGCGGCGACGCGCAGTGCGGAAGACAGGGCCGGGGCATCGCTCACCGGGTCCAGGTGCCTTGAATCGTCGATGCTGGCGACAAGGGCGGGCAGGCTGACGCCATCGCGTGCTGCCATCGCATCGAGCGCATTCCAGAATTCCGGTTCGAGCGCAAGGCTGGTGCGGTGGCCATGCAGTGTAAGAGAGCGTTTCAGGAGCGGCACGGGGCGATCCCCTTGCGGTTCGGAAGGATCTTGCGCGGTCGCGTCACGCGTCCGGATCCGTTTCCGGCTTCGGGCGCGGATCGGCAGTGTTCTCGCCGACCTTTTCAGGCGCACGCAGGTGCGCATCTATCCGGCGCTCTGCGTGAGTGCTCTCGGCCTTGCTGCGGTCCCGCTCGGATTTCGTGCGGCCGAACACCACGCGGTTTTCCGCTGCCCGCGTGTCCTTGTCCCGCTGTTTGCGGGCCTTGCGGGCCTTGCGCAGGTTGATGATATCACCGGTCATCGCCGCGTCCGTTCAGGCCTTGTCAGGGCTTCTTGCGAAAGGCGTCGAGCGATACGACATCGGCGCTGGCCGCATCGTCGTCCTTGGTTTCGTCGGTCTCGTCGGACGCCGCGCTGCCGTCTTCTTCGCCGGTTTTCGCCGTCTTCTTCTTTTCGGTCCTGGACTTTGCGGTCGCACCGTCCTCGTTGGACAGGACGCTGTCGATCTCCGACAGCGTGGCTTCCGCCCGCTCCTGATCGCGGGCGGCGCCGACAAGCTCTTCCGGCAGCTCTTCCGCCGTCTTGCCCGGTTCGAATTCGAGCGCGAACTGGACCGAAGGGTCAAAGAATCCCTTGATCGAGGAAAACGGCACGAACAGTTTTTCCGGAATGCCGCCAAACGAAAGACCGACCTCGAAGGCGTGATCCGTCACGGTGAGATCCCAGAACTGGTGCTGAAGCACCACGGTCATTTCGTTGGGATAGCGTTCGTGCAGGCGTGGCGAAATCCGCACGCCCGGGGCATTGGTGTCGAACGCGATGTAGAAATGATGTTCGCCCGGCAGTCCGATGCGGACCACCTCGGTCAGGATCTTGCGAACGGCGCCGCGAAGCGCGTCCTGAATGACGATGTCGTAGCGGATGAGGTCTTCGGCCATTGGCTGTAACTGCCGGTGTTTGGAATCAGTCTTGCGCCCAACATGGCCTGTGGCGGGCGAGATGAAAAGGCTTCCAGGCCGCCTTGTGCCATTCTTTTGCGTCTCCGGTGCGACTGCACCGCCCGAAAGGGCCCAAGGTCACGGGAATCGGTATTTCCCGGGGTCAAAAGCCTGGCAAAAAAGAAGTGGAGGCTTCTGTTGCCAGGTGCCTCCGAACCCCGCCTGAAGGTGCTAACCAGCAGGACTTAGTGGACTACCGGCACTGCATTACGCAGCGACAGCGTTGTCCATAGCATAGTTGTCATTTGCAACTATTGAGACGGCCCGATAACGGCGGAACCATGCCGGACGAAAGAAAAGCCTTTACACCCTCGTCGATCCTATTTCGCCCCCCCGAAGCCCGCCTGTTTTCGCTTGCGCGAGACGGGCTTGGGTGGAGGCGCCGGGTACCGCCCCCGGGTCCGATAGGCTTATTACGCAGTCCGTTTATCGTCATAGTCAGCTTGCGCCGACACACCCAATATAGGCAGTGCCCTTGCGGATGAAAAGGGGGTGTCTCGCGCGCTTGTGAGCGCGTGTCATTGGCGCGCGATGCGATGTCGTGCCTAGAGTGCGGCATATCAAGGGTCCGGCGCGGATCGGGCATTGCGCGCGGACGCATGTTGAGGAGTGGCAGCCATGAGCGGGATTTCCAGACGCCGGGTTTTGATTGCGGGAGCGCTTTTTGCCGCAGCCGCAGGCATTGGCGGGCTTGGCGCCGCGCGGGCCGGCTGGTTCGGCTTCGGTGACGATGACACCGGTCCGGTTTTCACCGGCATCGTCGATGGCGTGGCCGTCGGCGGCTACGATCCGGTCGCCTATTTCACGCAGGGAAAGCCGGTGGCGGGCTCATCCGAGATCACCACTACCCATCGCGGGGCTGAATGGCGCTTTGTCAGCGCCGCAAATCGCGAGGCCTTTCTGGCTGAACCGGAAAAATACGCTCCGGCCTATGGGGGCTATTGCTCCTGGGCGATCGCGGAAGGCAAGCTTGCAAAGGGCGATCCGCAGAATTGGGACATCGTCGACGGTCGGCTTTATCTGAACTACAACGACGCCATCCAGAAACGCTGGCGCGCAGATGTGCCGGGCTTCATCACCAGGGCCAATGGCAACTGGCCGGCGCTCGCCGAAAAATAGCCTGCGTCGCGGTGCGGGCGCTGCCGGAACGGTGGATTATGGGCGAAACATGGTTTCGCGATGCGTCCGTCTGCCTGCGCGCTTGATTGCCCAAGCGCGTGCGCGCAAGACTTGGCGCGCAATCGAATCGACCTGCGAACGGGACGGGCAAGGTGCGCCAGTATCACGACCTCATGCAGCGGATCCTCGACGAGGGAACCGAAAAGACCGACCGCACCGGCACGGGCACGCTGTCCGTCTTCGGCCACCAGATGCGCTTCGACCTCGCGCAGGGCTTCCCGATGGTCACGACCAAAAAGCTGCACCTGAAGTCGATCGTTCATGAGTTGCTTTGGTTTCTCGCCGGCGATACCAACATCGCCTACCTGAAGGAAAACGGTGTTCGCATCTGGGACGAGTGGGCCGACGAGAACGGCGATCTCGGACCCGTCTACGGCTACCAGTGGCGTTCATGGCCGGCGCCCGATGGCGGCTCCGTCGACCAGATCGCAAAGCTCATCGAGATGATCCGCACAACGCCCGACAGCCGCCGGTTGATGGTGTCGGCCTGGAACCCGGCGCTGGTGGATGAAATGGCACTGCCGCCGTGCCATGCGCTGTTCCAGTTCTATGTCGCCGACGGCAAGCTTTCCTGCCAGCTCTATCAGCGTTCGGCCGACGTGTTCCTCGGCGTGCCCTTCAACATCGCCTCCTATGCTCTTCTGACGATGATGGTGGCGCAGGTGACCGGCTACGAGCCGGGTGATTTCGTGCATTCTTTCGGTGATGCGCATCTCTACCTGAACCATCTCGACCAGGCGCGTGAGCAGCTCTCGCGCGCGCCGCGCGCCTTGCCGACGATGACGCTGAACCCGGATGTGAAAGACCTCTTCGGCTTCCGCTTCGAGGATTTCGCGCTCGCCGGCTATGATCCGCACCCGCACATCAAGGCAGCGGTCGCGGTGTGACGTCGCGATGCCAAGGCTGGCGAGAGGCGCGTCAAAGCCCTGACGGTGCGTAGAGCGCAACCGGATCGCTTACGCCGCGCAGGCGATGCGCCCCCAGGTCGTCGACCGGGGTGTCGATCAACCGCGCCATCTCCCTGGACAGAAGAACCGGGCGGCCCAGCGGCTTTGTCATCCCCTCTATGCGGCTGGCGGTGTTGACCGCGCGTCCGATCACGGTGAAATCGAGGCGGTCGGCGCCGCCGATGTTGCCGAAGAACACCCGGCCCTCGTGCAGGGCGATCCCGCTTCGAAGTGGTGTGGCTTCCGCGCCGATCTCGTCGCGGGCGAGGGCCTCGACCCCGCGCAGCGCCGCGCCGGCAGCCTCAAGCGCGGTGCGCGCCGCGTCTTGCGGGCTTGCGAAGTGATCGAAGGAGAACACCGCAAGCAGACCGTCGCCCATGAATTTCAGGACCTCCCCGCCGGCCTCTGCGATCGCGGCCACGACGACGCCGAAATAGGCGTTGAGCACCCGCAGAACGTCTTCCGGCGGCAGCCGGTCTGTCAGGTCGGTGAAGTCGCGCAGATCGGATACCCAGATCACGGCATCAAGGGGGAGGCCGTCACCGCGCCGGATCGAGCCTTCGAGCACACGTTCGCCCGCCTCCCGCCCGAGATAGGTCGTTACCACGTTGGCCGCGAGCTTTTCCGCGATGTGGCGTTCGACATGCAGGGCAAAGATCCGTGCCGTGCGGATGAAGGCATCTGCGGCTTGCGGTGGAAATCCGCCCGGGCGTTTGGTCGCGATGGTGATTGCGTTGTGATAGCGGCTGCCGGTTCTGAGCGGCATCGCGAAATAGTCGCTGAACCCGGCCTTGGCGAGATCGCCGAGCAAGGGATGACGAGCGACGGCCGCGGCATCGGACATGCGCGCATGGACCGTTTCGCCGACTTCGATCACACGGCAGAGCGGGTTTTTGCGGTAGGCGTCGGAGGCGAGTGTCTCCTGCGGCACCTTGATCTCGTCACAAAAGCGGTCGTCGAGTTCCCAGTTGCATCCGAATCCGTAAAGCTGCGGGTGCAGGGTTCCGAAATGCAGGCTGGCGCGGTCGAGCGGAAGGCCGGTATCGACCAGCCGCCAGACGAAGTCCTCGAACAGATACAGCAGATCGCTCTGGTCGAGCGCTGCGGTCAGCAGCCAGTCCTCGATGTCGTCCGTAAAACACGATGGCGGAGATGCCTCGGCGTAGCGTCGTGACCGGCGTACAAGCGTCACCGACGCCGCATAGCTGCGGCTGGCTGACGCTCCATGCCCGTTGCCTGTCACGAGGCGCTCCTGTTCTCGCGGCATTTACGCCCTGAGGCGCCAGCCGGTCTTGAAGATCCAGCTGATCAGGGCAAGACAGATCACCAGGAAGAGGAATGTCATGAACACGCTCAGCCCGATGCTCACGTCGGCCTGACCGTAGAAGCTCCAGCGAAACCCGCTGATCAGATAGACCACCGGATTGAACAGCGTGACCGTCTGCCAGAGAGGTGGCAGCATGTTGATCGAGTAGAAGCTTCCGCCAAGGAAGGCGAGCGGCGTCACCACCAGGAGCGGCACGAACTGAAGCTTCTCGAAATTGTCGGCCCAGATCCCGAGAATGAAACCCAGCAGCGCGAAGGTGATCGCGGTCAGCATCAGGAACAGCAGCATCCAGACCGGGTGCTGGATGTCGAGCGGCACGAACAGATGGGCCGTTGCCAGGATTATCAGGCCGACCAGCATGGATTTCGTCGCCGCCGCGCCGACATAGGCGATGACGATTTCCAGATAGGAGACGGGGGCGGAGAGCACCTCGTAGATGGTTCCGGTAAAGCGCGGGAAATAGATCCCGAAGGAGGCGTTGCTCACGCTTTGGGTCAAGAGCGACAGCATGATCAGCCCGGGCACGATGAAGGCGCCGTAGCTGACGCCGTCGACCTCTTCGATGCGCGAGCCGATGGCCGCGCCGAAGACCACGAAGTAAAGCGATGTGGACAGGACCGGCGAAACGATGCTCTGGAACAGCGTGCGGCCGGTGCGTGCCATCTCGAAGCGGTAGATGGCCTTGATGGCGTGGAAATTCATGACGGGGCCTTCACGAGATTGACGAAGATGTCCTCTAGCGAGCTTTGCCGCGTTTGCAGGTCGCGGAATCGGATGCCGGCGGCATGCAGATCCTTGAGGAGCGTGGTGATGCCGGTGCGTTCGGCCTGGGTGTCGTAGGTGTAGACCAGCGTCTCGCCGTTCTGACCGAGTTCCAGGCCGCGTTCCGCAAGCGTCTCGGGCACGGCCTCCAGCGGTTCGGAAAGATGCAGGATGAGCTGCTTGCGCCCAAGCTTGCGCATCAACTCGATCTTGTCCTCCACCAGGATGATTTCGCCGCCGTTGATGACGCCGACGCGGTCGGCCAGATCCTCCGCCTCCTCGATGTAGTGGGTCGTCAGGATGATGGTGACGCCGGTCTCCTGCAGGCGGCGCACGACGCGCCACATGTCGCGGCGCAGTTCCACGTCGACGCCGGCGGTCGGTTCGTCGAGAAAGAGCAGGCGAGGCTCATGCGCCAGCGCCTTGGCGATCAGAACCCGGCGTTTCATGCCGCCGGAAAGCGTGATCAGCTTGCTGTCGCGCTTGTCCCACAGCGACAGATCCTTCAGCACCTTTTCCACGATCGCGTGGTTCTTGGGCTTTCCGAACAGGCCTCGACTGAAATTCACCGTTGCCCAGACGGTCTCGAAGGCGTCGGTGGTCAGTTCCTGCGGCACCAGGCCGATCTCGGCGCGGGCAGCACGGAAATCGCGGACGATGTCGTGGCCGTCGACGGTGACAGTGCCGCCGGTGCCGTTGACGATGCCGCAGACGATGCTGATCAAGGTGGTCTTGCCCGCGCCGTTGGGGCCGAGCAGCGCAAAAAGCTCGCCGCGATTGATCTCGAGATCGATGCCCTTGAGCGCCTGAAACCCTGTGTCATAGGTCTTGGAGAGGTTCGATATTTTCAGAATCGGAGACATCAATGGGACTTTGCTGACTGGAGTCCTGGAAGGAGAGGTCGCCCCCCGACAGGGAGCGCTCCCGGACCATCGGAAAACGTGTGCGGAGCATATAGGGATGCGCCGGCGCTTCAACCGTCCTGTGGCATGGCGTGGACCGCAAGCTTTTCAGCGAATGCCATTGAACCAGCGGTTCGCGCGCGCACGTTCAGTCAATTGCTCCCAGCGCTCATCCTTGATCCGCCGGATCGGCTTCCGTTTTGCGGGCACGCATCCGATCAGCAAGGAGCCGCTTGCGGTTCTCAACGGCACGATGAAGGAGGGAGGACAGCAACGAGGGTTTGGCCCAACCGGGGCCGATCGAGGCGGCCCCGGTTGAGTGTGTGGCGGCTCAGAAGCCGACGTTGATCAATTGAACGCGCCGGTTGATCGCGCCGTCCGGGTTGGACGGGTCGCGCAATTGTTCCTCGCCAAGGCCGATGGCTTCCAGCTGTTCGGACGGGACGAAGAAGGTTGTCACGAGCGCCTCACGGATCGCGTTGGCCCGGCGCTGCGAGAGCTGCAGATTATACTCCCGCTTGCCCTTGGCATCGGTGTGTCCGACAACGAAGAAGACCTGCCCCCACAGATAGGGCGTATGCAGGGCATCGGCGATCAACCCGATGGTTTCATAGGATTCCGGACGGATCCGGTCGGAATCGAAATCGAAGGTGATCTCCACGTTGAATTGGCGAAGCTTCGCGAGTTGCGCAGAGATCGGCAGCGACGTGGTGGCATTGTCGCCGGGATGCTGCTGGATGTTCTGCAGCGCCTGGGCACGCACATCGGCGGCATTGATTTCCGCCTTGGTCTGGGCGCCCTGCAGGCTGTTGACGATCTCGTTTCGCGACAGCTGGGTCTGCGCTTGCGCGCCAGACAGGGTGAGTGGCAGCGCGACAAGCGACACCGCAAAGAGGTGAGAGAAATTCAAGACACGTCCTCCGAAGGATTGCGGTCGGGGCTGGGTGGGCTCAGCGATATCCGGCATCGTCGATGGCCTGATTGCAGTCGGCATTGACCGAAGGCTGGGCCTTCAACAGGCACCGCAACACATGTCCCTTGCCCGGCTGGGTTCCACTGCAAAGCTGGCGGATGTCCCGGTCGCAGATCTTCATCACGACGGATTGCGCCGCAAACCGGGTCTGCAGCGAGATATAGACGCCCGCATAGTCCGCTTTGCACTGCGGAGATATCCTGGCTTCGTTCTCGGCGAGGCATTCCTGGATGCGGTTGTTGCCGATATTGGCCGATTTGCAATACTTTTGAATATCAGCGCCGCAGCTTGAGCTCAGGATCCTGATGGCATCGGCAAAGCCGATGGTCTGGGCTTTGGCTCCCTGCGCGAGGAACAAAGCGCCCGCCAGCAAGAAAATGGCCGCCCAAAGTGATTTTGGCATTCGCAGTCTCCCGATGATGTTTTTGCCGCCTATCAGCATGCACAATGAGATTTATCATTTTAAACCAGTCTGGTAAAAGCGCCAGCCTGATACTTTTCGCGGTTGTCGGTCGCCCGTTGCGGGCACTCGCCGATCCTGACAGGATGCCGCGTCGCAATCGGGGAGACGCGGACAGATGAGCGGGCATTCTTACCAGACGGGCCGTTTGAATCTGCCATTCGTGGGGATCGCGACCTTCGGCAAGCGTCCCTATTGCGAGGACTGGTCGCATATCGACGCCGACGTTGCCGTGCTCGGCGCACCCTTTGACTTCGGCACGCAGTTTCGCGCCGGCGCGCGCTTCGGCCCGCGCGCGATCCGGGAGGCGTCGACGCTGTTTTCTTTCGGTCACGCAGGAGCCTACGACCACGAGGACGACGTCACCTATCTGCCGGAAAGCGTCAGGATCGTCGACCTCGGCGACGCCGACATTGTGCATACCGACACGGTGGCGAGCCATGCCAACATCAAGGCCGGGGTACGGGCGGTCCTGCAGGCCGGCGCCTTTCCCGTGGTTCTCGGCGGCGACCATTCCGTCAACATTCCCTGTATCGATGCCTTTGAGGGCCATGGGCCGATCCACATCCTGCAGATCGACGCGCATCTCGATTTCGTCGACGAGCGCCACGGGGTGCGCTACGGGCATGGCAATCCGATGCGGCGTGCGGCGGAAAAGGACTATGTCACCGGGCTGACGCAGGTCGGCATCCGCAATGTCTCCTCAACCACCCGCGAGGGCTACGAGGCGGCGCGCGGCTTCGGCTCGGACATTCTCTCGGTGCGCCAGATGCGCAAGCTCGGGCCGGAGGGTGTGATCGCGCGGATCCCCGAAGGCGCCCGGGTCTATGTCACGCTCGATATCGACGGCTTCTGTCCGTCGATCGCGCCGGGCACTGGAACGCCCAGCCACGGCGGATTTCTCTACTACGAGGTGCTGGAAATGCTGCAGGCGCTGACCCGCCGTCACGAGGTGGTCGGCATCGATCTGGTGGAGGTTGCGCCGGACTACGACCAGACTGGCTCAACGGCGATTCTCGCCGCGCAGATTCTGCTGAATTTCCTGGGATTTGTGTTTCATGCGAATGGGGAGAGAACTGTGCATATCTGACGGCATCGGTGCGTCAAGTCAGATTGTCAAATGCGTGGAAGCGCATTTATGCCCCCCTAAGTTCCGCTTCGGGTTTAAATTCTGCTAAGGGTTGCATGCCTTGGGTGTTGTCGCTGTAACCAAATTTTAGTTGCTATTCGCGCTAGTATGATTATGGCATAGGGTGTTTCTGGGAAATGACCAAGCGTGAACGCCTGATTGATCGCTTCAAGTCGTGCACAGGCACCTTCCTGTATCGTGACTTCGTGTCGATGATGGGGGGCTTGGGATACGAGCTGCACATGGAGAATGGAAGTCGCAGGCGTTTCGTCCATCGCGATACCAAGCACATTGTTCGACTGCATGAGCCGCATCCTCAAAAAGAAATGAAGGCCTATATGGTCAAGCTCGTCAGGGAACAATTGATCGACAAGGGTGTGATATGAAAACGCTGCGCTACAAGAGCTATCAGGCAGCGGTCGAATTCGATGATGGGGCGTTGTTCGTCCGTGTCTTGCACATCGATGACGTCTTGATTGCGGAATGCGATAGCGCGTCCGAAACTCAGAGTGTGTTCGAAGATTTAATCGACACCTATCTCAAAGATTGCGAAGAGGTCGGGAAGGAGCCGGATAAGCCTTTCAGCGGCACATTCAATGTGCGCGTGCGTCCGGAACTCCATCGTAAGGCTGCCATGCTGGCCGCGGACAACGGTATCAAGCTCAACGCCTGGGTGACTCAAGCGATCGAGGAGAAAGTCGCGCGAATCTCGACCGCGCGTCGGCCTGATGTTCTGTATAGAGAGGTGACAAAGCTACTCGAAGCAACACACCGGCAAGAGCGTTTTTGGAGAACGACAGCTGTCGCCAAACGGTTGACGTCGGAAGCTCCAGCAGTTGTCGAGCGTCTTTCGGACCTTGTCTCCAGCCCTGCTGGCCGCCCGATTGTTCTAAGTCCGTCTAGCGATGTGTGGAGGCGCAACTGATGGCTGAGGTTAAGGCGTCTGGAAAAAAGCGCTTGAAGCCGACGCGGCAAGCGAAATCAGATCAAAATCCAACTTCTCTGTTTGCTGTTCGACTATCACATTTGGAAGCTCTGGAGCGTCTTGGAGACGTCAATGAAGATGCAGAATTTTCCTATGCATATCACGTCGAGCTAATCGAAGGTCCTGCTTATCAAGACGGGGTCTACATATTCAATGCAGATATTTTGGTCGGGAGACTGCTCGATGGCGAGGCGCAAACAGAGATCTCCGCGTCTTACTACTTTCTTGTGAAGTCCGATGAGTTGCCCGAAGATCAGATAAAGCTCTTGGGGGAAAACTACTTCTCAGGGTATGTCTGGTCTCGTTTCGAAGCTCAATTCAATGTGTTGGTGAGCCAGCTCAACGGCCAATTCCCGCGTCTCCCACAGTCGCTTGATACAATTGCCTGGGTTGATCCTGAAGAATCTGCATGAATTAGCTCGGCCAAAGGGATGGTCTACGAGTCTACCATCGCGCGGATCGCATCCGGCTCACGATGAATGCCATGATTTTTCTATTAAAGAGAAGAGAGTGGTGGGTGCACGGGGATTCGAACCCAGGACCGGCTGATTAAGAGTCAGCTGCTCTACCAACTGAGCTATACACCCACGGCCAATGCGGCCATACGGCGGGAGCGACAATGGCCCGCGCCGTGGAGTGGGTATATACAAAGCCCGGCGGGGTGTTGCAAGGGGGTTTTCGCGTTTAACGTCTGCTTGCGTTCGAAGCTGGGGATATCCGCGCAGCGCACCGGCTGCGGCCCGGTTGCCATCGGCGGGTTTTGAAGGGAATACCGGGTCGCCTGCAACATTCGACAAGTTTTGCCGTTGCAATGCGAAATTTCCTGACATAGCGCTTGACCACCCGGGAGGGCGCGTCTAGTTTGCCCGGCGTCGGATGATGGTGGTTCGCGCGGGGAGACGCCCCGTCGGACCAACCATACGAGACGCCGGCAAAACGGGAGTGGCACGTATGATGAGCATCACGCTCATTCTTGTAGGCGGGGCGCGCGCGAGCGGGACGAGGTAACTCTCGTTTCCCGACGTTCAAGCGCGCACAAGGCCTCCTCGGGGGCCTTTTTTATTGCCTGCAAGTCGTGCCCGGAGCTTCCGCCTCAATGCCGGCGGGCCCGTTGCGCCAAACCAGAACGATGACATGTGTCGAGACAGCAAGCTGCGATAATCGAGGAAAGCGAAAATGAAGCGCGAGATGACCGGCGCCGAGATGGTGCTCCAGGCACTCAAGGATCAAGGGGTCCAGCATGTGTTCGGCTACCCCGGTGGTGCCGTGCTTCCGATTTACGACGAAATTATCCAGCAGGATGACGTAGCGCATATTCTCGTGCGCCATGAGCAGGGCGCCGGCCATGCGGCCGAAGGCTATGCCCGTTCGACCGGCAAGCCCGGCGTGGTGCTCGTCACCTCCGGTCCGGGCGCGACCAACATGGTCACGGCGCTGACCGACGCGATGCTCGATTCGATCCCGATGGTCTGTATCACCGGCCAGGTGCCGACGCATCTGATCGGCAACGATGCCTTCCAGGAATGCGATACCGTCGGCATCACCCGACCCTGCACCAAGCACAACTGGCTGGTGCGCGACATCAAGGACCTTTCGCGGATCCTGCACGAGGCGTTCTATGTCGCGACCGCGGGGCGTCCCGGCCCGGTGGTCGTCGACATCCCCAAGGACGTGCAGTTTGCAACCGGTACCTATGAAGCGCCCGGCAATGTCGCGCACAAGAGCTATCGTCCGCGCGTGAAAGGCGACATGGATGCGATCCGCGGTGCCATAGAGCTTTTGTCGCGGGCGCGTCGGCCGATCCTCTACACCGGCGGCGGCGTGATCAATTCCGGCGCGGCGGCCTGCCATTTGCTGCGCGAGTTCGCCCAGATGACCGGCATTCCGGTCACCTCGACGCTGATGGGGCTTGGCGCCTATCCGGCCTCGGGCAAGGAGTGGCTCGGCATGCTCGGCATGCACGGCACCTATGAAGCCAACATGGCGATGCACGACTGCGACGTCATGGTGAACATCGGCGCGCGCTTCGACGACCGCATCACCGGTCGCCTTGACGCCTTTTCGCCGAACTCGCTGAAGGTGCACATCGACATCGATCCGTCGTCGATCAACAAGACGGTGAAGGTCGATATCCCGATTGTCGGCGATGTCGGCCACGTCCTGGAAGACATGGTGCGGCTCTGGCGCAGCGGCGGGCATTCGCTCAATGCCGACGCGCAGAAGGACTGGTGGGCGCAGATCGACACCTGGCGGGCGCGCAATTCGCTCGCCTATCGCCCGACCGACGACATTATCATGCCGCAATACGCGATCCAGCGGCTCTACGAGCTGACCAAGGACCGGGAGACCTATGTGTCGACCGAGGTCGGCCAGCACCAGATGTGGGCGGCGCAGTTCTACGGCTTCGAATCGCCGAACCGCTGGCTGACGTCGGGCGGTCTCGGCACCATGGGCTACGGCCTTCCGGCGGCCATAGGGGCGCAGGTGGCCCATCCCGATGCGCTGTGCGTGGATATCGCCGGCGACGCGTCGATCCTGATGAACATTCAGGAGATGTCGACGGCGGTCCAGTTCGGCTTGCCGGTGAAGGTGTTCATTCTCAACAACCAGTACATGGGGATGGTTCGGCAGTGGCAGCAGCTTCTGCATGGAAACCGGTTGTCCAACTCCTACATGGAAAGCCTTCCCGACTTCGTGAAGCTGGCGGAAGCCTATGGCGGCCATGGCATTCGCGTCGAGAAGCCGAAAGACCTCGACGGGGCGATCGAGGAGATGATCGCATCGCCAAAGCCGGTGATCTTCGACTGCCGGGTCGCGAGCCTCGCCAATTGCTTTCCGATGATCCCGTCCGGCAAGGCGCACAACGAGATGTTGCTTCCCGACGAGGCGAACGACGAAGCGGTGGCCGCGGCCATCTCCACCGAAGGCAAGGCGCTGGTCTGACGGCATCGAGAAGCGGGAACAAAGACAATGAACGCACAGAACCTGAATGCGCCGTCCGCCTATTTCATGGCCGAGGTGAGCGAAGTCTCCGAAAGCCACACGCTGTCGGTGCTGGTCGACAATGAGCCCGGCGTTCTTGCCCGGGTGATCGGGCTGTTCTCCGGTCGCGGCTACAACATCGACAGCCTCACCGTGTCGGAGACGGAGCACGAGAAGCACCTGTCGCGCATCACCATCGTCACCACCGGCACGCCGATGGTGATCGAGCAGATCCACCATCAGCTGGAACGGCTGGTGCCGGTGCACAGGGTCACCAACCTGACCGTCGATGCGCGGCTGCGGAACTTCGAAAAGCCGCTTGAGCGCGAGCTTGTGCTCATCAAGGTGGCCGGCGTAGGCGAGAAACGGCTCGAGGCGCTGCGTCTGGCAGACGCCTTTCGCGCAACGGTGATCGATGCGACGGCGGAGCATTTCGTGTTCGAGATCACCGGGCGCACCAACAAGGTCGAGCAGTTTATCGGCATCCTGAAGCCGCTCGGTCTGGTGGAGGTGTCGCGCTCGGGCGTCGCCGCCTTGCAGCGCGGTCCCAACGGACTATGAGTTCGGCCGCGCCGGTGCTTGCATCGGCGCGGTCTTTCCGCTACCAAATTGTTAACGAATTGGTCAGACTTTCGGGCGACCTTTGAAAGTGTTCCGGCATCGCCCGTAGAGACCGGATCTTCCGGCCCTGTCCCCAGGGCGCGAGACACAGGAAACGAGCACCGCATGATCGCCGCTGGCACCATTGCCGCTTCTGCGATCGACGCGCACACCCTGCGCGGCGGACTGCTACCGCTTTCCGGCCTCCTTCTTCTTATCAGCCCCTGAGCGCTGACTGCTTCCGCAATGACCGGGAGCGGGCACTCAGGGGAGCCAGCACCATTCCCAAATTCTGATTTTCATAAGGTCCGCGCGCACGGGATGTGCGGCGACGGGCCAGGCTAGAGAGGAAACCCGACCCATGTCCGGCCAGGATCACGTTTTCATTTTCGACACCACCTTGCGCGACGGCGAGCAGTCGCCCGGCGCTTCCATGACGCTGGAGGAAAAGCTCCAGGTCGCCGAAATTCTCGATGAAATGGGCGTCGACATCATCGAGGCCGGGTTCCCGATCGCCTCCAACGGCGATTTCGAGGCGGTCAGCGAGATCGCCAAACGCTCCAAGCGCTCCGTGATCACCGGCCTGGCGCGGGCGATCCATGCCGATATCGACCGGGCGGGCGATGCGGTGCGTCATGCCGAGCGCGGCCGCATTCATACCTTCGTTTCAACTTCGCCCATTCATCTGGAGCACCAGATGAAGAAGACCGAGGCGCAGGTGCTCGACATCATCACCGATACGGTGACGCGGGCGCGCAACCTGATCGACGACGTGGAATGGTCGGCGATGGACGCAACGCGCACGCCGATCGAGTATCTGTGCCGCTGCGTGGAAGCCGCCATTCGCGCCGGCGCCACCACGATCAACCTGCCGGACACGGTCGGCTATGCGACGCCGGATGAATACAAGGCGATGTTCGAGACGATCCGCGAGAGCGTGCCGGACGCCGACAAGGCCGTGTTCTCCGTGCATTGCCACAACGATCTGGGGCTCGCCGTCGCCAATTCTCTGGCCGGTGTCGCCGGCGGCGCGCGGCAGATCGAATGCACGATCAACGGCCTGGGCGAGCGGGCAGGCAACGCGGCGCTGGAAGAGGTCGTGATGGCGCTCAGGACCCGATCCGACGTTTTGCCCTACGACTGCCGCGTTGAGCCGCAATTTCTGACGCGGGCGTCAAAACTCGTATCCGCGGTCTCAGGGTTCCCGGTGCAGTACAACAAGGCCATCGTCGGCAAGAACGCCTTCGCGCATGAAAGCGGCATTCATCAGGACGGCATGCTTAAGAACGCGGAGACCTACGAGATCATGCGTCCCGAGGACGTCGGCGTGCGCGCCACCTCGCTGGTCATGGGCAAGCATTCGGGCCGTCATGCCTTCCGCCAGAAGCTGGAGGAACTGGGCTACGAGATCGGCGACAATGCGTTTGAGGAGGCGTTCCGGCGCTTCAAGGAACTGGCCGACCGCAAGAAACATGTCTACGACGAGGACATCGAGGCGCTGGTCGAAAACGAGATTGCGACCCAGGGCGAGCAGATCAAGGTGATCGCCCTCACCGTGATCGCGGGTACCGGCGGCCCGCAGAAGGCGATCCTGACGATGGATGTCGACGGCAAGCACGAAACGCGCGAATGCTCCGGCGACGGGCCGGTCGATGCGACCTTCAATGCCATCAAGGCCATCGTGCCGCATGAGGCGAAGCTCTCGCTCTACCAGGTGCATGCGGTCACCGAAGGGACGGATGCACAGGGCGAGGTTTCCGTGCGGCTTGAGGCCAACGGGCGTATCTCGACCGGAAAGGGCGCCGATACGGACACGCTGGTCGCCTCCGCGCGCGCCTATGTCTCGGCGCTCAACAAGCTGATCGCCCGGCAGAACCGTCCGGACCACCAGGAGCTGAAGGCCGTGTGATGCATTGAAATCGGTACCGGCCGGAATTTCCGGCCGGCTGAAACGACAACGCCCTTTGCTCGCTCGAGCGAAGGGCGTTTTTCGTGTGGGAGTGGGGATTGACGGCGACGTTACCCGACGCTCGACGCGAAGCGCTTGGCGAGCGCCGGCGACAGGATCTGCAGACAGTCGAAGGCCGCGTCGTCGATCACCATGCGCTGGCGCTGTTTGAAGCCGTTGCCTTCCATCATCCTTCGGGCCGGCTCGTTTCCGGCGGCGACGAAGGCGATGAGATGGGTGAAATAGGTCTTGTCGAAGAACCACTCCACGAGGGCGTCTGCCAGTTCCGATGCGTAGCCCTTGCCCCAGAAATCCGACTTCAGACAGATGCTGAGGGCGACTTCGGAGGTTTCGGGATAGACTGAAAACCCGGCGCGGCCCGCAAAACTGCCGTCATCCAGGCTGACCTTCCACTGGCTGAAACCACGACGCTCCTGCCCGGTGACATAGTCGCTCAGATGACGTTCGGCGTCCTCACGGGTGTGAATGATCTCGTGCGATCCAAGAAAGCGGTTCACCTGTGGATCGCAATGCAGGGCATAGAGGTCGGCGAGGTCGTGCTTGGCGAAGGTCGTCAAAACCAGCCGTGGCGTGGTCAGGATCGCTTCCGACGGCATTCCGTCCTCCTCCGGTGTTGTCTCGGCGCAGTGGCCGGAAAGCCTGGCTTGCGCATCAGGCGCATGCCCGCGTTTACCGTGCGATTCCCGCGTCATATTGAACGCTGATTCGGTGTCTTGCGGGAACACGACCGATTTCTCTCACACCTTGCCTTGCGAATGGGCGGCTTGGCTACCCGCCAAATGCGCGCAAACCATGGCGATGCAATCTTTGAGTGTATTATATCACAGATGGTGCGCCAATTGTGTGACGAGTTCGCGGACGGTTGATGCATTCGGGTCGAGACGAGGCCAGTCCCCGAGCTGTCCCCGAAAGAAGGTTTCCTGGCGTTTGGCGTACTGCCGTGTTTGTGCGATGCAGCGTTCGACGGCGTTTGCCAGGCTGGCGTCCATGTCAGGCAGGGCGCCGAGTTCGCGCACGCCGATGGCTTTCATCGCGGGCAGGCTGGGAGACAGGCCAAGGGCCATGAGTTGGCGCGCTTCCGTGATTGCCCCTGTCGCGACCATCGTTTCAAATCGCGCGGCGATACGAGCATGCAGCCAGCGGCGCGGTGGCGCGAGAACCACCCGTGTCGCATCTGCGCCGACAAGAGGTGTTCCCGTCTGGCGTTGCCAGTGCAGCAGGGACTTGCCGGTGCTCTCGATCACTTCCAAAGCGCGGGTGATGCGCTGGGTGTCGCTGGGCTCCAGTCGCCCGGCCATCTCCGGGTCGCGGTCCTTGAGGAGCGCATGCATCCGGTCGCCCGCAGGTTCCGCCGCCATCGCACGCAGCCGCGTGCGAACCGCGTCGTTGATTGGCGGCACGCTCGAGAGTCCGGCGGTGAGCGCTCGGAAGTAGAGCCCCGTGCCGCCAACGAGGATCACGGGACGTGTCTGCGTTCGAGCGTCATCCAGAACAGCCTCGACGTCGCCCAGCCAGCGTGCGACCGAATAGGCGTCGCGGGCGTCGATGTGACCGTAGAGCCGGTGTTCGGCGCGTGCCAGATCTGTCGCGCCCGGACGTGCGGTCAGGATGGAGAGATCATGATAGACCTGCATGCTGTCGGCATTGACCACCATCGCGCCGGTTCGTTCCGCGAGGGCTATGGCGAGCGCCGACTTGCCGCTGGCGGTCGGCCCGGCTATCAACGTTACCGCTTGTGTCCCCATCCGATTTCTCCGTAAGGCAGGTTCCACCGATGACCCTGGTTGCCACCCTTGTTGCCGATCCCCAACGCTCGGCAATCGACACCTCGCTTGTTTCCAGGGCGAGTGCCGTTCTGCCCGAGGGCGCACGCGCCGTGATGCTCGACGCCGGCAAGGCGGTCGATCTTTTCTTCGACGCCGATCCGGCGAGCGCGCAGGCATTCGACAGGGCGTTGCGCAATGTGCTTGCCGACGTTCCGGTGGATCTTCTTGTGCAGAAGCGCGCGGGAAGACGCAAGCGCCTGCTGATCGCCGATATGGATTCCACCATGATCGGCCAGGAGTGCATCGACGAACTGGCCAATGCGCTTGGCAAGAAGTCCGAAATCGCGGCCATCACCGAACGGGCCATGCGCGGCGAACTGGAATTCGAGCCGGCGTTGCGCGAGCGGGCGGCCATGCTCGCCGGACTTGATGTATCGGTGATCCAGAGCGTTCTGGATACGCAGATCACGCTGACGCCCGGCGCTTGCAGTCTGGTGCAGACGATGCGTCGCGACGGCGCCTACTGCGCGCTCGTTTCCGGTGGCTTCACCGTGTTTACCGAGGTCATCGCGGCGCAGATCGGGTTTCATGAAAACCGGGCCAACACGCTGGTGGTCACGGATGGAAAGCTGACCGGTGAGGTCGATGAACCGATCCTCGGACGCGCGGCCAAGCGCCAACGACTGGAAGCGCTCCTGGCCGAACAGGGGCTGACGCCGGACGACGCGATTGCGGTCGGCGATGGCGCGAACGATCTGGCGATGATCGAGCTGGCCGGGCTGGGCGTTGCCTATCATGCCAAGCCGTCCGTTGCAGAGGCGGCGGATGCCCGTATCGACCACGGGGACTTGAGCGCGCTGCTCTATCTGCAGGGCTACGCGCGCGCGGATTTTGCCGCGTAGTTTTCTCGGCCATCGAAAGACCTGCGAATAAAAAAGGGGCCACGGAATGAACCGTGGCCCCTTTGTTGTCGATGGGTCTGCACCCTAGTCCGTGATCGGCACGGGGATGAAGCGAACCTCGCCCTGCGCGTTGGAGATCAGCAAGAGCGCCAGGCGGCGGCCTTCTTCCTTCAGCGTCTTGATCCGGGCCGCGACATCGGCCGGTTCACGGACGGCTTCCTGGGCCACCTCGACGATAACGTCGCCGGCGGTGATGCGCTTTTCCGCCGCGTCCGACCCGGCCTCGATCTCGGTCACAACGACGCCTTCGACGTCTTCCGCGATCGAGTGCTTCTCGCGCAACTCGTCGCTCATCGGAGCAAGCATCATGCCCAGCATGGAGGATGTTTCCGGCTGAGGGTCGGCAGGCGCTTCACCACCACCATCGCCCGCGTCGGCGAGATCGGCCTCTTCAAGCCGCCCGAGTGTCACCTGCAGGGTCACTTCCTTTCCCTTGCGCAGCACGACGACATCCACTTCCTCGCCGACCGGCGTGTCTGCCACCATCCGAGGCAGGTCGCGCATCGACGGCACCCGCTTGCCATTGAAGTCCACGATCACGTCGCCCGCGGTCAGCCCAGCGTCCTTGGCCGGGCCGCCGTCGGTGATACCGGCAACAAGCGCGCCTTCGGTTTCGGACATGCCAAGGCTTTCCGCGATTTCGTCCGTCACTTCCTGGATACGCACGCCGAGCCAGCCGCGCCGCGTTTCACCGAACTCGCGCAACTGGGCGATGACCCTCTTTGCGGTTTGGGAAGGAATGGCGAAGCCGATGCCGATCGAGCCGCCGGAAGGCGAGATGATCGCGGTGTTGATGCCGATCACCTCACCGAGCTCGTTGAACAGAGGCCCGCCGGAGTTGCCCCGATTGATGGAGGCGTCGGTCTGCAGATAGTTGTCATAGGGACCGGAATTGATGTCGCGGTTGCGCGCGGAGACGATACCGGTTGTCACCGTGCCGCCAAGACCGAAGGGGTTGCCGATCGCCATGACCCAGTCACCGACGCGCATCTTCTCGGAATCGCCGAAGGCAACGGCCTTCAAAGGGCCGTCCGGCTCGACCTTGAGCACGGCGAGGTCGGTTTTCGGGTCCGTGCCAATCACCTCGGCGGCAAGCTTGCTGCCGTCGTTGAAGTTGACCGTGATCTCGTCGGCGCCTTCGATCACGTGATTGTTGGTAATGATGATCCCTTTGGTTCCGTCCAGGACAAAACCCGACCCCAGCGACTGGACGCGGCGCGGGCGATTGCCGTTGTCGCGGTTCTGGCGGTTGAAGAACTCGTCAAAGAATTCCTGGAAGGGCGAGCCGTCCGGAACCTGAGGCAGGGGAACCGAGCGTTGGCCGGTCACATTTTGTGCGGTGGAAATATTCACCACCGAATCAAGCCGTCCCTCGGCCAGGTCCGGCACGGAATCGGGCCCATGCGCCAGCGCCGGGCGCATATCGGACGCAAGGCTTGCCGCTCCGAGGGCGACGGCCAGCGTCAGCACCGCGGCGCGGCGGAAAAGCCGGCTCATGCCGGATGTCTTGGTGTGCAATGCGTCGTCGCGGGTCGTCAACGCGCCTTGAGGTGTCATCAGGGCCATCGGCCGTCGTCCTCCAGTGCCTTCGTCAGAGCGTCGGGTGATGCCGGCGCCGGTTGATAGTCTATCCCCGATCGTCAGAGCGAGGAAACCGTCCCGGTTCCTCCCCCTGCGGTGCGATCATCCGCGCACCAGCCATACGATGCAGACCCCGATGGCCAGCGCGGCGACACCGCCGCCGCGCAAGACAGTGTCAGGCAGTTCCAGCATTTGCCGGATCGCCTGCTTCATGGCACCCGGCGCCAGCGCGTAGAGGGTTCCCTCCAGCGCCAGCACCAAACCGAGTGCCGCCCACAGGTCGCTCACTGTGCGGATGCCGCGGGCGCCTCGGGCTGGGGAGTGCTCGTCGTCGCCGGCGGCATTGCCGCAGCCGGAACGCGCGTCGGCGACAATTCGGTTCCGCGCGGGTCACGGAAGTAGCGGAAGAACTCCGAATTCGGCGACAGCACCATCTGGGTGCCGCTGGTCTCGAGGCCGGACGCATAGGCCTGCATGGAGCGATAGAAGGAGAAGAACTCCGGATCCGCTCCAAAGGCTTCGGCAAAGATGCCGGTACGCTCGGCGTCACCGTCACCGCGCAGGATCTCCGCGTCGCGGTTGGCCTCGGCGATCAGGACCGTCGCATCGCGGTCGGCACGCGAACGGATCCGGCGGGCCTGCTCCTCACCCTGGGCACGCAGTTCCGTCGCTTCGCGCTGACGCTCGGTCTGCATGCGACGGAAAATCGCTTCGGAGTTGGTTTGCGGCAGATCCGCACGACGGATCTTGACGTCGATGACATCGATCCCGATGGGTGCGGCGCGCGCGGCGACGTCGTTGCGGATCTCGTCCATCAGTTCCGCACGCTCGTCACGCACGACCTGCACGAAGGTGGCACGGGCGAGCACGGAGCGCAGGCTTGACTGAAGGAAGGTCGCCAGACGCTGGTTCGCCTCGTTCGTGTTGTTCACCGTCTGGTAGAACAGCACCGGATTGGTGATCCGGTAGCGGGCGAAGGCGTCGACGATCAGCCGCTTCTTGTCGGAGGCGATGGCTTCGATCGGCGGCATGTTGAGATCACGCACCCGCTTGTCGAAGAACAGCACGTTCTGGACGAAGGGGATCTTCACCTTCAGCCCGGGCTCCTGCTCGGTCTTCTTGATCTGACCGAACTGGAGCACCAGTGCCTGTTGCGCCGGATTGACGACGTAGAGCGAAAGATAGGCAACGACCGCAATTGCCGCAATGAGGATGCCGATAATGGCAAGAACACCGTTCTTCATTACTGATTCCCTCCGGTGCGGGCCTGGCCCTGGTTGCGGTTGAGCTGGTCGAGCGGCAGATAGGGCACGACACCGCCAGCGCCGCCTACGTTGTCGTCGATGATGATCTTGTTGTTGGCGCCAAGCACCTTCTCGAGCGTTTCCAGATAGAGCCGCTCGCGGGTGACGTTCGGGGCCTTCTCATACTCGTTGAGCACCTTGGTGAAGCGCTGTGCCTGACCGTTCGCTTCCGCAACTGTCTGTTCGCGATAGGCGTTGGCGGCTTCAAGCACACGGGCGGCCTCGCCTCGCGCTTCCGGAACGATCCGGTTGGCGTAGGTCTGCGCTTCGTTCTGGATACGCTCCTGGTCGGCACGCGCCGCCTGGACGTCGCGGAAAGCCTCGATCACCTGCTGCGGCGGATCGACCTTCTGCATCTGGACTTCCGTCACCTCGATGCCCGCACCATAGGTGTCGAGCGAGGTCTGCATCAGTTCCTGGACGGCAATCTGGATCGGGGTCCGGTTTTCGCCGAGGATGGCGTCGATGCGGCTTTCGCCGACAACTTCACGCATCGCACTCTCGGCAACGGCTTTCACCGTGCCTTCCGGATCCTGGATGTTGAACAGGTAATTGGCCACGCCCTCCGGCGTATTGCGAATGCGCCACTGCACCTTGAAGTCGACGTCGATGATGTTCTCGTCGCCGGTCAGCATCAGGCTCTCTTCGGTGACGTCGGTCAGCGACACGCGGGTGCCACTCACGGTCTCGCGCATGCCCACGGTCAACTCGCGAATGCGCTGGACGTCGGGGGTGTACACGCTGCCAATCGGGTAGGGCCAATTGTAGTTCAGGCCCGGAGCGGTCTGGTTGGCCACTTCACCGAACACCAGCTCGACGCCGACTGCGCCTTCCTGGACACGGTAAAAGCCGTTCGCGAACCAGATTCCGATCACCACGATGGCGGCCAGAAGAATTCCCTTGAAGCCCAGGTTGCCGCCACCGGGAAGAATGCCTTTTAGCGTGCTCTGGCTGCGTTTCAGAAGCTCTTCCAGATCCGGGGGATTGCCGCCGCCACCGCCGCCGCCGCGCTGGGGACCGTTGCCCCACGGGCCGCCGCCACCGCCGCCGCCCGATCCGCCCCACGGACCGCCGTTGCCGCCGCCTTTCCAGCCGCCGCCGCCGTTCTGGTTGCTCCAAGGCATCAAGACATCCTTCGCTGGGGAACCCGACGCCACTCGCGCCGAGATCCGGTTGTATCCTTGCGCCCTCGTATCGGGCCTCGTCGGGTTATAAGAACTCTGTCCGGCGCTTTCAATGAAGCGTATCGGCGGCCTCTCCCTGACACCGACTTGGATACCGCAGCCGAACTTGTCAATGCGTGCCGGGCAGTCCGCTGCCGGTCAAGCCGCTTTTCGACTTGTTTTCCGCCGCCATGGTTTACCATGCCGCCGACAGTGCGGCGCGAACGGCCTCAAATCCGCTCTGCCGGGCACCATGTGCCGTGGAAAAGGCGGTTGGCGAAACGGCTTCTCCTGCCAGGAACACACCGCCCTCGATGGGCGCGCGTAAGAGCGCGCGAGCGCCAGCGTGGCCGGGCAGGGCGCAGGAATAGGCCCCCAGGACATGCGGATCCGAGGTCCAGTGCGTCGCGGTGGTGCGGCGGACGCGCGCGGCGATGCCGTTGCCGAAGACATCCTTCAGCGCCGCCAGGCCGAAATCCGCCATTGCCGCCTCTCCCTCGGCCTCGAGTGTCCGCGCGGTTTCGCCGCACAATTGGCCGATGATCACTGGGTTCGAGACGTGGTTGATGACGAAGTTGATCGGTGCCCGCTCGCGATCTGCGGGATCGAAGGTGTCGATATAGGCGGTGTCGTCAAAGTCTTGCAGCGGTTCATCGAGCAGGAAGGCGACTTTTTCCGCGACGCCGGTTGGGCAATTCGCCGCCGCCTGCATCACGTCATCTGGAAGCGCCGGCGTGAATCGGATCGCACCGGACGACAGGATGTTGGTCGACACCGTGACAATGACGCTGTTCGCGCGCAAGGTGCCGTGACTGGTCTCAATCCGGATCGGGCTCGACGAGCGGTCGATCGCGCGCACCTCGACGCCCAGATGCACCGGGACATGCGCGCTTGCCCGGGCAACAAGTGCGCCGTACCCCGAGGCAACTGGCCAGTTTTCCTTGGTGTCGGCATAGGCCGCCAGATCGAGCGTCGAGATCTTGTCCGGCGGCAGGGCGGAGAGCAGCGACATCCAGTGCCGGGCAAGCGGCCACCACGGGCTGTTTGGATCGCAGACGCTTTGCGCATCGACGTCCCGACCTGCGGCTCCGGTGTCATCGGCCGCCGCGAAGGCCGCCTCCACGGCATCCCAGGCGGCGACGGTCGTTGCCGGGTCCGCCTTCTCTCCCGCCAGATACAGCCCGCTGGAGCGCCGCGTGCCCATACGCCGATACGCCACCCCCAGCCGGTCGGCGATCTCGCGGAACGGATTGCGCGAGGCGCTGTGCATCCAGTGGCAGCCCCGGTCGAAGGGGATGCCGGGAAAGATGCGCTCGTCCGTCCAGGCGCGGCCGCCGACGCGCGCCTTTGCCTCCAGAACGGCAAAGGACACGCCGGCTTGCGCAAGGGTTTCGCCAGCGGCAAGTCCTGCGGCACCTGCGCCGATGACGATCACGTCATGGTCGGACATTGTGTCTCCGGAAATCGGGTCTTGAAAATCAGCCGGTCAGGCGTTCGGCGTGCCAGGCCAGATGATCGGGCAGGAAGGTGGAGACGAAATAATAGGAGTGGTCGTAGCCGCCCTGCATGCGCAGTGTCAGGTCGACGCCCGCCGCACGACAGGCCGCGTCGAAGGTCCAGGGCTTGAGCTGCTCCTCCAGGAAGCCGTCCGCAGCCCCCTGATCGATCAGGATATCATGCGCCCATCCGCTGGTCTTCACCAGGTGGCAGGCGTCATGCGCTTCCCAGGTCTTTCGGTCGGTGCCGAGATAAGCGCCAAGCGTCTTCTCGCCCCAGGGGCAGTTCACGGGATTGACGATCGGCGCGAAGGCGGAGACCGAGCGGAACAGGTCGGGGTATTTCATGGCGAGTGTCAGGGCTCCATGGCCGCCCATGGAGTGTCCGGTGATGCCGATGGCGCTGTCCCAGACCGGCAGGTCGGCGCAAACCAGGCCCATCAGTTCATCGGCGACATAGCTTTCCATCCGGAAGTGCGGTGCCCAGGGGGATTGCGTCGCGTCGACATAAAAGCCCGCGCCCTGGCCGAGATCATAGGCTTCGTCATCGGCGACGCCCTTGCCGCGCGGACTGGTGTCGGGGGCGATGACGATCATGGCGTTTTCCGCCGCGAGCCGCTGGTAGCCGGCCTTGGAGGTTGCGTTTTCCCAGGTACAGGTCAGCCCCGAGAGATAGACCAGTGTCGGGCAGGCCTCGCCGCGCAGGGCCTCGGCCGGCAGGAAGGCGGCGAATTCCATCTCGGTGCCGGTGGCGGTCGAGGCATGGCGATAGACACGCTGCTCTCCGCCGAAGGTGCGGGCGCTGGAAACAGGATCGAGCGTCATGAAAAGGTGTTCTCCGAAGTGATTTCATGGGGCGCGGCGGCCGCAGTGTCTGTCCCGGCCGTGCGACGCATGTCGATATGGGGAATCCCGTCCTCGTCGTAAACGTCCGAGACGGGGCGGAACCCGTGGGCGGCGTAGAATCCCTTCAGATGCGCCTGGGCCGAGAGCTCCGAGGCGAGGTCGGGCCACTGCTCGCATGCACGGGCGACGCCTGCCTTCAGGAGATAACCGCCGAGGCCGAGGCCCCGCCAGTCCCGCTTCGTGGCGATGCGTCCCAGGCGCGGCGCGCCGTTGTCGGCGTCCGGTGGCAGAAGGCGCAGGCAGGCAACGAGCGTGCCGCCTTCCGTTTCGAGCAAGAAATGGTCGGCGTCGGGGTCGCGCCCGTCGATTTCAGCATAGGCACAGGCCTGCTCCACCACGAAAACGGCGACCCTGAGCCGGAACAGCGCATGGATGCGGGCCGGGGAGAGGTCTGCAAGGTCGGACCATGTGGCCGTGAGGCGCGGTTTGCCCTCAAAGACCGGTGGCGGGGCAGTCCGGTTCACGATTGCCCGGCCGCCTCGTCGGCATCGGCGCGGGCTGCCCGGGCGAGCCGTCCGATCTGCTCTTCCAGCCGGTCGAGCGCCTCGCCCGTGCGTTCATGCGTGTCGCGCAGGTTTTTCAGGCTTGCCGAGATCATCGACAGCTCCGTCGTCATCCGTTCGTCCGTCGGCGCCTCGCCGACCCCGTAGAGGAGCCAGGTCGGGCTGACGGCAAGAAAGCCTGCGAGCATGGTCAGCCGGTTGGCGCGGGGCTCCGAACGTCCGGTTTCCCAGGCGTTGACCGTCGCGGTCTTGATGCCGAGACGGCGCGCAAGCTGCGCGCCGCTGAAGTTCGCGGCTTCCCGCGCGCGGCGGATGCGCCCGCCGATGGAATCCAGGTCGCGTGTCTCCGACCACATCGTTTCCGCATCACTCATTGCGGGAGCTCCTCAGGTTGCACGCATGCCGGCTCACGCCGCCGCGCCGTGGCAGGGTCAGTCGTAGAGCACGACCGAACGGATCGACTTGCCTTCATGCATCAGGTCGAAACCGTGGTTGATTTCCTCCAGCGGCATGGTGTGGGTGATCATCGGGTCGATTTCGATCTTGCCGTCCATGTACCAGTCGACGATCTTGGGCACATCGGTGCGACCGCGCGCGCCGCCGAAGGCAGTGCCGCGCCACGAGCGGCCGGTGACCAGCTGGAAGGGGCGGGTGGAGATCTCCGCGCCCGCCGCGGCGACGCCGATGATGATCGATTCGCCCCAACCCTTGTGGGCCGCTTCCAGCGCGTTGCGCATCACGCCGACATTTCCGGTCGCGTCGAATGTGTAATCGGCGCCGCCCTTGGTCAGATCGACAAGATAGGGCACGATATCGCCCTCGACCTCGTTCGGGTTGACGAAATGGGTCATGCCGAAGCGCTCGGCCATTTCCTTCTTGTTGTCGTTGATGTCGACGCCGACGATCATGTTGGCGCCGACGAGCCGCGCGCCCTGGATCACGTTCAGTCCGATGCCGCCAAGACCGAAAACAATGACGTTGGAGCCGGGTTCGACCTTGGCGGTGTTGATCACCGCGCCGATGCCCGTCGTCACACCGCAGCCGATGTAGCAGATCTTCTCGAAGGGGGCGTCTTCACGCACCTTGGCAAGCGCGATTTCCGGCAAGACCGTGAAATTGGCGAAGGTCGAGGTGCCCATGTAGTGGAAGATCTTCTCGCCGTTCAGCGTGAAGCGGCTGGACCCGTCCGGCATCACGCCGGCGCCCTGGGTCGAGCGGATCTTCTGGCACAGATTGGTCTTCGGATTGAGGCAGTATTCGCACTCTCGGCATTCGGGCGTGTAGAGCGGGATCACGTGATCGCCGGGCTTCAGGCTGGTCACGCCCTTTCCGACCTCGCGCACGATGCCCGCGCCCTCGTGGCCGAGGATCGCGGGAAACAGGCCTTCCGGGTCGGCGCCCGAGCGGGTGAATTCGTCTGTGTGGCAAATGCCGGTGGCCTTCACCTCGACAAGAACCTCAAAGGCCTTCGGGCCTTCCAGGTTGACGGTCTCGATCGTCAGGGGCTTTCCGGCCTGCCAGGCCACGGCGGCGCGTACGTCCATTTGTCGTCCTCCAGGAGTGGGTCGTGCGGCCGCGAAGCGGGCCGCGTGTTCTGAGGCCGATCCTAGGCAGCCTTTGCGAGAAGCGAAAGGGCGCAAGCCGACGCATGGGCGCGCAGACGCGACAAGGAGGCCGCAACCGCGTTGTTTGCCTGTCTTTGCCCGGTCGAAAAAAGTCCGCCGTCAGGCCTTCCGGCGATAGGTGAGGAACGTCACGTCGGCGTTGTCCTTCGGGCCGCGCTCCGGGGTCTCGCGCGCGGTCTCCTGCCAGACATGTTCGTCGATGTGCGGAAAGTGTGCATCGCCGTCGGGGCTGGCGTGCACCTGCGTGATCTCCAGCCGGTCAGCGCGGGGCAGGGTGGCTGCATAGATCTCGCCGCCGCCAACGACCATCACCGCATCGACGCCGTCGGCTGCGGCGATCTCGGCTGCGCGTTCGATCGCGGCCTCGAGCGAGGGGGCGGTGACGACGCCGTCGCGGGCCCAACTGGGATCGCGGGTGACGACGATTGTGGTACGTCCGGGAAGCGGGCGTCCGATGGATTCGAACGTCTTGCGACCCATGATCATCGGGTGGCCAAGCGTCAGCCGCTTGAACCGCTTGAGGTCGGAGGACAGCCGCCAGGGCATGTCGCCCTTTGCCCCGATGACGCCGTTTTCCGCGACGGCCGCGACGAGGACGAGGGCAGGGGCGGAGGGCGTTGGCGACACGGGCGGACCTTTTTTAACGGGCGCATTTCAGACTGCGCCGGGAGATACCACAAAAACGGCCCGCGCGGTGGCGGGCCGTTTCGTTTGGTGTGGATCGGCCGCGAACTGGAGCGCTTAGTTGCGCTCCTTGTCGAGAGGCGCGTTGGACTTGATCCCCCCGCGTCGGGCCTGTGGCCCGCGCAGAGGAAAAAGAGCCGTGGATCGGCCGCGAACTGGAGCGCTTAGTTGCGTGTCCGTCGAGAGGCGCGTTCGACTTGATCCCCCCGCGTCGGGCCTGTGGCCCGCGCAGAGGAAAAAGAGCCGTGGATCGGCCGCGAACTGGAGCGCTTAGTTGCGCTCCTTGTCGACCAGGGCGTTCGACTTGATCCACGGCATCATGCCGCGCAGCTTCTCGCCGACTTCCTCGATCTGGTGACGGTCGTTGAGGCGACGGGTCGCCTTGAAGCGTGCCTGACCGCCCTTGCATTCCTGCATCCACTCCGAGGTGAACTTGCCGGTCTGGATGTCGGTGAGGATGCGCTTCATCTCCGCCTTGGTTTCCGATGTCACGACGCGCGGACCGGACATGTACTCGCCCCATTCGGCCGTGTTGGAGATGGAGTAGTTCATGTTGGCGATGCCGCCCTCGTAGATCAGGTCGACGATCAGCTTCACTTCGTGCAGGCACTCGAAATAGGCCATTTCCGGAGCGTAGCCGCCCTCGACCAGCGTCTCGAAGCCGGCGCGGATCAGCTCGACGAGGCCGCCGCAGAGAACCGCCTGCTCGCCGAAGAGGTCGGTTTCGCACTCTTCCTGGAAGGTGGTCTCGATGATGCCCGAGCGGCCGCCGCCGACGCCCGATGCATAGGCAAGGCCGAGGTCGAGCGCGTTGCCGGATGCGTCCTGATGGACGGCAACGAGGCACGGCACGCCGCCGCCCTTTTCGTATTCGCCGCGCACGGTGTGGCCCGGGCCCTTCGGCGCGATCATGAGAACGTCGACCGTGGACTTGGCCTCGATCAGGCCGAAGTGGACGTTGAGGCCGTGGGCGAAGGCGATTGCCGCGCCGTCACGGATGTTGCCGGCGATGTGGTCCTTGTAGATGTCGGCCTGGAGCTCGTCCGGGGTGGCCATCATCATCAGGTCGGCCCAGCCGGCGGCGTCCGCGACGCTCATCACCTTGAGGCCGTCGGCCTCGACCTTGTGCGCGGTCGTCGAACCGGGGCGCAGGGCGACGACGATGTCGGCGACGCCGCTGTCCTTCAGGTTCAGCGCATGGGCACGGCCCTGCGAGCCGTAGCCGATGACGGCGACTTTCTTGGACTTGATCAGGTTGAGATCGGCATCACGATCATAATAAACGCGCATTTTTGGATACTCCCGTTTGGCGTTTCATGGGTGGGCGCCGGATGGCCGGCGTCCGGGTTATCGGTCATTCGCCCGCGTCAGGCTCTTTACGGATCCTTCGGCGGGAAGAGGGCGAGAAACTGGTCGACCGCGATCTGCGCGCGGGCGGCGAAATCGGCCTCCGCGCCCTGCGGCACCTCACCGAGCAGCCAGCGGCCGTGGGCGTCGCGCACGATCAGCCCGTAGAGTGTGCGATAGGCCTCCGTGGCGTCGACGGCGGCGATATGCCCCTGTGCGGCCCCTGCTTCCAGCAGTACGCGCGCGCGGGTCGCGATCCTGAGGCGTCCGCGTTCCAGCAGCAGGCGGCCGAGCGGCGAGCCCTCGCGGCTTGCCTGGCCGATGGCCAGCCGGTTGAGCGCCAGCGACGTGTCGCCGGCCAGCACCGTCAGCAGATCCTCGGCGAAGGTGACGAGACGTTCGCGAAAGGCGGATGCGCTCAGCTTGTCGTCGTTTTCATGCGGCACGCGCACCTTGGAGGCCTGATGGGCGACGATGGCGGCGAGCAGCCCGTCGCGGTCGCCGAACCACTTGTAGAGGCTTTCCTTGGAGCAATTGGCCGCCCGCGCAACGGCTGCCGTCGTCAGCGCCTTTTCGCCGCCCTCAACCACAAGCCGCAGCGCAGAGGCGAGGACCTCGTTCTGGCGCGGCGTGAATTCGGGGGCGGGAGCGGTCATCGGGGCGGGGCGATCCGTGTCGGACAAGTGCGAAAGGGGCGGAACTGTTTCGAAATCGAGCTCGATGTTGCGTACCGTACGGTACGGTTCGGTAGCGAACAATGCGCCGGGCGGGCGCTGCCGTCAAGCGGGAAAATGCAGGGTTTTAATCTTGGTCGCTAGATCGCGTCGAACCCACGGCGGTCGCCCTGGCTGGAGACGAATAGCCGCAACGCCGGGGCCTATTGGCGTCCGTGTCGACGGTGAGTGGGCGAGGATCCTGTCTCAACCGTCGAAGAACCGCCGCTACCGCTTCGGGTGCGATCGGGCGGCGGATCTCTCGAAAGCGCGTGCGAACGGGCGTTAGATAAACAAATCCCCCTTGGAGACGATCACCGCCTGGCCGCCGATGCGCGCGGCGTGGAGCGCGCCGCCTTCGATGTCGAGTTCCAGGTCGATCAGCGAGGGGCGGCCCATGTCGTAGCCCTGCTCGATCCTGAGGTAATGCGTTCCGTCGGTCGGCTTGTCGAAATGGCGGACGACGCCGGCGAAGGCGGCCGCCGCCGAACCGGTGGCCGGGTCTTCGTAAATCCCCATGCCGGGGCTGAACATGCGGGCCGAGAAGGTTCCGTCATGCGTCGTCGTCTGCCGGCAGTAGACATAGACCGGCGCGCCGCCGTCGCCGCCGTAGGCATCCTGCCAATAGGCCTGGACGGGCCGGGCGCGCGACAGCGCCTCCAGATTGGCAACGGGCACGAAGGCGAAGGCGACCCCTGACTCGAAGGCCGAGGGACGGTGGTTCTCGAAGCCGATCTCGTTGGGTTCCAGCGACAGGCTTGCCGCGATGATGTCCTTGTCGCCGAGCGGATCGGCGGGACGGGCGAGCCTCGGCACGTCGAATTCGGCAAAGCCGGCCGCGCCGTTCTTCAAGACCACGCCGCAGCGCACGTTGCCGACGGCCTCTTCCAGAACCACCATCGCGTTCTGGTCGTCGTCGGTGTCGCCGAAGCGCTGGCGGGCGAGCAGGATCGCGGTGCCGACCGTTGGATGACCGGCGAAAGGAAGCTCCTTCGTCGGGGTGAAGATCCGCAGTTTCGCGGAATGGGCGGGGTTTTCCGGCGGCAGCACGAAGACCGTCTCCGACAGGTTGAACTCGCGCGCGATCCCCTGCATCCGGGCGTCCGACAGGCCCTCCGCGTCCAGCACAACCGCCAGCGGATTTCCCGCAAGGGCCTGATTCGTGAAGACGTCGAGGACGTAGAACCGTCGTGCCATCGTGCGCATTCCCCTGTTTCTCATGTCGTCAAGCCCGAGTGTGCGGGCGGACAGACTGTCGCATGCCGGGGCCGGCGTTGCCAGCGCCGGACGCGACTTCGCGCAACGTCATGGTGAAAGACGGGTTAACGCCGACACCACCGGTGCGCCTGCGTCCTCCCGGTCGCCGCCGGCCATGCGAGCGGTCGGCTGCGTAGTCATACGTGAGACCAGCTGTCGCAGCGACTGGCGCGGACATTTTGTTATTATATTCTAATATACGAATATTATGAAAGGGTGTCCGATGCGCTACGCAAGCAATCTCGGGGAGCGGTATTCCCCTTTGTACTTCCTGTCCTCGCTGGGGGCCGGCGGCCTGTCGGTCGCCTTCTTCATGTTCCTGATGTGGATGACACCGCACAAGGGCACTCCCATCCCCACATTCGATACCTTGATGGTCGCGTTCCTGTCCGGATCGCTGGCGATGAAGGGACTGATCGCGGTCGGATATCTGGGTGTTGCGGTCTTTGCCGCGATCCATATGCGCACGCTTGTGTGGAATCTGCGCGAATACGCCCTGTTCCGCAAGGGGGCGGCCTACCGGACGCTAAGAAGCGGCAACGGCGAAACCCAGTTGATGACGGTCCCGCTGACCCTGGCGATGACGGTCAATGCCGCCTTCATCGTCGGCGCGCTGTTCGTTCCCGGTCTGTGGGCCTATGTCGAATATCTGTTTCCGGTCGCGATCGCGGTTTTTCTCGCCATCGGCGTCTACGCCATGCGGATCTTCACCGATTTTCTCTCGCGGGTCCTTACCAGCGGCGGGTTCGATTGCGCCAGCAACAACAGTTTCGGGCAGATGCTCTCGGTCTTCGCCTTCGCCATGGTGGGGGTCGGGCTGTCCGCCCCGGCGGCGATGAGCCATTCTCCGGCGGTCACGGCCATCGCGACGATGCTGTCGCTGGTGTTCATCGTGGCCGCACTTGTCTTCGGGGCGATCATGCTGGTGCTCGGATTTCGGGCGATGATGGAGCATGCCGCAAGTCTCGAGACCACACCGACACTTTGGATCCTCATCCCGATCGTCACGGTCCTTGGCATCGCGCTCTACCGACTGAACATGGGTCTTGCGCATACGTTCGGTGCGGAATGGCATCCAGGCTCCGCCTTCTTCTTTCTCGCCACGCTGTTTGCCGTCCAGATTCTCTTCGGGGTGATCGGCTATGCGGTGATGCGCCGTTTCGGCTATTTCGACCGCTACGTCAGTGGAGACGAACGGTCTCCCGGATCGTTCGCGCTGATCTGCCCGGGCGTGGCGCTCTGGGTGTTCGGGAACTTCGTCATCAATGCCGGGCTGGTTCGGCTGGGTGTCGTCGAACGGTTTTCCCCGGTCTGGTTCCTGCTCTATCTGCCGCTCGCGCTCTTGCTGGTGCAGACCATCCGCATATATTTCCGGCTGAACGCCAGGCTGCTCGGCGCACGGCCCGGAGATGCGTCCGCGGCACAGGTCTCTGCCGCCTGAGGGGGGCGCAGTGCATCGGGAGGTATTCTGCATGCCTCCCGGCCAGGACACGGGGCTGTTGCAAGGGCGTATGAACCGGGCGGCAGCGCCCGTCGTAACGAGGCACATGACCCTTTCCCTGAACAGTTTTTCCGGTGGCGGCCTTGCCGTCGTCATCGGATCCACCGGCGGGATCGGCGGCGCTCTCATCGAGCATCTCGAGGCGAGCGGCACGTTCGACACCGTGATCGGTCTGTCGCGGCGAACGACCCCGGCGCTCGATCTTCTCGACGAAGCCTCAATCGCCGAGGCGGCGGCTTTCATGAAAGAGCAGGGGCCGCTGCGCCTGGTCATCGATGCAACCGGGATTCTGGCGGATGAGGAAATGGCGCCGGAAAAGGCGCTGCGCCAGATCGATCCCGTCCAGATGGCGCGTTCCTATGCGATCAACGCGATCGGGCCGGCGCTTCTCCTGAAACATTTCGGTCCCTTGATGGCGCGCGACGGCAAGGCAGTGTTCGCAACACTGTCGGCCAAGGTCGGCAGCATTTCCGACAACGGTCTGGGCGGCTGGATCAGCTACCGCGCGGCGAAGGCCGGGCTGAACCAGATCGTTCGGACGGCCTCAATCGAGCTTGGTCGTCGGGCGCCGGAGCTTGCGGTTCTGGCGCTTCACCCCGGCACGGTCGATACGGGATTGTCGAAGCCGTTCGCGAAGGCCGGCCTTGAGGTGCAGGCGCCGGAGGTGGCGGGGGAACGGCTTTTGTCCGTGATCGACACGGCCGATGCCTCGCAAACGGGCGGGTTCTTCAGCTATACGGGCGAACGGCTCGCCTGGTAACGGGCGACGTGCGAGTGGGATGTGATTGCACGTGGCGCGACGGCGGGTGTACAAGGCGCGCATCGTCGCCCGCCACGGGTGTCCGCTATCTTGAGATCCCAATGGCCGACTATCGCATCTCCGCGTTCTATCATTTCGCTGCGCTCGACGATTTCGCCGAGCTCAAGGCGCCCCTCGCCGCGCTCGCCTGCGGGGCCGGGGTGCGCGGTTCCATTCTTCTGGCGGCGGAAGGGGTCAACGGAACGATTGCCGGCACCGAGGACGGCGTCGCGGCGGTGCTTGACCATCTCAGGGCGGATCCGCGCCTCTCGGACCTTCAGGAAAAGACCTCGCGCGCGCAGCGCATGCCGTTCAAAAGGCTCAAGGTGCGGCTGAAACGCGAGATCGTGTCGCTCGGCGTCGAGGGGATCGATCCGGTTGGAAAGGTTGGCACCTATGTCGCGCCAGAAGACTGGAACGCGCTGTTGCAGGATCCGGATGTGGTGCTGATCGACACGCGCAACGACTACGAGGTCGCCTTCGGGACGTTCGAAGGGGCTGTCTCGCCGCAAACGCGCAGCTTCCGCTCGTTTCCGGACTGGGTGAGATCCGCGCCGGCTATGGCCGACAAACCCAAGGTCGCGATGTTTTGCACCGGCGGTATCCGCTGCGAAAAAGCGACGTCGCTGTTGCTCGAGCAGGGATTTGGCGAGGTCTACCATCTCGATGGCGGTATCCTGAACTATCTCGAGCAGGTGCCGCGCGAGGACAGCCTCTGGCGCGGCGACTGCTTTGTCTTCGACGAGCGCATTGCCGTCGATCACGATCTTGCCCCGACCTGGGGCGAGGGCGCGCCGGAAGAGGCGCATGCGGTGCTGCCGCGCGCCGTGGTCGAGGGCGGGACCGAGTGATCGGCCCGGTGCCGGACTTCAAAGCCTGAAGAGATGACCGGGCAGGCCGCTGACCCCGGGCGACAGCGAAAACACCAGACCTGAATCGGGATAGTCTGCCAGCATCTGCGCGTCGGCGAGCGGTCGCAGGCTGGTGATGACCAGCGTGTCCAGATCGGGCCCGCAAAAACACGGCATCGTTGGACGGGGCACCGGCATCGCCAGCGTCTCTGTCAGCGTGCCGTCGGGCGCAAATCGATTGACGACGCCCGCGGAGACGCCGGCCGACCAATAGTGCCCCTCCGCATCCATCGTGCCGCCATCCGGCCGGCCGCTCTCGTTGGTCATCTGCGCAAAGGGATGGCGGTTCGAAATGGTTCCGCTCGCCACGTCGAAGTCCCAGGTCTCGATCCGTCCGGGGCGGCTGTCGGCATGGTAGAGCGTCTTGTTGTCGGGCGACCAGGCCAAGCCGTTCGAAACCGTCACCTCCTCGATCACGCGCGTGCAACCGCCGCCGGCGTCGATCCGGTAGAGCGCTCCAATCGGTTTCCGGTCGGGGCGGTCGTCCATGGTGCCGACCCAGAACGCGCCGTCGGGGCCGACCTTGCCATCGTTCAGCCGCGTGCGCGGATCGTCCGCCTCGATGGACACCAGCGCGGCGATGTCTCCGCTTGCCAGGTCCAGCAGCCCGACGCTGTCGCGCAGGGCGACAATCAGCGTTCCGGGATCCATGGTGAGGCCAAAGGAGCCGATGACGTCCGGCAGGGCGCGAATGGTCTCGGTGCCGCTCGCCCAGTCACGCGCGATCAGCTGCTTGCCCAGAATGTCGCACCAGTAGAGGGTCTGGCTGCGGCCATCCCAGGTCGGACACTCGGCCAGATCGCTTCGGGTGTCGCTCAGCCGGGTGATGGATCGTGAGATGAAATCGGGCTGGGTCATGAAACAACCTTCGTATGGGAGACGATCCACCTGACCGGCGAAACCCTTGTGTCGGACGAAAGCCACTGGCGATCAAGGCCGAAGCCGCTGGCCGGGTGCAGGGGCGGGGCGCGGGAACAGGGATGAGGGGCGTTGTCGTGCGTGTCAGCCGATCGCTTGCCTTGGTGCGCGCGTGTCGCGGGGCGCCGGTGTGGAGAGCCAGGTCTCGCGGACCTTGCGGACAAGATCTTCCAGCTTTTCCATCGTGTCCGGTTTGGTCAGGACCGCATTCGCTCCCGCGCAGCGTGCCTGCGCGCCAATCTCCGCCTCGTCGCTGGTCGTCAGAACCAGGATGGGGGTTGCAAGAAATCTGGGGCGCGCTCTGAGAACCCGCAGAAGGTCCAGGCCCGACAGGCCGGGCATGTTGATGTCGAGCACGATGAGGTCCGGCATGGGATGGCCGGCGCTTTGGGCCTCGCCAATCCATTCCAGCGCCGCCGTCCCGCCCGGTATTGCTATCACGTTCAGCGTGTGTCCGTCAGGCATGGCCTTTCGAAACAGGCGGTCGACAAGCCAGATGTCGTCGCGATCGTCATCGACGAGAAGGACGGTCAAGGGAGCTGCACAGGGCAAACTGTTGGTTTCGAGCATGGCCATTTCGCCAGATCTAGAAGACCCACACTGTCTGTTTTCCATACCCTATCAGCAATACTCCGGATTTCCCACCGGTGAGATATCTCTTTGTTACCGTGACTTCTTGCAGCTTCTCGCATTATTGAGACGGTCACCCCTTGTCGCGTTGCGGCTCTTGACGCGGGCCGGGCAGAGGAAAGGCCGTGCTCTTCGCAATGGTGCGGATCGCGAAAGACGAGCGCATCCGCGATACCCCGGGCAGCCGGGTAAGATGGGCGCGATGGATGTGTTCGAAATGGGTGGGGTCGGCGGCCGCGATGCGCAGCATGTAGTCCGCGTCGCCGGCCATCAGGTAGCACTCCATGATTTCCGGCGATTGCGCGACCGCCTCCTCGAACGCGGTGAGAACCTCGTTGGATTGAGAGTTCAATGAGATCTCGACGAAAATATCCATCCGCCGACCGATCCGTTCCTGGTCGAGAAGCGCCACGTAGCGCTCTATCACCCCGGACTCCTCCAGCGCACGCACCCGGCGAAGGCAGGCGGACGGCGAGAGCCCGACGGCATCGGCCAGTTCGCTGTTCGAGATCCGCCCGTCGCTCTGCAGCAAGGTAAGGATGCGCCGGTCGATCCGGTCGAATGGCATGGGTGATCCTCCATCGCACAAAATTTTGTTCGATCAGCATAATACGCCGTAAAATTGCGTCATCCCTTCAAATGGTGTCAAGTTCGCAAGCACATTCGATGAAACGCGGCGTATCCTTGAGCTCTTAGATATGGCTTGCCGCCCTGGAGGAGGAAACATTCATGCGTATCGGTGTGCCGAAGGAGATCAAGAATCACGAGTATCGCGTCGGGCTGACGCCCGAGAGCGTGCGCGAACTCGTTGCAAACGGCCATGACGTCGTCATCGAGACGCAGGCGGGTGCGGGCATCGGCTCGGGAGACGATGTGTATCAGACCGCCGGCGCGCGCATTCTGCAAACTGCGGCCGAGGTCTTCGACGCCGCGCAGATGATCGTCAAGGTCAAGGAACCGCAGGCCGTCGAACGTGCCATGTTGCGGCCCGACCATATCCTCTTCACCTATCTGCACCTTGCGCCGGATGCGCAGCAAACGGCTGACCTGGTGAAGTCGGGTGCGACCTGCATTGCCTATGAGACCGTGACGGACGGGCGCGGCGGGCTGCCGCTGCTGGCGCCGATGTCGCAGGTGGCCGGTCGGCTGTCGGTGCAGGCGGGCGCAACGGCGCTGGAGCGTGCCCACGGCGGTGCCGGGATGCTGCTTGGCGGCGTTCCGGGTGTTGCGCCGGCGAAGGTCGTCGTTATCGGCGGCGGTGTCGTCGGCGCCCATGCGATCACCATGGCGCTCGGCCTCGGCGCGGATGTGACCGTGCTGGATCGCTCCATCGATGTGCTCGGCGGTCTGTCGGCCCGCTTTGGCGCGGCCTTGCGCACCGTTTATTCGACGCGCGCGGCCATTGAGGAATATGTGCTCGATGCCGATCTGGTGATCGGCGCCGTGCTCGTGGCCGGTGCAGCGGCCCCCAAACTGGTGACCGCCGATCATGTCCGCCGGATGAAGGCAGGCTCCGTGCTGGTGGATGTCGCCATCGACCAGGGCGGCTGCTTCGAGACCTCGCATGCCACGACCCATGCCGAGCCGACCTATGTCGTCGACGACGTTGTGCATTATTGCGTTGCCAACATGCCGGGCGCCGTACCGAAAACCTCCGCGCATGCGCTCAACAACGCGACGCTGCCCTTCACGCTGGCGCTTGCCAACCATGGCTACCAGAAGGCGCTCGCCGGCGATCCGCATCTGCTGAACGGGCTGAACGTTCACGCCGGGCGGGTGACTGTCAAGGCGGTGGCCGATGCGCTCGGCTATGAATTCGTCAGCCCCGGAGTTGCGCTGGGCGGGGTGGCCGCCGCGGCCTGATACGGGCCGGGCCTTTGCACGCAGCCTTGCGGGACCACAGATGAAAATGCCCGGCGGGGGTCTCCCCGCCGGGCTTTTGTCTTGTATCGTGGCGACGGCAGAAACGTCGCAGCGCCGTGCGGTCGTGCCTTACGGGCAGACCACCCGGTAGCGGCGTCCGTAGCGGTCGGTCGCGACGCAGTTCTTCGGCGTGGTGGCCGCGCCGACGACACCGCCGCCGACACCGCCGATGGCCGCGCCGGCGAGCGCTGCACCGACGCCACCGCCCGTTGCCGCGCCGATTGCGGCGCCCGTCGCAGCGCCGAGGCCGCCGCCGATCAGTGTCCGGTCTCGCTGGCTGTCGGACTGACAGGCCGCCAAGAGCAGGGCCGCTGTGGAAACGAGAACGACTTTCTTCATCTATAAACACTCCAAGAGAATGCCGCCCACGCGGACACTTCAGTCAAGTTTACCATTGCGCCGAAAAGGACTCGGGCGCAATGGCGCAAAGCCTGTTACGGGCAGGCAACCCGGACACGGCGACCATAGCGGTCGCGCGCGATGCAGTTTTTCGGCGTTGTTGCCGAGCCGACCATGGCACCGCCGACACCGCCGACAACGCCGCCGACGAGTGCGCCGCCGACATCGCCCGTGGCGGCCGCGCCCACGGCAGCGCCGGTCGCCGCGCCAAGACCGCCGCCAACGAGCGTCCGGTCGCGCTGGCTGTCTGATTGACAGGCCACAAGCAGAAGTGCTGCGCCGCTTACCAGAACAATCTTCAGCATTTGTTCGCTCCTTCAATTCCTGTCTGTCGGTTTTGGTCCAATGCGGCCAGACGCCGACACTCGACGGGAGCCCCGTCTTGTTTCCATCACAACATCAAATTCGTGACCAGTCTAGGCTGGCTTGAAGGCCAAGCTGTGACCTGGAACATACAATTTGCGTTATTTTGAAGAAATCCGTGGTTCTCCCACCCTTGCCAGCAGGCCGAGGGTGGAGGCGTCCCGGTCCTTGGCCATCACGCGTCCGTCGACCATTGGCAGCAACTCGGTGGCAAGCGTCTTGCCAAGTTCGACCCCCCATTGATCGAAGGAGTTGATGTTCCAGATCGCGCCTTCGACGAAGACGCGGTGCTCATAGAGCGCGATCAGACGCCCGAGCGCGAAGGGTGTCAGCTTGTCGTGAACCAGGGTGATTGACGGTCGGTTGCCGGGAAACACCTTGTGCGGGGCAAGGCGACTTGCTTCGGTCTCGCTTGCGCCTTGCGCGCGCAAGGACGCCTCGGCCTCTTCGAGCGTCTGACCCTTCATCAGCGCTTCCGATTGCGCCAGGCAATTGGCGACCAGAAGCGCATGATGGTGCGCAAGATCGGGCTCGTGTCCGCGGGCTGCGACGATGAATTCGCACGGGATCACATCGGTGCCCTGATGCAGCAACTGGTAGAAGGCATGCTGGCCGTTGGTTCCCGGCTCCCCCCAGACCAGGGGGCCGGTCGCCTCCCTCGCGGGAGCACCCGACAGCGTGACGCGTTTGCCGTTTGATTCCATGTCGAGTTGTTGAAGATAGGCGGGCAGGCGCGCAAGGCGTTGGTCGTAGGGCAGCACGGCGCGGGCCGGAAAGCCGCAAAAATTGCGGTGCCAGACACCGGCAAGCCCCATCAGAACCGGCAGGTTATCGTCAAGCGGCGCGGTCTGGAAGTGTCGGTCCATGGCACGGGCGCCATCGAGAAACCGACCGAAATCCCGCGCGCCGATCGCCAGCATCACAGGCAGGCCGATTGCCGACCAGACGGAGTAGCGCCCGCCGACCCAGTCCCAGAAACCAAACACCCGGCTCTGGTCGATGCCGAAGGCTGCGACCTTGTCGAGCGCGGTCGAGACGGCGGCAAAATGTGCCCCGACGGCCTCCTCGCCAAGGGCGTCGACGATCCATCGCCGCGCGGTTCGAGCGTTTGTCATCGTCTCGGTGGTGGTGAAGGTCTTGGAGGCGACGATCACAAGCGTGCGCGCTGGATCGAGCCCGGCGAGCGTATCGGCAACATGCGCGCCGTCGACATTGGACACGAAATGCACGCGCGGGCCGTCGGCATAAGGCGAGAGTGCCTGCGTGACCATCGCCGGACCAAGGTCCGATCCGCCGATGCCGATGTTCACGACATCCGAAATCGGGTTCCCGGACTGGCCGGCGACGACACCTGAACGAATGCCGTCGGCAAAGGCTTCGACGCGGGCAAGCGTTTCGGCTACGTCCGGCATGATGTCGTGCCCGTCGACCATGACGGGACCTTCGCCGCGGTTGCGCAGTGCGACATGCAACACCGCGCGGCCTTCCGTCTCGTTGATTGCCTCGCCGGAAAACATCGCGTCGCGGCGATCTTCCACACCGCGCTCGCGGGCGAGATCCGCAAGTGCGGTGATGGCCTCAAGGTCCCAGTGCATCTTCGAAAAATCCACGAGCAGGTCATCAAGCGTGAAAGACAACGCATCGAAGCGACCCGGATCGTCGGCAAGGATTTGACGCAGACCTTTTGCCTGCAATTCGGCCGCCCGGCGCTTCAGGTCTTGCGGCATGTCGGGCTGCGTCATTCGTGATCTCCTCCCCCAAACGAAAATGCCTTGCCGGCAGGAGACCTTAGGCCAGCAACATGGCGCAGTACCAGCCATAAGCGACCAGAAGCGCGAGGCCGACGCTGCGCGGGATCCTGCGCATGGAAACCAACAGTATGGCAAGGGCGAGCGATGCCGCGAGCATGACCGGAATGTCGAATGCGGCGATCTCGCTTGCGATCGAGATCGGAGCCACTGCCGCGGTGATGCCGAGAATGCCCAGATTGTTGAAGATATTCGAACCCACCACATTGCCGATGGCGATTTCCGGTTGGCGACGGATGGCGGCGGCAATGGACGTCGCGAGTTCGGGAAGGCTCGTGCCGACGGCCACCACGGTCAAGCCGATCGCCGCGTCGGACAGTCCGAGGGTCCTGGCGATCCGGGTTGCGCCGTCCACCAGGAAATCCGCGCCCAGCATCAAGGCCGCCAGACCGCCGAGGGCGAACGCCAACGCCTTCCAGATGACCGGTCGCACCGTCTCGCCCGAAAGCTCGGGAGTTGGGTTGCGACTGGTGAAAGCGCTGAAGGTCAGATAGGCGGCCAGCGCTGCCAGGAATGCAAGGCCGGTCGGCGCCGAGAGCGTTCCCGTCCATGACACGACCGCAAGGGCAAGCGCGCTGGCCAGCATCACCGAGAGATCGCGCCCGAGGCCGGCGATGCGGGTCGGCATGGGAGAGATCAGCATGGCAAGGCCAAGGATCAAAAGGACGTTGGCGGTGTTCGATCCGACGACATTGCCCACTGCGATGTCAGGCACGCCGGCGAAGGCCGCCTGTAGCGAAACCAGAAGTTCCGGCATGGACGTTCCAAAGCCGACCACAGTCAGGCCGATCAGCAGCGGCGACATGCGAAACCGGACGGCGAGGGAGACCGCGCCGCGCACAAGCGTGTCTCCGCCCGCAAACAGAAGCACAAGACCGAGGGCGATGAAGCCGATGTCAATGAGCATATGATCCTGTCCTTCACCGTCGGGTTTCGAAACCGAACGGAGCGCGAGAGAAAACTGCGCCGCGCGGCAGCGGTGCGCGCACGGGCGGGTTGCAAGGCTGTGACTTAGAGGTCGTCGCCAGGGTCAAGCGTCCGTCGGTTCGTCCGACAGGAGGTCATATTCGCCCTCGTAGGCCATCACCGCGAGCTTTGCGATGCAATAGAGTGCGGCTGGAACGAGCGGGGCGGCAACAGCTGCGGTCCCGATCGGGCCGAGGGCGAGAAAGCCGCTCAGCGCCCAGATGGTGCCAAGCGCCATAACCGCGATTTCGGCAGCGAACAGGACCACGGTAGAGATGAGAATGAGAAAGAAGACAACTCCGGGCCGTTTGATGTTCGCGGGAACCGGAGACTGAAACAGCTGAACCGAGCCCGGCATGGCCGTGACCCTTGATGAGCACGGGCATGATCCCCGCGCTCAGGGCAGATGGGAGGGGTCTGGCGTTCGCACAAGATGGGAAACACGGCTTGTGCCGATCCTTTTTCGGGGGCGGCAACTCTCGATCAGGTGAGGCCCGCCGCCTCGCGCGCGCGGCGCTCTATTCCGTCCCAGTCCTCGTCGGCGATCGACCTGGCGTCCGCGATCCAGGAGCCGCCGACGCAGGCGACGTTGGACAGCGCCAGATAGTCCGGCGCGCTTTGCAGCGTGATGCCGCCGGTCGGGCAGAATTTTGCGGCCGGCAGCGGCGCGCCGAGCGATTTCAGCAGGGCGAGGCCGCCGACGGCTTCGGCGGGAAAGAGTTTCAGGCGCGTATAGCCGGCCTCCAGCAGGTGCATCACCTCCGATGCGGTGGCCGCGCCCGGCAGCAGGGGGACATCGTGGTCGGCTGCCGCCGAAAGCAGCCGGTCGGTCGCGCCGGGGGAGACGATGAAGCGCGATCCGGCCGCGACGGCGGCCTCATACTGCGCTGCGTCCAGAACGGTGCCGGCGCCGACGATGGCACCCTCGACCTCGTCGGCCACGGCGCGGATCGCCTCCAGCGCATTCGGCGTACGCAGTGTGATCTCGATCGCCGGCAATCCCCCGCGCACCAGCGCCTGTGCCATCGGCACGGCCCTTGCGGGATCCTCAACAACCAGCACGGGGATCACGGGGGCGGCCTGCATCACAATGTCGAGCTTGGCGGTGTCTTGCGTCATCATCGGCTCCGTGTTGGAAAAGGCGCGTCAGGCGCCGAAAACATGCGCGCCCTCGTCGGCGGGGCCGGCGGCAGCACGGAAGGCGGCGAAGAGATCGCGTCCGACGCCCTGCTGATGGGCGGAGAGGTCTGCGGTTGCGGCCGGACGGGCCTCAAACTCGGCCGCATCGACCAGAACCTCGAGGCGACCGGTCTCCGCATCGATGCGCAGCAGGTCGCCGTCGCGGACCTTCGCGATCGGCCCGCCGGTGACGGCCTCCGGCGTGACGTGGATCGCCGCCGGCACCTTGCCGGAGGCGCCCGACATGCGCCCGTCGGTTACGAGCGCCACCTTGAGCCCGCGATCCTGGAGCACGCCGAGCGTCGGGGTGAGCTGGTGCAGTTCCGGCATGCCGCAGGCGCGCGGACCCTGGAACGGCAGCACGGCGACGAAATCCTCGGTCAACTCGCCTGCCTTGAAGGCGTCGATCACGGCCTGTTGCGAAGTGAAGACGCGTGCCCGCGCCTCGATCACGCGGCGTTCGGGCTTGACCGCCGACACCTTGATGACCGCCCGGCCGATATTGCCGTCGAGCATTTTCAGCCCACCGTTCGGCTGGAACGGCTCCTTGACGGTGGACAGAACCTTGGGGTCGGCGCTGGTCTTTTCGGCCGATTCCCAGACAACCGTGCCGTCCCCGGCGAGTTTCGCCTCGACCGCATAGCCTGAAAGGCCGGTACCGTTCACGGTCCTGACGTCTTCATGCAGCAGGCCTTCCGACAACAGCTCGCCGATCATGTAGCCCATGCCGCCGGCGGCCTGGAAATGATTCACGTCGGCCAGTCCGTTGGGGTAGATGCGTGCGATCAGCGGAATGATGTCGGAAAGTTGCGAGATATCGCCCCAGGTGAGTTTGATCCCGGCCGCATTGGCCATGGCGACAAGATGCAGCGTGTGGTTCGTCGAGCCGCCGGTCGCGTGCAGGCCGACGACGCCGTTGACGATGGCGCGGGCGTCGATCATCTCGCCGATGGGCGTGTAGTTGTTGCCAAGCGCGGAGAGCGCGAGCGCGCGCTTGGCGCCCTCTCGGGTCAGGGCGTCGCGCAGCGGGGTATCGGGATTGACGAAACTCGCACCGGGCAGATGGAGCCCCATGATTTCCATCAGCATCTGGTTGGAGTTCGCGGTGCCGTAAAAGGTGCAGGTGCCGGGACTGTGGTAGGACTTGCTCTCCGATTCCAGCAGCTCCGCGCGGCCGATCTTGCCTTCGGCGTAGAGTTGGCGGGTCTTGGCCTTCTCGTCGTTTGGAAGTCCGGACGGCATCGGCCCCGCCGGCAGGAAGACTGCCGGCAGATGGCCGAAGGAAAGCGCCGCAATCATCAGGCCCGGAACGATCTTGTCGCAAATGCCGAGATAGACGGCGGCGTCGAACATCTGGTGCGACAGGCCGACGGCGGTCGCCATGGCGATGACGTCGCGCGAAAACAGCGACAGTTCCATACCGGTCTGGCCCTGGGTGACGCCGTCGCACATCGCCGGGACGCCGCCGGCGACCTGCGCCACCCCGCCGGCCTCGCGCGCCGCCTCGCGGATCAGTTCGGGAAAGCGCTCGAATGGCTGATGCGCGGACAGCATGTCGTTGTAGGCGGTGATGATGCCGAGGTTCGGGACGACGTCGCCGGCGAGCCGCTCCTTGTCGGTGAGCCCGCAGGCGGCGAAGCCGTGCGCCAGGTTTCCGCAGGACAGTGTGCCGCGCTTCGGGCCTGCTTCGCCGGCAGCGCGGATGCGCTCCAGATAGTGCGCGCGGCTGGCGCGGCTGCGCTCCTCGATGCGGGCAGTGACGTCTGCAATGGTGGAATGCACGGTCATGGCTTGGTCCATCCTTTCAACACGCGCCGCCGGCATGTCGGGAGCATGCGGCGGCTTCGGTGAAACCGGTGGGGCGTTCCAAACGCTCGGCTCCACGTTTAAATCGATTTAATTTCGGGTTCAACGGTTAAGCCCGTCGATCATTGTTGTATCCGGTGCGGTCCTACATCAGGTCTTCGAACCATGTGCGGCCGTCGCGCTCGATCAGGGCGATCGCCGCCGACGGCCCCCAGGTGCCGGAGGTGTAGCCCTTCGGCAGGTCCTTCAGCGTCGCCCAGTCCTCAAGGATCGGGTCGACCCAGGCCCAGGCCGCCTCCACCTCGTCGCGGCGCATGAACAGCGTCTGGTTGCCGCGGATCACATCCATGATCAGCCGCTCGTAGGCATCGGGATTGCGCACCTTGAAGGCGGTGGCAAACGACATGTCGAGCGGCACCTGTCTGAGCCGCATGCCGCCGGGTCCGGGGTCCTTGATCATGATCTGCATGCGCACGCCCTCGTCGGGCTGCAGGCGGATCACAAGGCGGTTGGAGGAAATCTCGCCGGCTTCGGTTTCGAAGATGGAGTGGGGAATGGGGCGGAACTGCACCACGATTTCCGAGACCCGCGCCGCCAGCCTCTTGCCGGTGCGCAGGTAGAAGGGCACGTTGGCCCATCGCCAGTTGGCGATTTCCGCCTTGATCGCGACAAAGGTTTCCGTCTGCGAGGTCGGATCGTCGAGCTCCTCCAGGTAGCCGCGCACCGCGCCGCCGGCCGACGCGCCCGCGCGGTACTGGCCGCGCACGGTCGCCTTGCTTGCCATTTCGGCGTCCATCTGCTTCAGCGCCTTGAGAACCTTGAGTTTCTCGTCTCGCACGGAATCGGCGTTCATGGATTCCGGTGGTTCCATCGCCACGAGACACAAAAGCTGGAGGATGTGATTCTGCACCATGTCGCGCATGGCGCCGGCCGTGTCGTAATACCCCGCGCGTCCCTCCACACCGAGCGATTCCGCGACCGTGATCTGCACATGGTCAATATGGGCCGCGTTCCACAGCGGCTCGAACAGCGCGTTGCCGAAGCGCAGCGCCATCAGGTTTTGCACGGTTTCCTTGCCGAGGTAGTGATCGATGCGGAAGATCTGATCCTCGCGGAACACCTCGCCGATCGCCGCATTCAGCGCGCGCGCCGAGGCACCATCCTTGCCGATCGGCTTTTCGATCACGACGCGGGCAAGATCCGTGGTCAGGCCGTGGTCGCCGATCCGTTCGCAGATGGTGCCGAAGAAATCCGGTGCGACGGCCAGATAGAAGGCGCGCACCACCTCCTCGCGGCCCTTCAGGCGTTCGGCGAGTTCCGGCCATCCGCGTGTTCCCGCCGCGTCGACGGCGATATAGCTCAGCCTTGCAAGAAACCGCTCCAGCGCGGGGGCTTCCACGTCGTTGACATGTTCGCGCACGGCTTCGTCTGCGAAAGTGCGATACTGCTCGTCGCTCATGTCGCGGCGTGAACAGGCGATGATCCGCGCGTCCTCCGGGATCTGTCCGTCGAGATCGCGGTGATAAAGCGCGGGGAGAAGCTTGCGGTGGGCAAGATCTCCCGTTGCTCCGAACACGATGAGATCGAACGGATCGACTTCGATGACGCGGGCGACCATGAAAGTCCTTTCAGCTGACGGCGATATCGGAGCGACCGAGTTCGGCGCGGCGGGGCAGGTCCGCGCCGCGTCGGGAGCAGGTGAGCGCGGCGGCGCGCGCGGCGAAGCGCAGCAGGCCCAGCATATCCGTGTCGCCAAGGCGCTCAAGGGCTGAACGACGACGGCCGCAGGTTTCTCCAAGACGGGCGAGGATCGCGGCCTGGAAGGTGTCCCCGGCGCCGACCGTATCCACGAGCGCGACAGCGTCGCCCGCGACCTCGACGCGATGGCGCGCGGTAAAGGCTGTGGCTCCGTCTCCGCCGCGCGTCACGATCACGAGCGCCGGCCCCTGTGCCAGCCAGGTCTCGGCGAGCGTCTGCGGATCGTTGCCTGGAAACATCAGCTCCAGATCCTCCAGGCTGATCTTGAGCAGGTCGACATGCGGCAGGAGGTCCGCGAACCGCTCTCTCCAGGCGCTCATGTCGGCAACGACCGTGGGGCGCACGTTCGGATCATAGGCAATCAGCCGTCGTCCGTGCTCGCGCACGGCCAGCGCCAGCAGGCTGTCGCCGACCGGAGAGACCAGGGTCGCGTAGGAGCCGATCTGGATGGTGTCGATGCTGTCCGGCAAGTCCGGCAGGTCGCTCTTGCGAATTTGACGGTCGGCCGCATCCTTGCCGTAGAAGCCGTAGGCGGGGCTGCCGGTGTCGTCGAGACCGACGATGCTCAATGTGGTGAGCGCGTCCGTCCCAAGCGCGAACGACAGGTCGACGCCTTCCGCAGCGAGCGCCCTGCGCAGCCGCTGGCCGAACAGATCGTGCGACAGGGCGCCGAAGAAGGCGGCCGGCGTTCCGAGACGCGCAAGGCCGACCGCCACGTTGAACGGCGATCCGCCGATGCGGGCGTCGAACGTCAACCGGTCCGACGTTTCATCTGCGAAAAGGTCGAACAGCGCTTCGCCGCAGACGAGGATCATGGGTCGGTTCCGTCCGTTCACGCTGCCGCCGAGGCGTCAGGCGGCGCCATCGCGCCGGTCATGATCGCGACCGCGTCCGACATGGAATAATCGGACGGCTTGATCACGGCGATCCGGCGCCCGAGCCGGTGGATGTGAATGCGATCCGCAACCTCGAAGACATGCGGCATGTTGTGCGAGATCAGCACGATCGGCAGGCCGCGCGCCTTCACGTCGCGGATCAGTTCCAGCACGCGCCGGCTTTCCTTGACGCCGAGTGCGGCTGTGGGTTCGTCCATGATCACCACCTTGGAGCCGAAGGCTGCGGCACGCGCCACCGCGACGCCCTGGCGCTGACCGCCCGACAGCGTCTCGACCGCCTGGTTGATGTTCTGGATGGTCATCAGGCCAAGCTCGGAGAGCTTGTCGCGGGCAATGCGTTCCATCTCTTTTCGGTCGAGCTTGCGAAACAGCTTGCCCATAAGGCCCGGCGCGCGCAACTCGCGGCCCATGAACAGATTGTCGGCGATCGACAGGGCCGGAGACAGGGCAAGGTTCTGGTAGACCGTCTCGATGCCGGCGTCGCGGGCCTGCATCGGCGAGGAAAAATTCACCGGTCTGCCGTCCAGCCGGATTTCCCCGGCGTCCGGGGTAACCGCGCCGGAGATTGCCTTGATCAGGGTCGACTTGCCCGCGCCATTGTCGCCGATCACGGCAAGCACTTCGCCCGGATAGAGGTCGAAGTCGGTGCGATCGAGGGCGACGACGCGTCCGTAGCGCTTGATCAGGCCACGGGCTGTGAGGATGGGTTCGCGGGTCATGCGGCCACCTTTCGGATCCATTGGTCGATGGCAACGGCTGCAATGATCAGCATGCCGATGAGAAGATAGGTCCACTGCGGGTCGGTGCCGACGAGCCTGAGGCCAAGCGAGAACACGCCGACGATCAGGGCGCCGAAGAGCATGCCGAGCACGGATCCGCGTCCGCCGAACAGCGAGATGCCGCCAATCACCACGGCGGTTATGGATTCGATATTGGTGAACTGACCGGTTGTCGGCGAGACCGATCCGAGCCGGCCGATCATCACCCAGCCGGCGAGGGCGCAGATCAGTCCGGCGAGCGTATAGACGGAGATCCGCATCCGCGCGACGCGCACGCCGGCCAATTCCGCAGCGTCGGGGTCGTCGCCGATCGCCATCACATGCCGCCCCCAGGCGGTGTGGTTGAGCGCGTAGTTCAGGATCAGCACCAGGACGAACAGAGCGATCACACCATAGGTGATGACGGCGCCGCCAATGTTGAATCTCTCTCCGAAAAACTGAAGGATCGGGGCCTGTGCCTCGATGTCCTGGCTGCGGATGGTCTCGTTTGCGGAAAACAGGAAATTGGTGGCGAGCACGATTTGCCACATCCCGAGCGTCACGATGAAGGGCGGCAGGCGCATCAGCGCGACCAGCATGCCGTTGATCATGCCGCACAGCGCGCCGCAGGCGAGCCCGCACAGGACCGCGATTTCCGGTGGCAGGCCGTAGCGAAACGTGAACTGCCCCATCACCACGGACGACAGAACCATGATCGCGCCGACCGATAGGTCGATGCCGGCAGTCAGGATCACAAGCGACTGGGCGCAGCCGACAATGCCGACGATGGCGACCTGTTGCAGGATCAAGGTGAGGGCGAAGGGCGAAAAGAACTTCGAGCCGAGTACGATGCCGAAGATCGCAACTGAAATGATCAACACGATCAGCGGCACGAACTCGGGTCGTGCATGCAGTTTGTGCTGGATTGAGCCGAGAAACGTGGGCCGGTGCCCGTCAAAGGCGGCGATGTCGCCGGTCCCGACGGCAAGTGCCTCTTCATCGTGTCTCGCGTCGCGCGGGTCCGCTTCGCTCATGATGTCCTCCCCAAGACCGCCGGTTTTTCGGCGTTTCTTCTTTGGTCCGCGGGGCGGCATGACCGCCCCGCGTTTGCCCGGGTTCCGGGCTAGTAGCGCGCGAGGCGGCTCAGCCCCAGCACTTGTCCAGACCTTCCCCGGTGTCGATGGAGGGAACGCCCTCCACCGGCTTGTCGGTCACAAGCGCCACACCGGTATCGAAGAAGGATTTGCCGGGCGTCGGCTCGGGCTTCTTGCCGGTATCCGCATAGGCCTTGATCGCCTCGATGCCCAGCGAGGCCATCAGCAGCGGATACTGCTGCGATGTCGCCCCGATCACGCCGTCGGCGACATTCTTGACGCCAGGGCAACCGCCGTCGACGGAGACGATCAAAACGTCGTTCTCGCGACCCATGGCTTTCAGCGCCTCGTAGGCACCGGCGGCCGCCGGTTCGTTGATCGTGTAGACCACGTTGATCGTCGGGTCCTTGGTCAGGAGATTTTCCATGGCGGTGCGTCCGCCCTCCTCGTTGCCGGCCGTCACATCGTGGCCGACGATGCGCGGGTCGTCCTCGTCACCCCAGCGGTTCGGGTCCTTCACGTCGATGCCGAAACCGGTCATGAACCCCTGGTCGCGCAATACGCCGACCGAGGGCTGGCTGACCGCCAGGTCAAGCATGGCGATGCGGGCGTTTGCCGCTTCGTCGCCAAGCGAGGCCGCGGCCCACTGGCCGGCAAGTTCGCCGGCCTTGAAGTTGTCGGTGGCAAACGTCGCGTCGGCCGCGTCGATCGGCTCCAGCGGCGTGTCGAGGGCGATCACCAGAATGCCGGCGTCGCGGGCCTGCTTGACACTGTCGACGATGGCCTTTGTGTCGGACGGGGTGAGCAGAATGCCCTTGGCGCCATCGGCGATGCAGGTTTCGATCGCCGCGACCTGGGCATCGTGATCGCCGTCGATGCGCCCCGCATAGGATTTCAGCGTGATGCCGAGTTCTTCCGCCTTGGAGGTGGCGCCTTCCTTCATCTTCACGAAGAACGGATTGGTGTCCGTCTTGGTGATGATGCAGGCATTCATGTCGGCGGCCAGCGCCGGTGTGGCTGCCACGGCGCCCATCACCGTTCCGGCAAGCATCAGTTTGCGTAGCATGTCAGTTTCCTCCCAATGGTCGTTTGACGTCCTCATTTCCCGCCGGCTTGCACCGGTTGGGGGCCTTCAGGTGCCGCTTGCGGCGACGCGCGGTTGATCCGCGTCATTCTGCCTTGCTGCACCCTGTTTCGCTCCGCGCCCGGTCAGGATCGCGGTGTGGGGCGAATAGTTGAAGAAGATCGGCAGGTTGGCGGCACCTGCCGCGCCCGCGTCCGATCCGAAGGAGCCGCGCTGCAGCCGGGGCGCATGGCGTGCCTCCGGGGCGGCGGCGTCCAGTGCCACTGCAAGATCGTCAAGCAGGCGCTGGGCGAGGCCGCCATCGATATCGAAATCGATCACGACCAGCGGGACATCGATGAGCGAGATCGCCGACCAGACGGCCGGGACGAGCGCGGCCACGCAATCGTCGATCCATTCGTCGACGGCGGGGTGGCCGTTTTTAACGGCAAGCTCGAGCTCGCCGCGCGTTTCCGCCTCCACGCCGTGATGGGCGAGGTGACGCTTGAGCGCGGCGAGAGAGGCGCGTGTCAGCAGGATGTCCAATTCGCCGCGCGGCTGCGGCGCGGAGGCCAGCCGGCTTGGCGGGACAGGGATCATCGCGACGTCGCCGGCATTGCCGCTGACGCCCTTGAGGCAATCGCCGCCGGTGACAACACCTCCACCGATGGCCGGTCCGAGGAAGAGATAGAGAAAGTCGTCCGAAAGCCGCCCTGCGCCGGAAAACAGCTCCGCGATGGCGGCGGCCGTGCCGTCGTTTTCGAAGAAGACCGGATAGGCGATGGCGTCCTCGAGCAACGCCGTGAATTCGACCTCGTCCCAGCGGCGGAAGGCTTCGACCGGAAGTCCGAGTTCGCGCAGCCAGGCTCCGAGATTGAACGGCATTGCCAGCCCGACGCCGGCGATGCGATCGCGTTCCTCCGGCTCGATCAGCGTCAACAGCGTGGCGATGTCGCCGGCGACCAGTTCGACGGCCCGCTCCGGGGTCGGCAGAAAGCGGTCGTGCGTTTGGCGACCGATGATACGGCCCGAGAAATCGGCGAGCACGGTTTCGATCGATGTTCGGTCGAGGCGTACGCCGAACCCATAGGCGCCGGAGGGCGCGATCCGAAGCATGGTCGCCGGCTGGCCGCGTCCGCCATCATGACGCTTGCCGAGCGTGTCGATCAAACCGACGGCCGTCAGCTCCTGGATGATCCCGCCGATGGCAGCGTTGGTAAGCTGTGCCAGTCGCGCGAGATCCGCCTTGGATGCCTCGCCGACGCGCCGCAGGGCCTGAAGCACGATACGTTCGTTGTAACGACGCAGCTGCGCCGAATTGGATCCTTGACCGACGAGTGGGCGAACTGGCAATTTATGACCCCTGCTTGGCGGATGTAACCGCTGCGGACCCGGCGCTACAGCGGCTTTCTGCAATTTAATTTATTTGATTAATTTAATCACCGATAAATCGCCTTCTGTCAAACGCATTCGTTGCTGCGGTGCAGCGTCGGGTTGTGGGAGGCCACGTCTCGGCATTCAGCACTTCCTGTGGGCAGCAGTCCTGGATACTGGCGTGGCACGATGCCGGCGTGCGATGATCGACGAACGGTCGGGTGTCGCGGATTGCGTCGCGTACGCCTGACCGCACGTCCCGCGTCTATGGAGATCCTCATGCCGGACACGGCCCAGACCGAAGCGTTTCTCACACGCGCCATCGCCGCCGGCCGCGGGGAGACCCCGGCCGATCTGGCGATCCGCAATGCGCAGCTGTTTTCCGTGATGGACGGGTCGCTCACGGAATGCGACATCGCCATCGTCGGTGACCGGATCGTCGGGACGCATGCGCGGTATCGCGGAGAGCGGGAGATCGATGCGGCCGGGCGTATCGTTGTTCCGGGCTTCATCGACACGCATCTGCACGTGGAGTCCTCGCTGGTCACGCCGCTGGAGTTCGACCGCTGCGTGTTGCCGCATGGCGTGACCACGGCGATCTGCGACCCGCACGAAATCGCCAATGTGCTCGGCGCGGAAGGCATTCGCTACTTCCTCGATGCGTCCGAACGCACCGTGATGGACCTTCGGGTCAACCTGTCGTCCTGCGTCCCGGCCACCGCCTACGAGACCGCCGGCGCGTGCCTCGAGATCGAGGATCTTCTTCCGCTCAGGGGACACAGTCAGGTGATCGGCCTGGCCGAATTCATGAATTTCCCCGGCGTGCTCAACCGCGATCCGGCAGTAATCGCCAAGCTCGCGGCCTTTCAGGGCGGGCATATCGACGGACACGCGCCGCTGGTGACAGGGCTCGACCTCAACGGTTATCTGGCGGCCGGTATCCGCACCGACCACGAGGCGACGACGGCGGATGAGGCACGGGAAAAGCTTGCCAAGGGCATGAGTGTGCTCATTCGCGAGGGATCGGTGTCGAAGGATCTGGAGGCGCTTGCGGAGATCCTGACGCCGGACACCGCCTCCTTCGTCTGCCTGTGCACCGACGACCGCAATCCGCTCGACATCGCGGAGGAGGGGCATCTCGACAGCATGATCCGCCGGCTGATCCGGCGGGGTGCACGCCCGCAGGATGCCTATCGCGCGGCAAGCTGGTCGGCGGCCGTGGCCTTTGGCCTGCGCGACAGGGGGCTGGTCGCGCCCGGGTGGCGCGCGGATCTCGTGCTGCTCGACGATCTGGAGGATTGCCGCGTGCATTCGGTGATCGCCGCCGGTCGGCCGGTGGACGAGGCCGCCTTCGCGGAGCGGACGCCGCTTGCGCCGGTCGGGCTTAAGAGCGTGCATCTGCGCAAGATCCTGGCCGAGGACTTTCGTGTTCCGTCAGGTGCCGCCAATGAACGCGCCGTTATCGGCGTCGTTCCGGGGCGCATCATCACGGAACGGTTGAGCCGCACGCTGCCGGTCGAGGCCGGCGCGGTGGCCGCCGATCCGTCGCAGGACGTCGCCAAGGTCGCGGTGGTGGAGCGCCACGGCAAAACGGGGGGCATCGGGCGCGGCTTCGTCTCCGGGTTCGGACTGACGGGGGGCGCCATCGCCTCGTCGGTCGGACATGACAGCCACAACATCTGCGTGGTCGGGGTGGACGATGCGGCGATGGCCGCCGCCGTCAACCGGATCGCCGAATTACAGGGTGGTTTCGTCGTGGCGGATGAAACCGGGGTGACGGCGGAGCTTGCGCTTCCTGTCGCCGGCCTGATGAGCCTGGAGCCGTTCGAGACGGTGCGTCATGCGCTGGAGGACCTGCGCGCGGCGGCCCTTGCGCTCGGTTGCACGCTCGACGAGCCGTTCCTGCAGGTCGCTTTTCTGCCGCTTCCGGTGATCCCCCATCTCAAGATCACCGACAAGGGCATGTTCGACGTCGACCGCTTTGCGCTGCTGGATACCTGAGCCGTCTTCCGCGGGCTGCCCGTCGCGACACGCATGACGCGAAACGCATGACCGGGATTGGAACCGGTGCCGCGATGCTTATCTGTTGATGATGCGGATGGTGGCCGACCGCATTTTCCGTTGACGTAAACGGAAGGCTTGGTCATGTTTCTTGCGCGCGGCGCCAGGGAGAGGGCGTATCGCGCTTGGGAGAGCAGTCTGGGGAGGAGCATCCGTGACCGACGCGCAGGACTGGCTTGCTGATTTTCATCCAAAGCCGCTTCACGCCTATCTCGACGCCTCGGTGCGCGATTTCGGTGCCCGGCCGGCTATGGATTTCCTGGGCAAGGGCTGGAGCTATGCCGAGATCGGCGCCATGGTGGAGCACATGGCGGCGGGGCTTCAGGCGATGGGCATCGGCAAGGGCGACAAGGTGGGCCTGTGCCTGCCCAATACGCCCTATTACACGGTGTTCTACTTCGCCGTGCTCAGGATCGGCGGCATCGTCGTCAACTTCAATCCGCTCTATGTGGAGCGGGAGCTGTCGTTCCAGGCACGCGACGCGGGCGTGCGTATCATGGTCACGCTCGACCTCAAGGTGATTTACGACAAGGTCGAGGCGGTGCGCCGCGAAGGGTCGCTCGACACCATCATCGTCTGTCCGATGGCCGACATCCTGCCGCAACCCAAGAAGTTGCTGTTCTCGCTGTTCAAGCGCAAGGAGCGCGCCGACATTCCCAACGATGCCGCGCATCCGCGCTATGGCGAGATCGCGCGCGACGGGGCGACGCCGACAGCTGTCGAGATCGATCCGGAAACCGACATCGCGGTCTTCCAGTACACTGGCGGCACCACCGGTGTTCCCAAAGGCGCGATGCTGACCCACGCCAATCTCTCGGCCAATCTTGAGCAGTTGCGGACGATCTTCGCCGCCGCCAGGCGCGGCGAGGAGAAGATGCTGTGCGTTCTTCCGTTCTTTCATGTCTTTGCGATGACCGTGGCGCAGAACCTTTCGGTGGTTCTCGGCGCGGAAATGGTGCTCTTGCCGCGTTTTGAACTGAAGATGCTGCTCGACACGATCAAGCGAAAGAAGGTCACGCTGTTTCCCGGCGTTCCGACGATCTACACCGCAATCAACAACTCGCCGGTCGCGCAAGGCTACGACCTCACATCGATCAGGCTGTGCATTTCCGGCGGCGCGCCTCTGCCGGTGGAGGTGAAGGAGGAGTTCGAGGGGCGCACCGGCTGCATTCTGGTCGAAGGCTACGGGCTGACGGAATCCTCGCCGCTGGTGAGCGCCAATCCGCTCGATGAAAACCGGCGCTCCGGGTCCATCGGCCTTGCTGCGCCGGGCACCACCATCGGGTTCCGCGACCTGGAAGACCTGACCCGCGATGCCCCCGAGGGCGAGAAGGGCGAACTGGTCGTTTCGGGCCCGCAAGTCATGGCCGGCTACTACAATCGCCCCGAGGAAACGACGCGCACGCTGGAGGGCGGTGTGTTGCACACCGGCGATGTCGGCTACCGCGACAAGGACGGCTTCATCTATCTCGTCGACCGGATTAAGGATCTCATCCTGTGCTCGGGCTACAACGTCTATCCGCGCGTCATCGAAGAGGCGATCTACCAGCATTCGTCGGTTGAAGAGGTCATCGTCATCGCCATTCCCGACAAGTATCGCGGTCAGGCGCCCAAGGCCTTCGTCAAGCTACGCGAGGGCGAGGAGCTGAGCGCGGAGGATCTCAAGTCTTTCCTTGCGGATCACCTGTCGACGATCGAGCGCCCGCGCGAAATCGAATTCCGCGACAGTCTGCCGAAGACGATGGTCGGCAAATTGTCAAAAAAGGAGCTGGTGGAAGAAGAGGAGGCGCGCCGCGCGTCGGCGACGGCCGGGTAGGCGCGGCGATCCGGCTCCCTGCGGCTTGCGGCGGCGGCGGATGCTTGGCATTGTCGCTCGTCTTCAGCGCATGCAATCCAGGATGACCGGCCACATGACGGGCGATTTGCCGACCTATCTGACCACCCGTGAAATGGCCGATCTGCTCAGGGTCAAGGAACGCAAGATCTACGATCTGGCGGCGGCCGGGGAGATCCCGCACAGTCGGGCGACGGGAAAACTCCTGTTTCCCCGCGATGTGGTGCTGGCCTGGATCGACAACGCCAGCGAGGCGCCGTCGCCCCATGCGCCGCGTCCGCCGGTGGTTCTGGGCTCTCACGATCCGTTGCTGGAGTGGAGCCTGCGCGAATCGGGATCTGGGCTGGCCGCCTTTTTCGATGGCAGCATGGACGGTGTGGAGCGCTTCGAGCAGGCCGAGGGCGTCGCCGCCGGCCTGCATGTGGTTCAGGACGAAGGCTGGAACACGGATGCCGTGGCCCGCCGGCTGAGGTTTCAGCCGGTCGCACTGCTGCAGTGGGCCTGGCGCAGCCGGGGGTTCATCCTGCCGGCGGGAAATCCGAAAAACGTCTCGCGGCTTGCCGATCTGCCGCGCCTGCAGGTGGTCCGGCGCCAGGCGCAAGCAGGCAGTCAGCTTTTGCTCGACCGACTGCTGGCAGAGGAAGGCCTCGCGGGGCGCGCGGAAGGACCGATGGCGCGCGACGAGCGCGAGGCGGCTCTTGCCGTGCTGGACGGCAGCGCGGATCTGGCGTTCGGGCTGGAGGCATCGGCCCGCCAGTTCAAGCTCGATTTCATTCCCGTCTGCCAGGAACGGTTCGACCTGATTGTCGGCCGGCGCGACTGGTTCGAGCCGCCGCTGCAGGCGCTACAGGCGTTCACCCGCACGCAGGCTTTCGCGGAGATGGCGAGGACGCTCGGTGGTTATCGGATCGAGGGGATCTGGACCCCGCTGTTCAACGGTGGTTAGGCGCCTGTTTGAAACCTGTCGCCGGCCTCAAGGCGGATCGGCGCGCACCCCGTCGCGGGTCGCGATTCGCTTGCCCAGTTGCGCCTCGCGCCAGACCGTATAGAGCGAGCCGGCGATGATGAGCATGGCTCCCGCGTAGGTGGCGACCGCCGGCAGATCCCCGAACACCAGGAACCCGATCACGGTCGCGTAAAGCAGTCGCACATAGTCGAGCGCGGCGAGTGCCGAGGCTTCGCCGGCACGAAACGCGCGGATGCTGCACATCTGTCCGGCCCAGGAAACCATGCCGACCACGGCGAGCAAGCCCAACTCCCAAAGAGTGGGCGTCCTCCAATGGTAGAGGGCGATGGGCAGCATGATCAGCCCGACGAAGACCGCCTGATAGGTCAGGATCGTCACCGGGCGCTCGTGCTGGGACAACTTGCGGATCACGATCATCACCACGGCGGCGCAGGCGGCGCTGAGCACGGCGAGCCCCGCATAGAGATCGATCCCGGTATCGCCTCCGGGGCGCAGGATGATCATGACGCCTATGAAGCCGATCGCGGTGGCGGCCCAGCGGTGCCGCCCGACCGTTTCTCCCAGAAAGAAGATCGCGAAGATCGTGATGAAGAAGGTCTTGGAAAAGGAGATGGCCGTGGCGTCCGCCAGGGGCAAATGGATAATGGCGGTAAAACCCGCCAGCATCGCGGTCGATGCACACATGATGCGAACGACATGCAGGCTCGGACGGTGCGTCGCCAACGACCCGGGAAGACCGGAGATGATCATCGGGGCGACGATTGCCGCCATCACCATTTGCCGGATCAGGATGATTTCGGCGACGTGCAGCCGCTCGCCGAGGACCTTGATCAGGGTCACCATGACGGTAAAGAACAGCCCGGCCACCAGAATCCACAAGGTGCCGCGCAGGTTTCCCGGAAGCGCGGAAAGTCTGGCGTCGGCGGAACGATAGCGGTCGGCAAGGCCGGGTCGCTGTGGTTTGGGGGTCATGAGGACAAAACCGGGGGTTTGGTCGCCGCGTTGCGGTCGACCGACGTGGAGATGTTCAGCATAGACCCTTCTGCGGACAAAGAGAAAGGCCAGGGTGTTGTGCGCTGCGGTCGAACGCCGCTTGCGCGATCGCCGGCAATCGCCTTCGGGTCTTGGCGACAGGAGCGGATTGCCGCTAAGGTCGTGGCAACGGGGGTGGCGGTGCAGGGCGGTTTGTCCGGTGTCGGCCGGCTTCCTGTCGTATTCGGGCTTGGGGACATGTGCCTGCTCGCCCGGCATCCACGACCGCAGCGCTCATGCAAACGGACCGTCGCCCTTGACCCTTCCGGTTGGAGCGTCATGTCGCGACAAGCGCAGGTTCACGATCATCGCAACGAGGCTTCCATAATGAATGAGATGGCGACATGAATGAAATGGCTCCCGGAAAGTTCGGCATGGGCGCGCCCGTGCGGCGCAAGGAAGACAGCGCGCTGATCACCGGGCACGGACGCTACACCGACGACATCCGTCCGGATGGGGCGTTGCGGGCCTATGTCCTGCGCTCGTCGATGGCGCATGCCCGTATCAGGATCGGCGACCTTGACGAGGCGCGAAACGCGGAAGGCGTGGCGATGGTGCTGGTCGCGGCCGATATCCCCGATCTCGGCATGATGCCCAACAAGGCCTCGGTCAAGCAGCCCGACGGAAGCGCGCCGGTCGTGCCGCCGCGTCCCGTGCTTGTCGTCGACACGGTGCGCCATGTCGGCGAACCGATCGCCTTTATTGTCGCGGATACGATCAACAACGCCAAGTCGGCGGCCGAATTGATCGAGATCGACTACGATCCGCTCGACGCGGTGGTCGACACCGCCGATGCACTGTCGCCCGATGCGGCGCTGGTGTGGCCCGATCGCGGCAGCAATCTCGCCTACACCGCCGAGATGGGTGATGCCGAGGCGACGCGGGCCGCCTTCGACACCGCACATCACGTGACGCGGATCGAGATCGTCAACAACCGGCTGGTGTGCAACTACATGGAGCCGCGCAGCTGCATCGGCGAGTTCGATGCGACGAGCGGGCGCTACACGCTGACCGCCGGCACCCAGGGCGGCCATGGCATGCGCGACGTCATCGCCGGCGACATCCTCGGCATCGACGCGAAGGACCTGCGTGTCATCACGCCGGACGTGGGCGGAGGCTTCGGCACCAAGAATTTCGTTTATCCCGAATACCCGCTCGCGCTCGTCGCGGCGAAGCGGCTGGGAAAACCCGTGAAGTGGGTGTGCGAGCGCACGGAGCATTTCGTTGCCGATGCCCATGGACGCGACAATCTCGCGGTGGCCGAGGTCGCTATGGATGCCGAGGGTCGCTTTCTCGCCATGCGCGTCGATCTGATCGCGGCGATGGGCGCCTATCTGCACCAGTATGGACCGTTCATTCCCTATCTCGGGCTGACGATGTCGACCGGCCTCTACGATATCCCGGCCCTGCATGCAGTGCTCAAGGGCGTCTATACGCATACGGTTCCAACCGACGCCTATCGCGGTGCGGGGCGTCCGGAAGCCGCTTATCTGCTGGAGCGGCTGGTTGACAAGGCGGCGGCCGAAATGGACCTTTCCCCGGCGGAGATCCGTCGCCGGAATTTCGTCCCGACCGACGCGCTGCCCTACACGACGCCGACGGGCCGCATGTATGACACCGGCGAGTTCGCGGCCCATATGGACACAGCACTTGCAGCCGCCGACTGGGACGGCTTCGAGGCCCGCGCCGGGGCGTCCGCCGCGGCCGGCAAGTATCGCGGCATCGGCATGGCGACCTATGTCGAGGCCTGCGCCTTCGCCGGTTCGGAGGAGGCCACCGTCGAGCTCGGGCTCGACGGTTCGTTGACGCTGCTGATCGGCACCCAGTCGAACGGGCAGGGACATGCGACCGCCTACGGGCAGATCATAGCCGAGCAGTTCGGCGTCGATCTCGACAAGGTGACGATGATCCAGGGCGATACCGACCGGGTGCGCAGGGGCGGGGGCACCGGCGGGTCGCGGTCGATCCCGATCGGCCTGCCGTCGGTGTTGGAGGCGTCGAAGACGCTGGTGAAGAAGATCAAGGATCTCGCCGCGGACAAGCTGGAAACGGGCGTTGAGGATCTGGAACTGATGGATGGCTCCGTGCGGGTCGTCGGCACCGACCGTGCCGTCACGCTCGCCGAAATCGCGGCGGGTGCGCCCGAGCCGATCGCTGCCCGCGAAGCCGTGAAACAGGCGGAGGCGACCTATCCCAACGGCACGCATATCTGCGAGGTGGAGATCGATCCCGACACCGGCGACACCAGGCTGGTCGACTATGCCATCGTCGATGACTTCGGCGTGACGGTGAACCCGCTGCTGCTCGCCGGGCAGGTGCATGGCGGCGTCGTTCAGGCCATCGGTCAGGCGCTGATGGAGCACACCGTCTACGATGCGGACGGCCAGCTTATCAGCGCCTCGTTTCTCGACTACCAGATGCCTCGCGCAGCGGACATTCCCGACATCCGGTTCGAGACCCGCAACGTTCCCTCCACCACCAATGCGCTTGGCATCAAGGGGGCTGGCGAGGCCGGGACCATCGGCGCCTGCCCGGCGGTGATGAATGCGGTCAACGATGCGCTGCGTCGTGGGGCAGGTGTCGCGCAGATCGACATGCCGGCAACGCCGTCGCGGGTCTGGGAAGCGATTGCCGCCGCGCGCAGCTGATGACGATTCGCTCGGGGCAGGGCGCCCTGCCCCGACAGCGAAATCGCGACACAAGGGCGGTGCGCCGTAAAGATGCCGCCCCGTCGCGCTGATACAGTCTCACGCGGTTGCAGCGCCATTTCATGCCATGCGCGGGGCGCAGGGGTGACGTGTCGAGACCGTTCGGGACCGAAGCCTATTGATACTATAAATAAAATCGATAGCCTTTGTTCCGTTCGCCCCTGCGAACCGTCGGTTCGGTCGTGGACCGCGCGATTGTCGTGAGCTGGAATTTTCTGAATGCCTCCTTCCCCGTCCGCCGTCTCCCCTCCCGATCTGAATGCCCACAATCCGCGGCTCGGCATTTCGCTGAAGATCGCGGCCACGCTTCTGTTCACCGGGATGGTGGCACTGGTGAAGCTTCTTGAAAGCCGCTATCCGGTGGGCGAGGTGATGTTCGCGCGCAGCTTTTTCGGCCTGATCCCGGTTCTGGTGATGGTCTGGTGGCAGGGGGAGGGGCCGTCGGTCTTGAAGACGCGCCGTCCGCTCGGCCATATCGGCCGGGCGCTGGTCGGCGGCTCCGCCATGGCGATGTGGTTTGCCGCCCTTGCCCTTCTGCCGCTGCCCGACGCGACGGCGATCAGCTTTTCCGCGCCCCTGATCACGGTCGCGCTTGCGGCGGTCATCCTGCGCGAGAAGGTGCGGGTCTATCGCTGGACGGCGGTCGTGGTCGGCTTTTTCGGCATTCTCATCATCCTGTCGCCGCATCTGGGGGCGGCGGCGCCGAGCGAAGGCACCACCAAGGGCGCGATGCTGGCCTTCGCGGCTGCGGTGGCGATGGCCCTGGCGATGATCACCGTGCGTCGGCTGACCAACACAGAGCGCACCTCGACCATCGTGATCTGGTTCACCGGCGTGATGGCGCTCCTGTCGCTTGCAAGCGCGCCCTTCGGCTGGGCGATGCCGACGGGCGCGGACGCGCTGATGCTCGTATGCATCGGCCTGTTCGGCGGGATCGGCCAGATCCTGGTGACCACGAGCTACCGTTTCGCCGATGCCTCGACGATCGCGCCGTTCGACTACACCACCATGATCTGGACCGTGATCGTCGGCTGGCTGGTGTTTTCCGAGGTTCCGACCATCGAGGTGATCGCCGGTGCGATCATCGTCATCGGCGCGGGCGTCTTCGTCATCTTCCGCGAGCGCCGGCTGGGTCTCGACCGGTCGAAGGAACGCCAGACGGTCACGCCCTCCAAGGTCTGACGGAGCCGGTTGGCGGCGCCCGTCAGAATGCCTTGAAGGTGATGATCGTCTTGGTGTCCTGGATGCCGTCGAAGGGATGGACCTTTTCGTTGACGAAATGGCCAATGTCGGCACTGTCGTCGACGTAGATTTTCACCATGAGATCGAAGTCCCCGGCGGTCGAGTAGATTTCCGAGGCGATCTCTGCGTCGGCGATTGCATTGGCAACCTGATAGGCTTTTCCCAGGTGGCACTTGATCATCACGAAGAACGGAATCATGGAGGTCTCCCAAGCAGGGCTGGCAGGCGGGCTGGCGCCGGCAGGCGCGTGAATCGCCCGACAGTGAAGCGGAAGCGCTCAAGTGGAGCAAGGGGTGTTGCGTGCGGGCGGTCATGTCCTGCCACAAGGTGGCCATGCCCCGGCGAACATGGGCAAATTTTAATGAAGCGGGCCTTGCGAAGTTGCGGCCCATGCCCGAACCTGCGAGGACGGTGGCGCAGATGCGCCGGTTTTCCGCAATCGGCGCAAGGCGGAGTATCATGCAGGGTGGTGGATCATAGGGTGACGGAACAGGATCGATGACCTCCCAGGGAGCGAAACCGCCTCGGCGCCGGCGCGGCGACGGCAGAATGGACCGACACGCGTTCGGTGACGTGTCCTCAGTGTCCTCGCCTCCTACATCGGGCCGCTCCGCCAGTGCCGGCGCAATGTCCCGCCGCGCCGCGCTTGGGTTCGCCGGTGCAGTCGCGGCCACAGGGCTCGCCACTCCGGCCCTTGCCCAAACGACAATCGAATGGAAAATGGCCACCGCCTGGCCCGCGGACCTGGAGGGGCCGGGGCAATCGGCGCAGCGCATTTGCGATGCCATCGCCTTGTTGAGTGGCGGGCGTATGCGCGTCCGGCTGTTTCCCGACGGCGAACTGGTCGCTGCTTCCGGCATTTTCGACACGGTGTCTGCAGGGACGGCCCAGATGGGTCACGCCGCATCGGCCTATTGGCAGGCGAAGATGCCGGCCGCGGTGTTCTTCACCGCCGTACCCTTCGGCTTCCTGCCGCATGAGCATGTCACATGGCTTGAACGGGCCGGCGGTCAGGCGCTATGGGACAAGCTTTACGCGCCCTATGGTGTGCGGCCGTTTCTGGCGGGCAACACCGGAGCCCAGATGGGGGGCTGGTTCACCCGTCCGGTCGAAACCCTCGAAGACCTCGACGGCCTGAAGATCCGGATGCCGGGTCTTGGCGGCGAGATCATGCGCCGGCTGGGGGCGACGCCCATGTCGCTCCCGCCGACGGAACTTGTTCAGGCACTGTCCAGCGGGCTGATCGATGCCGCGGAGTTTCTCGGTCCGGCAAGCGACCGGGCGCTTGGCTTCGCCGAGGTTACAAAACTCTATTACGCGCCCGGATTTCACGATCCCAATGGCGCCAATGAGATGCTGGTCAACTCCGTTGCCTTCGACGGGCTCGCCGAGGACCTCAAGGCCGTGGTAATCGCCGCCTGCCGGGCCGAGACGCTTCAGTCGATGGCCGGCAGTGACTGGCGCAATGCGCAGGCCTTCGACGCGCTCAAGACCGAGGACGGGGTCGAGGTCCGCGCCTATCCGCCCGAAATCCTCGCGGCATTGCGCGACACCGCGGCGCAGGTGGTGGCGAGTTTTGCCGATGCCGGCGGGCTCGACCGCGACATCTACAAGAGTTACGCGCGCACGCTGCAAAAGCTGGCGCCCTGGAGTTCCGCCTCCACACGGCTGTTTCTTGAAGGGCGTGAAACCTGACGCCTGTTTTCTGCGCGGGGTCGGGTCGGTTCCGGCGGAGGACCGCGTTGCGGGTCAGACCGTTTGCTTGAGTTCCTGAGGGAGCTCGCGAAACCGGCCATCGCGCAAGGCGGCGAGGGCGAAATCCACCATCGGCTCGAACAGATGGTCCTGCTGACCTTCCGCAAAGCAGCGGCAGGTCTGCGCGACCAGCGCCGGATGAAAGAACATGATCAGCGAATGCTGGAACAGCATCGCCGACGTTTCCACGTCCTGCTCCGGAAATTCGCCCGTTGAAATTCCGTCGCGGATCACATCCGCAAAGGCGCTGCGCATCCGGGCCTTGTGGGTCTCGATCTCGTCCCACGCTTCCTCCATCGCCGCTTCGAGGAGATCGTGGATCTTGCGATTGTCGGCGTAGCGCTCGCGCATGTGATGAAAATGCCGGCGCACCATCTCGCGCAGCCGCTCGCAGCTGCCTTGCATTTTCGTCGATGGCTCCATCACCATTACGGAGCGAAGATCGGCCGTCACCAGTCCGGTTACTGCTTTGGTGAGTTCCGCCTTGGAGGCGAAGAACCGGTAGACGTTGGCCGGCGACATGCCGAGTTCGCGGGCGATGTCGGCGACGGTCGTCTTCTGGTAGCCGTAGACGTGGAAGAGCTTGTTGGCGGTCTCGACAATGCGCTGGCGTGTCTCATGCGCAGCCGTGCTTGCGGCGCCGTCACGGGTGGCAGCCTGCGGGCTGTCGGATCTCGTCGTGTCCAGCATGTCCGTCATGTGCGTTGGTCCCGATCCTTCTGCCATGACACTCAGTGTATGCGACGCTGAGTGTAGATCCTATCTGCAGGTCTCGCTGCCACAATCAGCTCCGCCAACGGCCAGTCGACCGCCGGGCGGGCGATGAGCCACGTCCAGGATGGCGAAACCTTCGGTGACCGTCACCGCTTGATGAAAATGGGCGGGGTCAGCAAGCGCGTCAATGGCTGACGACTGATATATATTATCTGACGATTGTTGACAATCATCATTTCATGGTCATATCAGTTGACGCTAGGTATCGGGGGCTTCGCCCATCGTTTTCCGGCCCAGGCCGGTCCATTCGCGCCAGGCGCAGCTGTCCGCCCGCTGTCGGGTCGGTCGTCACAGGAGCAGCACGATGCATCGAAACGCCTCCGGTCTTTGCGCCGCCTCCGTTCGCTCTGCTGTTCGAGCGATCTTTTCGGTAGCTCTGCTCGGGCTCGTTGTCGCCGGCTGCCAGCCGGAGTCCGGGTCCGATGCTCAGGAGGTGTCACCGCCAACCGTCTGGGTCGAAAAGGTGGGAAAGGCGCGCGGCAGCGGCTTGTCCTATTCGGGTACGATCCGGGCGCGTAGCGATGCGCCCGTTGCCTTTCGCGTCGGCGGAAAGCTCTCTCGCCGTGGTGTCGATATCGGCGACCGCGTCGAGGCGGGTGACCTGGTCGCGCGCCTCGACGCGACGGATTTCGATGCAGCTCTCCACGCGGAAGAGGCTCAGGAGCGGGCCGCGCGCGCGGAGGCCAAACGCACAGCCGATGCGCTTGCACGTATCGAGACGCTCAAGGCGAAAGGGCATGTCAGCCAGGCCTCGCTCGACGCCGCGCAGGCTGCGGCCGATGCCGCCGCCGAGGCGCTGAAGGCTGCCGGCGAGCGCCGGCTGCTTGCGGAAAACCAGCGCGCCTACACCGTTCTTCGCGCGGATGTCGCTGGTGTCGTGACCGCCGTTCTCGCCGAGCCTGGCGAGGTTGTCGCACTCGGCCAGCCGGTGGTCAGGATCGCGGCCGCGCGCGGTCGCGAGGCCGAAGTCGCCGTGCCGGAGGCCCATGTCGCCGCGATCGCGCAGGCCGAGGCGCACGTCACGCTCTGGGCGCTGCCTGGAAAGACCTTCTCCGCCCGGTTGCGCGAATTGTCGCCGCAGGCGGACCAGGCGGCGCGTACCTTCACCGCGCGCTTCGAGCTTGAGGACCCGAGCGGTCTGGCCCGGCTTGGCATGACCGCGACGGTTCATCTCGATCCGTCGGGCCCGGCGAGGGGTGTCGCCGTTCCCCTATCCGCCGTGTGGTATCGTGGCGAGGACGCCTTCGTCTGGCGTGCCGCTCCCGGCGACAGTCGCGTGAAGGCGGTCGCCGTCGAGGTCCTGCGCATCGAGGCGGCGCGCGCAATCGTCGACGGGGCTCTGGAGCCGGGCGTGACCGTGGTCAGCATGGGGGTCCACCGCCTTGACGCCGATCTCGAGGTGCGCGTGGTCGAGCGTGCGCCAGCCGATCCGGTGCTGGTCGGAGCCTTGCAATGAGCCGCTTCAACCTGTCGGCCGTGGCGCTGCGGCATCAGACACTGGTGCTTTTCTTCATTCTTGTGACCGCCGCCGCCGGTATCTGGGCCTATGGAAATCTCGGACGCAACGAGGACCCCGCCTTTACGGTCAAGGTGATGGTGGTCACCGCCGCCTGGCCGGGCGCAAGTGCTGTCGAGATACAGGAGCAGGTCGCCGACCGGATCGAGACGCGGTTGCAGACGCTGCCCCATCTCAGCCGGCTGGAGACCTACACGCGCCCCGGCTTCATGGCGACGCAGGTCGTGCTCGCCGACACCACACCGCCGAAAGACGTCGAGGGTCTCTGGTACCAGGTGCGCAAGAAGGTTGGCGACATCCGCGGCGACCTGCCGCCGGACGTGCTCGGCCCGTCCTTCAATGACGAATATTCCGACGTCTACGTTCAGGTCCATGCCCTGACCGCGCCGGATGCGACCTGGACGGAGGTCTCCGACCTTGCGGAAATGGCGCGCCAGAGCTTCCTGTCGGTTCCGGGGGTGGAGAAGGTCCAGCTCTTCGGCGAGCAGGACCAGAAGATCTTCGTCGAGATTTCCTACGCCAAGCTAGCAACCCTCGGCATTCCTGCCTCCGCGATCTTTGATGCCCTGGCGGCCCAGAACGCCGTGGTGCCGTCCGGGTCGGTCGACACGCCGAGCGAGACCGTGCAGGTGCGTGTCAGCGGCAGCCTTGGTGGCGTGCGCGCCGTGGCCGCCGTGCCGGTGAGAGCGGGGGAGGAGATCTTTCGGCTGGGCGACATCGCCACCGTGCGCCGGGGCATAGCCGATCCGCAAAGCTATCTCGCCCGCTACAATGGGCAGGATGCCATCATGCTCGGCATCGCCATGGCCGACGGCGGCAACGTGCTTGACCTCGGCGAGCGGCTCGCGGCCAAGGCGAAAGAGATCCGCGTGCGTCTGCCGGTCGGTGCGGAATTGCACCAGGTCTCCAATCAGCCGGAAGTGGTGGAAGGCGCGATTGGCCAGTTCCTGCTGAAGTTCGTCGCCGCGATCTCGATCGTGCTGATCGTTTCATTCCTGTCGCTCGGATTTCGCACCGGCGTGATCGTGGCCCTGTCGGTGCCGCTGACGCTGGCTGGAACCTTCGTCGTCATGCTCCTGATGGGGATCGACCTGGAGCGCATCTCGCTTGGTGCGCTGATCCTGTCGCTGGGGCTTTTGGTGGATGATGCGATCATCGCCATCGAGATGATGGTGGTGAAGATCGAGCAGGGCTGGGACCGGTTTCGCGCTGCGACCTTCGCGTGGGAATCAACCGCCTTTCCGATGTTGACGGGCACGCTTGTCACGGCGGCCGGATTTCTTCCTGTCGGCTTCGCCCAGTCGTCGGCCGGCGAATATGCCGGCGGGATCTTCTGGGTGGTGACGGCTGCACTGATCATCTCGTGGTTCGTCGCGGTGATCTTCACGCCCTATCTCGGCCTCAAGCTCCTGCCAAAATCGCTGGAACGCCACGCGGCGGCGCGCGGCGACGTCAACGAGGACGCGATCTACCAGACCCGCGGCTACAATCGCATGCGCACCATGGTCAATGCGGCCGTGCGCTTTCGCGTCCCCGTGGTGCTGGTGACCTTCGCCCTGCTCGTCACCGCCGGCTACGGTATGGGGTTCGTCAAGAAGCAGTTCTTTCCCAATTCCTCGCGGCCCGAGGTTCTCGTCGAACTCAAGGGCCCGGAAGGGGCGTCCTTCGCCGCGACCGAACGCGCCGCACGCGAGCTTGAGGCACTGCTCGCAAAGAGCCCCGATGTCGACTATTTCACCACCTATATCGGCGCCGGTGCACCGCGCTTTTTCCTGGCCTACAATCCGGCGCTTCCCAATCCCAGTTACGCGCTGATCCTTGTCCAGTCGAAGGGCGGGGAGCACACCGGGCGTCTGGTCAAGGAGTTGACGGCGCGCTTCGAGGCGTCCGAAAGCTCCGTGCGCGGGCGGGCCAACAAGCTTGAACTCGGGCCGCCGGTCGGCTTTCCGGTGCAGTTTCGCGTCGTCGGTCAGGACCGTGAAGAGGTGCGCGCGATCGCGGCGCGGGTGCGCGATGCGATGCGCGCCAACGCGGACACACGCAACACCGAGCTGCAATGGGGCGAGAAGGTCAAGACGGTCAGGCTCGAGGTCGATCAGGAACGCGCCCGTGCGCTCGGATTGTCGACACAGGAGATCGCGCAATCGTTGCAGGCGCTGCTGTCGGGCGTTCAGGTCACCAGCCTGCGCGATGGCCGGCATGCGGTTGGCGTTGTCGTGCGGGCGTCGGAGAGCGAGCGGGCCGAGCTCGGCGACATCGGCGATCTGGTCCTGAACGTGCGCGACGGTCGCGCGGTGCCCGTGTCGCAGGTCGCGCGCATCGAATATGTGTCCGAAGAGCCGATCCTGTGGCGCCGCAACCGCGAGACCGTGCTGACTGTGCGCGCCGACATCGTGCCCGGCGTGCAGGCACCCGATGTCACGGCCGCGCTCCTGCCGAAGATGAGGGAGATCGAGGCGGGGCTGGCGCCCGGCTACCGGATCGACGCCGGCGGTGCGGCCGAGGAATCGGCCAAGGCCAACGCAGCACTTGCCAAGGTGTTTCCGGTGATGCTGCTGGCGATGGCCGTGCTGATCATGCTGCAGATGCAGTCCTTTTCCAAAATGGTGATCGTCTTCCTGACCTTCCCGCTGGGCCTTGTCGGTGCGGTCGCGGCCCTCTTGATCGCCGATGCGCCCTTCGGCTTCGTCGCGATCCTCGGCGTGATCGCGCTGGGCGGAATGGTGATGCGCAACACGCTGATCCTCGCCGACCAGATCGAGCACGACCTGGCGGGTGGAGCAACCATGCGCCAGGCCATCGTGGAATCGACCGTGCGCCGGGCGCGCCCGGTCATCCTGACCGCGCTGGCCGCCGTGCTCGCGTTCATCCCGCTGACGTCCAACATCTTCTGGGGACCGATGGCGATCGCCATGATCGGCGGACTGACAGTGGCGACCGTTCTCACTCTTGTGTTCCTGCCGGCGCTTTATGCGCTGTGGTTCCGCCGGCGGCTCGACAAGAGCGACGCGGAGGCATCCGGCAGTGCCGGTGCGCAAGACGCAGTCACCACCGGCTCCCGTGACACGACAGAGCGCGAAACGGACCCCGCGCCGGCTCTGTCGCAGGCAGCGGAGTGACGGAAACGTCGCTCCGCTGCTCCTGTTTCGAGCCTTGGTCTATCGGGACCTTGATTCATCGGGAAAGGCACGGGATTGCCGGTCTGTCGCTTGGTGAGCGACTGCGGCTTCTATCCGGAGTGCCGCGAGTGGCCCGGATTTCGTGACCTTCGTGCAACACCACAGGGGCAATCCGAATTTCCGCCTACCTCTACGGGAATTGATTAAAAATTGTGCAAAAGCACGTCGATGTTTCGCGGTTTCAAAAAACCGACATGAAAAGCCCTGTTCCCGCTGTCGCGGAGCCACAAACGCTTTCGGATGTCGTAGGGGAAGGGAGTGAATTCGTTTTTTGTGCAACGCAATACCGATCAGTCCTTGTTGAAAATCGCGGTTGCCCGAGGCGGGCCTCTCGATAACCTTATCAAAACGTAATCGGCGGTTGGGGTAGGCCGTCTGAAAAATGTATTGGGAGGATCGGAACGCGGTATGGGGAAAAAGGTCAGGGCAGGACTACTCTCTCTTACAGGAATTTTGACTGTCGTTACAGCCCATCAGGCAGTCGCTGGTGGCTTTGCACTTCGGGAGCAGAGTTCCTACTATCAGGGGATGTCATTCGCGGGGTATGGCACAACCGGTCCGTCGATCTCTTCGATGTTCTGGAATCCGGCAACGTTGACGGGTGCCGGCGCCGGCTGGACGGCTGAGGCGCACAACACGCTGATCGTCCCGAAAGCCGAGATGGACGGGACCTTCACCTCTTCGGGTGTGCCGCTACCGCCCTTTGCCATCGTCCTGCCGAACAGTACCGTGCCCTCCGGCGACGTCGGCAACGATGCCTTCATTCCGGCGAGCTACGCGGCCTATCGGCTGAATGATCGAGCCGTCTTGGGCATTTCGATCAACGCGCCCTTCGGGCTTGCGACCAAGCCGGCGCAGAATTGGGCCGGGCAGTTCTATTCGCGCTCCTCCAAGGCGCAATCAATCAATGTCACGCCGACGATCGCCTATGAGATCAATGACATGGTTTCCGTGGCGCTCGGTCTCCAGATCCAGCACTTCGCGGTCGCGTTGAAAAAGGCCGTGCCCAATGTTCCCGGTTTTCCGACCGGGGGTCTGGAGGGCGATGACATCGGGTTTGGTATCACCGCCGGCCTGACCCTGAAGCCGATGGAGGGGACCGAGATCGGTCTGGGCTATCGCTCCAGCGTATTTCATGAACTGGACGGCCAGCTTGCAGCGCCGACGGGCGTTACCGCGATCAACGCCCGGCTGAGCACACCGGACATGGTGAACCTGTCGGTCAAGCAGCGGGTGAGCGATACCTTCCGCGTGTTTGGTACGGTGGAATGGACAAACTGGAGCCGTCTGAAGTCCCCGCGCGTAACGGCGCAGGCCAATGGCGCGGTCGTCGAGACACTGTACTTCAACTATGAAGACAGCTGGTATTTCGCGCTGGGCGGCGAATATGACGTGAACGAGGATCTGACGGTGCGCGCAGGTGTCGGCTACGAATTGTCGCCGATTGACGATGCCATCCGCTCCACGCGCCTGCCGGACAATGACCGGCTGTGGCTGTCGGCTGGCGCGACCTATCAGGTGTTTGAAAATCTCGCGGTCGACCTTGGCTACACCTACATCCACACGGCGAAGACATCGGTCAACATCGGCCCGGGCCATCAGGACTACAACCCGGCGATCGGCACCTATTCCTCGAATGTCGATTCCAACGTCAACATCGTGTCCGCGTCGCTGCGTTACACATTTGGTGGCGGCCACGACCGACCCGAGGCGAACGGACGCGGTTACTGATCGACGGCGGTCGTTGCTGAAAACGACGAAGCCGGCGGAGCAATCCGCCGGCTTTTGTTGTTGAGATGTTCCGCAGGCGATGCGTTCAAAAGGCTGCCGGATAGAGCCCGCCATCGATCAGGACATTTTGCCCCGTCACATAGGCGGCATGCGCCGAACAGTAGAAAGCGCAGATCCGGCCGAATTCCTCCGCCGTGCCGAAGCGGCCGGCCGGGATTTCGCCTGCCTGCGCGGCGCGGATATCGTCCACGCTGCGTCCGGACGCGCTCGCCGCCGCTTCGATGCCGCCGCGCAGCCGGTCGGTGTCCATCTTTCCCGGAAGCAGGTTGTTCACCGTCACGTTGCGGCTGGCGTAGGTACGCCCGACGCCGGCGAGAAACGCCGTGAGACCCGCCCGCGCGCCGCTCGACAGGTCGAGGCCGGCGAGTGGCATGCGCACGGTGATCGAGGTGATGTTGACGATCCGTCCGAAGCCGCGCTCGGCCATGCCGTCGGCGACCTTCTGGATCATCTCGATGGGCGAGATCATGTTCTGGATCACCCCGTCGATCATCGCGTCGCGGTCGAGCTCGCGGTAGTCGCGGCGCGGCGGTCCGCCGTTGTTGTTGACCAGGATGTCGGGGGTCGGGCAGGCGGCAAGCAGCGCCTCCTGGCCCTCGCGGGTCGAGACATTGGCCGCGACCGGCGTGACCTTTGCGCCGGTGCGGCGCGCGATTTCATCGGCCGTGCGGTCGAGCCGCTCGGCGTCGAGACCGTTGACGATCACCTCGCAGCCGGCCTGCGCCAGCGCTTCGGCGCAGCCGCGTCCAAGGCCGCGGCTCGATGCGCAGACGATGGCCTTTCGGCCGGAAATTCCAAGATCCATCCCGATGATCCTCCCAGTGTGTCGTCATGCCAGTGTGGTGAGTTTGAAATCCGAAAACCACACCGGACACCTATACTTGCTCATCACCCTTTTGAACCTGAAGTTCGCATCATTGTCCGGCTCGCTCCGAACGAACTTCAGATTCGGGTGACGAGCCGCACGGCCCGTGGACCGTGCAACGTTCATATCGGATGACCGGCCTGGCGCACGGTTCGCGGCGCCGCCTAAAATGATTTCGCAGCAACTGTCATATTTCTGAGACCGGAATCGAGCAAAAGGCTTCCTGTCATCTTGTCAGGAGCGCGTCATGTCCGTCAAACCGGCCCCGCGGCATTTCCGGGCGATCTTTCTCTCCGATATTCACCTGGGCACACGCGGGTGCCAGGCGGATATGCTTCTCGATTTTCTTCGCCATCACGATGCGGAGACGTTCTATCTTGTCGGCGATATCGTCGACGGATGGCGGCTCAAGCGCATGTGGTACTGGCCTCAGACGCACAACGATGTTGTGCAGAAGCTGATGCGCAAGGGCCGCAAGGGCGCGCGGATCGTCTACACGCCGGGCAATCACGACGAGTTCCTGCGCGACTTTCTCGGAACCCATTTCGGCGGCATCGAGGTGATGGACGAGGCCCTGCACGAAACGGCGGACGGTCGGCGCTACCTGGTGATCCATGGCGACAAGTTCGACGTCGTGGTCCGGCATGCCAAGTGGCTCGCCTTCCTCGGCGACTGGGCCTATGTCACCGCCCTCAATCTCAACACCGGGCTGAACGCGGTGCGGCGGCGGCTTGGACTGACCTACTGGTCGCTGTCGGCCTGGGCCAAGCTCAAGGTCAAGAACGCGGTGAGTTTCATTGGCAAGTTCGAGGAAACGCTTGCCAGCGAGGCCGCGCGTCAGGGCGTCGACGGGGTGATCTGCGGGCATATCCATCATGCCGCCGACCACCACACCTTCGGCACGCACTACATCAACACCGGCGACTGGGTGGAAAGCTGCACGGCGATCGTCGAGCACCACGACGGGACGTTCGAGGTGATCGACTGGAGCCGGTCCGGTCCGAGTCGGGTCGCCGCCGAGGTTCCGGCCCGCGCGTCGGTGGCTGCATGAGGTCGCTGCTCGTCGTCAGCGACGCCTGGCATCCGCAGATCAATGGCGTGGTGCGCTCCATCGATCGCACGGCGGCAGAACTGCGCCGTCTCGGCGTGCGGGTCGAGGTGTTGTCGCCGGCCGATTTCTTCACCGTGCCGTGCCCGACCTATACGGAGATCCGGTTGACGCTGACGACGACCGGCAGTTTGCGCCGCCGCATCGCCGACCTCGACTGCGAGCACCTGCATATTGCGACCGAAGGGCCGCTCGGCCTGCTGGCGGCACATGTGGCGAAAAAGGACGGCATCGTCTTCACGACGAGCTATCACACACGGTTTCCCGAGTATCTGTCGGCGCGGGTGCCTGTGCCGCTGGCATGGTCCTATGCGTGGCTGCGCCGGTTCCACAATGCGGGGCGCGGCTGCATGGTGGCGACGAAGACGCTGGAGGACGATCTGCGCGCACGCGGGTTCAAGAACCTGATGCGCTGGTCGCGCGGGGTCGATCACGAGCTGTTTCGCCCCTTCGTCGGCTCCGTCCTGCCCGCCGGGGTGGAGGGGCCGGTCTTCATGTATGTCGGCCGGGTGGCGGTGGAAAAGAACATCTCCGCCTTTCTCGATCTCGACCTTCCAGGCACCAGGGTGGTCGTCGGCGACGGGCCGCAACTCGCCGAGTTGCGCGCGCGTTATCGCGAGGTCGTCTTCACCGGGGCGAAAACCGGCGAGGATCTGGCGCGCCACTACGCCAGCGCCGATGTCGTGGTGTTCCCGAGCCTGACCGATACATTCGGAAATGTTTTGCTGGAGGCGCTTGCCTGCGGGGTGCCGGTGGCCGCCTATCCGGTGATGGGGCCGCTGGATATCGTCGGCGGGACGGATGTCGGTGTGCTCGACGACGACCTCGAGAAGGCCGCGCTTGCCGCGCTCGCCATCCCCGGGGACCGCTGCCGCGAGATGGCGCTCGGTTATACCTGGGCGCGCAGCACGCGCCAGTTCATCGACAATTGCAACGCCGCGAAGGCAGGCGACGTCATGCGCGGCGCCGCGTGACGGAATCGGCTTTCGGTCTGTTCGAAGCGGCTTCAAAGCATGGGCGCAATCGTGTACCGGTTCTCCAGGCTTGCAAGGAGAGACCGAGATGGACGCGATTTTGACCCTGCCGGATTTCGAGGATGTGGTTGCCGCGCGCGCGCGCATCGCGGGCGAGGCTGCGGTGACGCCGCTGCTGACATCCGCTTATCTCGACGAACTGACCGGCGGGCGCATTCTGCTCAAGGCGGAAAACCTCCAGCGCACGGGTTCGTTCAAGTTTCGCGGTGCCTTCAATCGTCTCAGCCAGATCCCTGTCGAAGATCGCGGACCCGGCGTGGTCGCCTGTTCGTCCGGCAATCACGCGCAAGGCGTGGCAGAGGCCGCCCGGCTTCTCGGCATGCCCGCCACGATCGTGATGCCGGAGGATGCCCCGGAGGCAAAACTCGCCCGCACGCGGCGCGCCGGCGCACAGGTCGTGACCTATGTGCGCGGTGTGGAGGACCGGGAGGCGATTGCAAATGCCCTCTGCGTCGAAACCGGCGCGACGATGGTACATCCCTACAATGATCCAGGTGTCATCGCCGGACAGGGGACGTCCGGGGCCGAGATCGTCGAACAGGCAAATGCGCTCGGCCTGTCGCCCGACACGATGCTGACCTGCGCCGGCGGCGGCGGGTTGACCGCCGGCATTGCGCTTGCGCTCGAAAGCCTCGCCCCCGATTGCGAGTTGCTTCCGGTCGAACCGGCAGGGTTCGACGACTACGGACGGTCGCTTGTCGCCGGTGCCAGGGTGTCGAACCCGGCCGAGGGCGGATCGGTGTGCGATGCGATCCTGACGCCGACACCGGGCGAGCGGTCCTTTGCGATCGTCAGCCGGCGCGCGACGCGCGGCCTTGTCGTCACCGACGAGGAGGCGTTGGCGGCCGTCGCTTTCGCCTTTCGCGAACTGAAGCTTGTGGTAGAGCCGGGCGGGGCGGTGTGTCTTGCCGCCGTTTTGACCGGAAAGCTGCCGGTAAAGGGGCGCACGGTGGCGCTGACGTTGTCGGGCGGTAACATCGATGCGGAGGTTCTGGCCCGGGCGCTGGCGCTGCATTGACTGAGCGCCGGTCGCCCGAACGCCCGGCGCCACCGCCTATCCGATCAGTTGAAGGCGCGCGGCGTGCCCTGATGGCGCATCGTGCGGAACGTATAGACCTCATGGGCGACGCTCGTCGTTCCGACGCCCAGCCAGGCACAGCGCATCTTCAGGAATCTTCCGTAGGTCTTGTGGCCGATACCGGTTTCCTTCATCAGCATCGCCACCGCCCCGTCGGCCTGGGACGCAAACGTGTCCCGCACCGTGCTGTCGCGCAGGTTGAGGTGCCGTGACACCACCCAGATGATCGCGGCCATGTCCTCGCGATCCAGCAGGGTCAGCAGGATGTTTTCGAAACTCAGTTCTCCGGAGGCGATCTGGATCCGAACCTCGTGTTTCGACAGCTGCTCGCCTTCGATCTCCAGACCGGTGTCGGGGTCGTCAATCACGGCGCGTTGGGCGATGCGTTCGAGGGCTTCGGGGTTGTCGAGCGCCTTCTCCAGCTCCGCCGGCATCAGCGGGCAATCCGTCTCACTGACCAGACGCAGGTCCTCGCGGAACGCTTCGTCGCTGACGCAGCGCTGTGCAATGGCGCCCAAAAGACGCTGGTCGCCGCTGGACAGGATCAAAAGCGCCAGCATGGCGCGCACGGCGAACTGCGCGCCGTCGTTCTGGACAAGCGCGTTGACGACGGGAAAGGCACCCCGTGCAATCAGCGCGTCGACCACGGTCTCCGGGACCTTGTTTCGCCGGGCAATTGCCAGGCGATGACGGTCGGACCGGTTGCGCACGACATCGACCAGTTTCTGGTCGCTGATGACCGGGGAGTGTTCGAGGATGGCCTCGCTCAGGTCAAAGGCTTCTGTGGCAAGCCTGTCGGCCAGTGCGGAGGTGATCCGGTCGGTGCGCGCCAGCCGCACGACGATGTCGAGACGCACCGAATGGTCCAGCTGATCGAAAACGTCGAGCACCAGACTGGAGAAGAGAAACCGCTCGGTGTCGCTGGGTTCGCGTTCAAGCTTGTCGGCATACTGGGCACTCAACAGCCTGACGAGTTCCGACCTTGCGGACGGTTCCCTGATCCTCGCCAGTTCCTCAAGTCGCTCCCTGAACATGCTTGAAACGTTTCCCCCGTAGAGTCACGGACGCGCCAACCCTCCAGGTCCCGACGCACGTGAATCAAAGTGCTTACCCGAATATCGTAAAAATGCTCATAAAAATAATCGTATTTCAAAGTCGTCCTTTCGCCGTGCCGCTGCGGTCGGCTGAACGGACGCAACCTGTCGTGGAGGGGAGGGCAAGGCCGATCAACTGCGGGTGCACGCGATCCCGTGGTCCGGCGGTCGGGGATCTCGCACCACCCTGCTGCTTGCATTCGGGAAACGCCGCATCGCAAGGGGGTGGAAACCGGGAGAAATGCTGAGGTGACCGTGTCGCGGCTGGATGCAGGTCCAACGCGGCGATCGGGCCTGCAGGGCACTACATCAGGCCGCGCGCGGCATGTGCGGCCATGGTCGCTGGTCGACGAGCGTCACGCCATTTGGCTTCAATTGCAAACGGCGTTCTTCAGAGCCGGAACGTTCAGCGTCAATCCGGTCCGTACCCTAGCTGAACAGCGACTGGCGTTCGCCGGGGGAGAGCTCTTCGAGCGGGTCGGCGGAGGCATCCCCGGCCGCGTCTTCCGCCCATTTCTTCTCTTCGTCGGCATCGACCATCACGATGTCGTCAAGCAGGGATGTCGGGACGTCGTCGTCGGAGGGAGCCTCATCGTCTGAAGCAGGTGCCGAGGCCCGTTCAAACACATCCGCCTCGCCGAGATCCTCGTCGGAAACCCCGGCCAGGTCCGGAAGGTTTCCCGAGGCCGCGTTATCGGGTGCCGGGTCGTCGGCCTCCGCGCGTGCGAAAACGTCCGCCTCTTCCTCGGGGGCGTCTTCGGCATCGGTGTTCCAGGCAATGTCGCCGTCCTCGGCGGCGTCACTGGCGAATAACGCATCGATCTCATGCGCCTCGGCGGTCGTGCCGGAGAAGGCGGCGTCCGCCTTATCCTGCGCATTCATCTGGGCGTCGTCGCCCTCGTCGTCCGCAGCGCTTGAACCGGGTCCGAACATCTCGTCGACCGCATCCTGATTGACGCCGCGTCCGTCCAGCTGCGGACCGTTGAGCAGATGCGCGTCCGGGCGGGAGTCTTCGACCAGGGCATGGTTTTCGCCCTTGGCGCCCTCGATGCCCCAGATCGAGATCATCAGGTTGATGCGCGATTCCAGATACTGAAGCACCTGCACGATTTTCTGGGTCCGCTGTCCCGTCAGATCCTGGAACGAACAGGCCATGAAGATCTCGGTGGCGCGCGCGTCGATTTCGTCGCAGGCGCTTTCCTCCGCCCCGGCCTCGCGCAGCGTCCAGGCGTGTTCCTGAATTGCCTCGGCGGCGGCCAGGATTTCCTGTGTCGCGCTTTCCGTCTTGGTGACGATGGCGTCGAGTTCGTTGGAGGCCTCGATGAAGCGGTTGTTGTCTTCGGCCTCGTGTTTGATGTTGGCGATCTCGCGCTTGGTGCGTTCGATCGCCTCCTGCATGTCGGCGATGTCGAGACGGATGCTGTTGAGGTCGGGCACCTTGCGCTCCCGCACCATCGCCTTTTCCAAACGCCCGATCGCGTCGAGAACGACCTGCGTATCGGGCTTTTGGTGACGGCGCATGTATTCGTCGAGGAACCATCGTCCCCGATCGGTTTCCGTCAGGGCCGTCAGGATCGCGTCGTAGTCGCTCTCCATTGTCGCGCCGGGCGTGCTGTTTTCAGCCATGATCGTGATCCGCGTCGTGTTTTCATAATCGTTGGGGCGACTGCAGTGATCTTCAATGCATAATCGCCAAATCCTTAAAATCGGTATAGAAGACCGGCTCCCGTGCAATCCGGACCGTGTCATGCCCCTGCGATATCGGGTAGCGTCCCTTTTTGCCGCCTATTTCTTCGGCCTTGGCCTTTTTTTGCCCTTCTTCCCGCTGGTTCTCGCCGAGGCCGGGCTTGGAGCGGCGGAAATCGGGTCCCTGCTCGCCTTGCCACTGCTGATTCGGCTGGTGGCCAATCCCCTCGTCAGCGCCCTGGCCGATCGGTATTTGCGTCCCGGCATGGCGGTTGCCCTTCTGTCGGCCATCGCCTGCGCCGGGTTCTCCAGCCTGTTCTGGACGCAGGGGTTCTGGCCAACCGCCATCGTGCTGGCCGCGACCTCTTTTGCCTGGGGGCCGCTGGTGCCGATCAGCGACGCGCTCGCCGCCCGCGTCCAGCGCCAGGGCGGCGGCGACTACGGGCGCATGCGTCTTTGGGGCTCCATCGCCTTCGTCGTCGCCAATCTCGCCGGAGGCCTGCTGATCGGTGTCTGGACATCGACGGTGGTGCTCGGCGGTATCCTGGCCGGACTGGCGGTTTCGGCGGGGGTCGGCTGGTTCCTGCCCGTCAAACGGTTGCGCGATGAGCCGGACCCCGCGTCTCATCATTGGCCGGGGGCAGGTGCGACGGCGTCGGTTTTGTATGCGCCGTCCTTCCTGATCGTCATCGGTGCGGTCGGCCTGGTGCAGGCAAGCCATGCGGCCTATTACGCGTTTTCCGCATTGCACTGGTCACAGGCCGGGCTTGGCGGAACCCAGGTCGGGTTGTTGTGGGGGCTTGGTGTCCTGACCGAGATCCTGCTCTTTTCGGTGGCCGGACGGTTCGGAGCATGGATCGGCAGCGGCGGACTTCTGGCGCTGGGAGCGGGGGCCGCCGTGGTTCGCTGGCTGGTGTTTCCCTTTGTGCTCGATCCGCTGGCGATCTCCGCGCTGCAGTTGCTGCATGGTCTGACATTCGGCGCAACGCATCTGGGCGGTGTCGCCTTCGTCGCGCGCATGGCGCCGCCGCGGTGGGCCGGAACGGCACAGGGCATTGCCTCGACGATCGTTGGCGTGATGAGCGCAGGCGCAACAGCGCTCGCCGGGGTTCTCTACGCCTGGGGGGGCGAGCCGGCCTTCTTCGCCATGGCCGGGCTCGCCGGTCTTGGCGGGATTTGCCTGTGCATCAGTCTGGTGTGGCTTCGGCCGCACGCAAAGTCCGTGTGACGGTGCAACGCGCGACGGGCCCCGTCACCCCCACAAGGCGGGTGCGGGCGGAGAAATCAGGCTGCCGGAAAACACCAGTCCGGGTTCGCGGTCGCGCTCCAGCAGCAGCGGCGCGTCGAGATCGACATAATCGGCCTGTTGCGCGGGAAGCGTTGCAGGTGCCATCGCCAGCGATGTGCCCAGCATGCAGCCCACCATGATCCTGAAGTCCATGGCGCGGGCCTTTTCCAAAAGCACGAGCGCTTCCGTTACGCCGCCGGTCTTGTCGAGCTTGATGTTGACCGCATCGTAGAGCGGGGCCAGCCGCTCCAGATCGGCGCTGGTGTGCAGGCTTTCGTCGGCACACACCGGGATCGGCCGCTCAAGCGTTGCCAGGCTGGCGTCGTCGTCGGCGGGGAGCGGCTGCTCGATCAGTTCCACCCCGGCCGCCGCGCAGGCGGCCATGTTGTCGGCGAAGGTTTCCGCGCTCCAGGCTTCGTTCGCATCGACGATCAGCCGTGCGTCGGGGGCCGCCTTGCGCACGGCGGCAATGCGTGCGGGATCGCCCTCGCCGCCGAGCTTGACCTTGAGCAGCGGACGCCCGGCGGCCTTCGCGGTGTCGGCGGCCATTTTCTCTGGCGTGCCGAGGCTGATGGTGAAGGCCGTCAGCATGTCGTGCGGCGTGTCGATACCGGCGCTCCGGTAGGCGGGAACCCCTGACCGCTTTGCTTCGAGATCCCAGAAGGCGCAATCGAGCGCGTTGCGTGCGGCCCCGGCGGGCATCGCCTGCTGCAGGGCCTCGCGCGTCAGGCCGCGTTCGATCTCAGGCCCCATCCTGGCGATGTCTGCCATCACGCCCTCGACGCTTTCGCCGTAGCGGGCATAAGGGACGCATTCGCCGCGTCCGGTGTGCGGCCCCTCGATGAGCGTGACTGTGACGACATGGGCATGCGTGCGGCTGCCGCGCGCGATGGTGAAGCCGCCGGCGATCGGCCAGCTGTCCGTTTGAACCTCAAGCGCAATGGTCATGGCGTGCCGAACTCGCTTTCCAGCCGCATGACGATGTTTTCACAGCCGAACCGCACAGGATCGGTCGCCGGCAGGTCGTATTCCCCGGAAATGTCGGCCAGGCATTGCTTTGCGTCTTCCTCGGACAGGGCCGCGGTGTTGACGCAGATGCCGACGCAGCGGATCTCGGGGTTGGTGAGCTGACCGCAGGAGATCGTCATGTCGATCACCTGACGGATTGTCGGCAGCGGGGTTTCAACGCCGCGCATGGTGGTGCGGGTCGGTTCGTGACAGACCACGAAGGCATCCGGCTGGGAGCCGTGCAGCAGCCCGAGCGTGACGCCGGCAAACGAGGGGTGAAACAGCGAACCCTGGCCCTCGATCACATCCCAGTGGTCGGGTTCGGCGGCAGGCGAAATCCATTCCGCCGCCCCGGAGATGAAATCGGCGACCACCGCGTCTAGCGACACGCCGCGCCCGGAAATGAAGACGCCGGTCTGGCCGGTCGCCCGGAAATCGGCGTCATGGCCGCGCTCGCGCATGGCGTGCTCCAGGGCGAGCGCTGCATATTTCTTTCCAACGGAACAGTCCGTGCCGACCGCAAGCAGGCGCTTGCCGGTCCGTTTCGTTCCCTTGCCGGTGTCGAAGCGGATTTCCGAATGGCGCACGTCGCGCAGATGGTGGCCCGTGCGTGCGGCCGCGTCGCGGATTTCGGGGACGTCGGCCAGGCGCATGTGCAGGCCGCTGGCGACATCCATGCCGGCTTCCAGCGCGGCGACGATGGAGGCGACCCAGTGGTCCGGCAAAACGCCTCCCGCGTTGACCGCTCCGATGATCATGGTGCGTGCGCCCGCGCCGGCGGCCTCTTCCGGTGTCATGTCGGTCAGGCCGGCGTCGGCTGCGCAGCCGTCCAGCCGATGCTGTCCGATGCACCAGTCGCGGCGCCAATCGACGATGCCGAGCCCGGTCTTGGCGGCGAGTGCGTCGGGCACATCGCCGAGGAACAGCAGATAGGGGTGGGCGATTTCCATGGAAAAGCTCCTGCTTCGAAAACGATGCGGCTGCGTTTGCGCGGGGAGGGATGAGGCATGGGCGCAACATGCCGTTCACCGAATGCCCTGTCCGCGCCAGTCTCCGCATGCCGATCTGGACGCTGACGTTGGCCGCAAGGTATACGTGGCGCATGGGACGCTCGGCAAGAGGGTGTCGCCGGTGGGTTTCGAGGGACGGACGATGCCGGGTGCAGGGGAAGCGACAAAGCGCGGATGACGATTCACCCGGTCAAGGACATGCCAACGATCACCGTCGAGGAGACGGATGACGTCTGCCGGATCGTTCCGGCCGGCGCGTGGACGATCCACGAAAGCGGTCTGATGGAAGACCGGCTCGCCGGGCTGAAACCTCCCGCCGGTTCGCGTCTGGTGCTGGACATGTCGCAGGTCACCACGCTCGACACCGCGGGCGCCTGGCTGCTGCACCGGTTTCAGGGCGAACTGGACTACCGGGGCGGTCGCGTCCAACTCGAAAACCTCCGCCCCTCGCATCGCGTCCTTCTCGACGAGGTTGAAAAGCATTATCCCCCGCCCTGGAAGCCGCAACGGCGATCGATGTCGCTCGTCAGCATCCTGGAGACCACCGGCCGCGAGGTCGTGGAGATCGGCACCGACATTCGTGCGGTGTTTCATATTGTCGGGTCGCTGGTCAGCGTTCTTTCGGGCGTGTTCATGCGACCGCGATCCTTGCGGCTTCCCTCGGTCGCCAATCAATTCGACCGGACCTGCATCGGCGCCGTTCCGATCATCGTGATGATGAGTTTCCTGATCGGCGCGATCATTTCGCAGCAGGGCGGTTTCTACCTGCGCCAGTTCGGCGCGGAGGTCTATGTGGTGGATCTCGCGGGCGTATTGGTGCTGCGCGAACTCGGCGTCATCCTGACCGCCATCATGGTGGCGGGCCGCTCGGGCTCCGCCTTCACCGCCGAAATCGGCTCGATGAAGATGCGCGAGGAAATCGACGCGCTGCACGTCATCGGTCTCAGGGTGACCGAGGTGCTGATCCTGCCGCGGCTGCTCGCGCTCATTCTCGCGATGCCCGTGCTGACGTTTCTCTCCAACATCGCCGCGCTGTTCGGCGCGGGGCTCGTCAGCTGGTTCTATCTCGACATGGCGCCGCGCGTGTTCATCGACCTGATGCAGGTCGCGGTCACGGTCGACACGCTGATGGTCGGACTGGTGAAGGCGCCCTTCATGGCGCTGATCATCGGTCTCGTCGCCTCCGTGGAGGGGATGAAGGTCGGCGGCTCGGCGGAATCGCTCGGCAAACACACCACCTTGTCCGTGGTCAAGGCGATCTTCATGGTGATCGTCGTCGACGGCCTCTTCGCCATCTTCTTCTCCTCGATCGGGATCTGAATGTCTGACGCCCCGCCCACCGAACCCGACATGCCGCGCGACGGGGATTCCCCGCCGGCCTCGCCGCTGTCCGTCCCCAGCGACGAAGTGGTGTTGAGCGCGCGCGGGGTCACAGTCGGCTTCGGCTCCACCATCGTGCTGCAGGATCTCGATCTCGATGTATACCGCCGGGAGATCCTTGGCTTCGTCGGCGGATCCGGCACCGGCAAGTCCGTTTTGATGCGCGCGATCCTTGGATTGACGCCGCGCCGTGCCGGCGAGATCGAGGTGTTCGGTGTCAACCTCAAGACGGCCACGGACGACGCGCGTCATGCGGTGGAGCGGCGCTGGGGGGTGCTGTTTCAGCAAGGCGCGCTGTTTTCCTCGCTGACCGTGCGGCAGAACATCCAGCTTCCGATGCGCGAGCACATGCGCATGTCGGAACGGTTGATGGACGAACTGGCGCTCCTGAAGATCGAGATGGTCGGCCTGTCGCGCTCCGCCGCCGACAAGGTCCCGTCCGAGCTCTCCGGCGGCATGATCAAGCGTGCGAGCCTGGCGCGCGCGCTGGCGCTCGATCCGGACCTCGTCTTTCTCGACGAGCCGACCTCCGGGCTCGATCCCATCGGCGCGGCCGCTTTCGATGATCTGGTGCTGAAACTGAGGGAGACGCTGGGGTTGACCGTCTATATGGTGACCCACGATCTGGACAGTCTGCATTCCATTTGCGACCGCGTCGCGGTATTAGGGGAGAAACGGGTTCTGACCGCCGGCAAGATCGAGGAGCTGCAGCGTTTCGACAATGACTGGGTGCAGGAGTATTTCAACGGCGTTCGGGCGTTGCGACGCATGTGACCCGGGCGGGATCGACTGAGGATTTGAGGTAAGCATGGAAACCCGCGCGAACTATGTGGCGATCGGCGCGTTCGTATTCGTCACGATGTTCATCGGATTCGCGTTCATCTACTGGCTTGGCAGCCGGTCGGAGGGTCCGCGCGCGCTTCCCGTCAAGGTCATCTTCAACGGGGCCGTGACGGGCCTGTCGGTCGGTGGCGCGGTGAACTTCAACGGCATCAAGGTCGGCGATGTCGGCTCGCTCGGGTTCGATCCGAAAGACCCGTCGGTCGTGATCGCCACCATCCGGGTCAATCCGACCACGCCGCTGCGCGCCGACGTCAAGGCGACGCTCGGGTTCCAGACGCTGTCGGGCATCGCCTATGTCGAATTGTCCGGAGGATCGCCGACCTCGCCGCTGCTGCTCGACGCCGACGCGGAGGAGCCGCCGGTGATCCATGCCGAGCGCTCCGCCTTCGAGGATATCGTGGAGGGCGCGCGCGACATTCTCTCCCGCGCGGACACGACGCTTGCCGCCGTGGAGCGCGTCGTGGAGGACAACCGCGACGACATCAGCGACATCATCTCCAACGCGCGCGTCTTTTCCGAAGCGCTTGCCAAGAACGCCGATGGCGTCGACACTTTCATGTCGAGCGTCGCGAGCACGGGCGAGGCGCTTCAACAGCTCTCCGGCAGGCTGGAGGGCCTGGTGGACAGCGCCACCGCCGTCGTTCAGGCCGTTCCGCCCGAGAAAGTCACCGAGATCGTCGACAACACCGCTGCGATCACCTCCAAGGCCGCGGATGCGGCGGATGGGCTGACATCGGTTCTCAAGGATGCGGAAAAGGCGGCCAGCGATCTGGCGACCTTCACCGTCGGGCTGAACGAGAGCCTTTCGGAATTTGACAAGGTGATCGGTGCGGTCCGTCCCGAGGCGATCTCGGAGGTCGTCGACAATGTCGCGGCCTTCTCCAAGGTCCTCCAGGACCGGTCGGACGACATCGACCGGCTCGTCGTGTCCTCCAGCAAGACGATGGAGAATATCGAACAGGTGACCGCGATCGCGGTCGATCGCGAAGCCGACATTCGCGCTGTCATCGCCGATGCGCGCGTCATTTCCGACAAGCTGATCGGGACGGTCGAGCAGGTGAACGGCATTCTCACCGCGGTCGATCCGGCGCGGGTCGAAAGCGTTCTGGCCTCCGTCGACAATGTGGCGACAGGGCTTTCCGGGCGCACCGACACGATCACCCGCGCCATCGACCAGGCCGGGGTTGCGGTCGACAATGTCACGGAGTTCTCCGACAGCCTGAAGGGCCGGGGTCCGGACATCGATGCCATTCTGGCGGACGCCAAGACCCTTACCGCAACGCTCAATGCGACCGGAACGCGCGTGCAAAGTGTCGTTGCCAAGGTCGAGGCGATGGTCGACGCCGATGGCGAGGGGCTGATCACGGAGGCCACGAAGGCCGCCAGCGCCATTCGCAAGGTGGCCGATACGCTTGCCGAGCGCGTCGGCCCGATCACCAGCGGACTTGAAAAGTTCACCGTGCGCGGCTCCGCCGATTTCTCCGCCGCGATGGCGCAGCTCAACCGCACGCTGCTGGAGATCCAGCGCGCGGCCAGCGAGCTCAACCGCAATCCGCAGCGCGTCATCTTCGGCGGGTCGGACACGCCGACCTTCGGCGGGGCGCAGCGGCGATGAGCGGCGCACAGGAACACGTGCGGACACGCATGGCTTGCGCATGGGCGACAGACGCGGTCTCGGCCGTTACGTTGAAGCGAAGCGACGCACACGCAATGCCACGGGGGCGCAAGACACGATGAGTTTGGCAAGGATCGCGGCAGCCGTTTTCGGCCTGGCCGTACTGGTCTCGCTCGGCGGCTGTGCAGGCAACAATGCGCCGGAGGCCTATTACGGATTGACCGTTCCGGAAAGCCTCGAGGCACGGGCCCGCTCCCGCTCGGGCGCGCGCCAGGTGCTGGTGCCGCAGCCGCGCGCGCTTCAGGCGCTCGACACCGCCAATATCGCCGTCGTCGACGACGGCCCCGTCTACACCTACTTCCCCAAGGCCGCCTGGACGGACACGCTGCCCAAGGTGGTGCAGGCCAAGATCGTCCAGTCGCTGGAAAACACCCGCGGCCTGCGCGGCGTTGGCCTGCCGGGCGAGGGGCTTTTGATCGACTATCAGCTGCAGACGGACCTCAGAGCCTTCGAGCTGCGCGTCGACGGCCGCGACCGCGCGGTGGTCGAAATCATGGCGCGCCTCGTCAACGACCGCAACGGCCGCACCCGCGCCAGCCGCATCTTCCGCGCCGAGGCCCCCGCCAAGAGCACAAGCGTCCGCGACGCCGTCTCCGCCCTGAACACCGCCACCGACGCGGTGCTGCGCGAAATGTCCGCATGGGTGCTCGGGAACGTGTGAGAGGCCTTGGAACGGGTGGGAGGCGAATGAGAAGGCGCGTTGGTGCCTGGCGCAATGGCATCTGTCTACGCTCCTTACCGAAATGATAGTTTTGAAGAAAATCAATGATCGCACCGCGGACAAAGTGACCAGAGCGTCCGCCTTAGGCATGTTAAAAAGGGCGGGGAGCGGTCGTTCACCGCGATTTGAGCCAACGGCCGCGCTGTTGGACCTTCTTTTCGTTTAATCGAATGGTAATTACAACCTAAAGTGGAAATTCGTGAAAAGCGCTGCAATAATCCAGAGTTGCGCGCCGCGGAGCCAAACCTATTTGATGTTGGCCGAAATTGCCGTCATCACCGTCTGTGCAACCTCTTCCGAATTTTCAGATGTCAACACAAGCGCATCGCAGCGCTTCCTCAGAATCAAATCGTCGACCGCTTTCGCTGCGGCTCGCCTGAACATCTCGTCGTCATCACGACCGGGGCCGACTGGGATGGTTGGATCAAGCGAGGTCACAACTAACACGTCATAGTCGGCGGAATGAGCTTCGGCGATCTGCTCAAGCGCATCGAGCCTGCCGGCATCAACGCTGCGGCCGGACACCGAAAGCGCTGCCTGGAGGTAACCGAGAGCGTCAAGGGCCGGTCGGTCCACCAGAATGACGTCAGTCGACAGTGACAATTCTGCTTCCTGACGCATGCATTCCGCCATGATCCAGAGAGTGCTTTCGTATGTATGCTTGCGAAGGATCGGGAACCCCAGTTTAAGTGCTCTAGTTGCGATATCACCGACCCGTCCGACCCGCAAACCTGAGTCCTCAATCATGCTCTGCATCTTAGAGACGAAGGTTGTCTTTCCAGTCGAATGCGAGCCAGCGACGCCGATTTTGAATGGACGTTTCACAGCAATAATTCCCTCTGGATAGAATTCATGATGTCACTCTCTTCAATCGCCGATTGCCGACGGTCTTCCGGAAGGCTGGAAAGTAGATGGCAGAAGAGAAGTCCAGACAGGATGGAATCGAATAGAGCTGAGTGATGTTCTTTTCCACTCTCGCGGGCAGCAATGCTACTCAAGCTGAGATCAGTTCCTAATTTTTTAAGGCTGTATGACTCTCGGCCTGGTAGTAAGAGGCGCGCCAGTTTGAGCGTGTCTATTGCCATCGCCGGTCGCCAACCCAGAATAGCCTGCGAAATAGCGTCTAGCTCGACCTTCACGTTATGGCCAATGATCCGGCTCTCGCTCGTCCAAGTAATGATATCATCTGCTATATCTTCTATGTCAGGGGACCGCGCTACATCGTCGTTGGTGATTCCATGGATACGAGTAACCTGTGGCGTGATCGGCACTTTTGGTTTCACAAGCCATTTCATGCGACGGGATCGCACTTCGAGATCGCGTACTTCGACGATTGCGATTTCGACAATTTCCGGCGGGCTTGCGCCGTTGCCTTCGACGTCGACTGCCCAGAACGCCTTCCTGCTCAGTTCCATCCGATGTCAGCCTTTCCGTGTCGCCCAAAGTGGTGAGGCTGACTGCAGTCATGTACCTGGAAATTCAAGGAGTGCTGCATAAAGTATCGTTGTTGCTCTTGGCTTCCGCTGACCTCGATCCGCCGATCGTCACAGCTGATCCTCGCAATATTAAGTCCCGCCCTCCGAGCGAGGGCTTGAATATCAGCCATGTCCGGCACGTGATGAGCTTTCTGGCAGATCTTGAGTTGAACGGCGGGACAAATGTCGCAAATTTCTCGAATGCCGTAATGGCCGTTGTAATCCGCGACACCATGCGCATGCGCGATACCACAGGATGTTTTCCGGAAGATTGGGGCGTCACCAAATGCTGCGATGATCCGAGCTTCGACCTCCTGAGGGAGGATCTTGCGGCGTGCAACGTCTGAATAGAGATCCGGAGCACCTATACTCTGAAAATAGGCGCGGATCTCATCGCGATAGAATAGCCCAGTGAAGACGGTCGCGTCAGCAAGCTTCGATAGGTCTCTGGCCCTGATTATATGAGATTCACTATCATTCAGGCCCGCTACGATTGGCCTCCAATATAGGATCGAACGCAAGCCTCCTTTTTTTCTGGAAAGCACTCGAAGGCTTTGCTCAGAAATACTGGATGGTACTGGTTCTATTTTGTGATCCTCAATTCCGGACCAAGTGATCAGCACCGTAACTCTCAAGTTTTGGAGCCTGGCAAGGCGTTCGACGTCCTCCGGCAATACATGCCACCTCGTGATGATGAGAACAGGATTCTTCAACCCACGACGGTCGAGGTCTTCGACGCAACGGAACAGATGCTCCTTGACGATTGGCAAGAACGGATCTGTAGCTCGATTGAAGACTTGGATTGGGGTGAGATTCGCTTGAAAAGCCCAATGCCCAACTAACTGCTCGACCGCTTCATCATCCGGCATCACGAGTTGCGGCTTCTTCATTTCAAAATTGCTAAACAAGTGGCGCACGCAATAGCCGCAGTCCAGCGGGCACCCCACCACATGGTTCAGGCTCAGCCCTGACTTCCTGTAATCGACGACCTGCCGAAGTGTATCAGGGAGTTCCTCTCCGGTTGACCTGAGGCGTTTCATGCAGGTAATTCCTATCTGATAGACTGAAAATTCATAAATAAAATTCGCGCTGAAGTTGTCAGTTATTATTCGTAAAATCAAGCAATAGTGCGCGATCCGAAATTGGCCTGATGTGAGTGTTTTAGGTTTAATCGGCTCCGATCGCGGAGTCGGTACTTTAGGCAGGGCGCATTTGGTAAGAAGTTCCTAGTTCAGGTGTTCGCGACCTGAGTATTTCTGTCGCCTGTGGTAAGCACAGCGAATGCCGCTTTCCCGCCCGAAAATCGAGCTGGACGCATCGCACCGAGGGTCTTGGATGGACTCGTTTCTGACCTTCGCCGCAATCGATGCCTATGTCCACAATGGGCAGTTGGTTGTGGTCTACAGAGACCGAAACACTCAAGAAGGTGCTCCCCAGCCTCTCGGCCAGCACTCACCCCGACGCCCCCCCCCAAAAACCTCCCCCACCGACGCAAAAAAGGCGCGGCCCCTTTCGGAAGCCGCGCCTTTCGCGTTTCAGTGCGTCGTCGTTGTCGACGGATCAGTCCAGACGGCCGCTGGCGTGGGCGAGCATCGTGTAGACCTTGCCGGTGTCCGACGTGAGATAGGTCTGGCTCATGATGTTGTCGCGGTCGTTGCGCGACACCTGGGCCAGAAGCTGCTCGAAGTCGGTGAGATACCGGTCAACGGCGGCGCGGAACTCGCCGTCGCGGGCGTATTTCTGCCGGATCTCGTCGAAGGTCTGCTGACCCTGCAGCGTGTAGAGACGGCGGGTGAAGACATGCCGCTCGCCGCGCTTGTAGCGGTCCCACAGGTCGATGAAGGTCTCGTGGTCGATGGCGCGCGCAATGTCGATCGACAGCGAGTTGAGCGATTCCACCATCTGCAGCGGCGAACGGGGCGCCTCGTCGCCCTGGGCGTCGGTTTCCTCGTCCTGCGAGGCGCGGCGCAGCAGGTCGGAGACCCAGCCCTTGCCCTGCGGGGCGTTTGGCGCGGAGCCGCGCGTGTCGCCGCCCTTGTTCGGCGCCTGCGGCTCGAAGTCGCTCAGCGTCTTGCGACGCAGCTCGCCGCGCAGCTCGCCACGCTGCTGCGGGGCCTGCTGCTGGGGTGCCGGCTGCTGTGCGGCCGGCTGCGGCGGCTGCGGGGCAGGGCGCGGGGCCGGCTCGGACTGCTGGCGCGACACGGAGGCAAGCGTCGCCCCCGTTGCCCCGGCCGCGACCGTGCGGTCCCCGGCACGCGAGGTGTCGAGCGCGTTCGACTGGCGGGCGACGATCTCCGAGAGTTCGGAGAGCGCGCGCACCTGTTCGCTGACCACCTTGCGCAGGGCCGAGGTGGACTGTTCCGCCTCCTCGGGGAGGTCGAGAATGCCGCGCTTGAGCTCCGTGCGGGTCTTTTCCAGCTCGCGGTGGACGTCGCGGGCGACGTCGCGCATGCGGGTGGTCGCCTCGGTGAAGCGTTCGGAGGCTTCCGACAGCGTGCTCGACATTTCCGCGACCACGTCGTCCTGGGCTGCGCGCACCGCCTCGCGGGCCTTCTGGCCTTCGAGGCCGGCCGACATGCGCATGGACTCGAACTGCTCGGCGACGGCGGCCGTTGCGGCTTCCGCGGCCGAGGTGAGCTGACGGGTCACGTCGCGGCTCTTGCCGTCGGCCTGCTCCAGCATCTCCTCAAGCTGCTTGGAGAAGCTGCGCATCAGGCTGTCGACGGCCTCGGTCTTGGCGAGAAGCGTGTCGGCGACATCCTCGATGGCGGTCTTGCGTTCGCCGACGCGGCTTTCCACGGAGCGGTCGACCTCTTCCAGATGCTTGGCGGCATCGGTGAGCAGGCGGCCGTGCTCCTCCAGGCGACCGGCGAGGGTCGAGAGGTCGGAGAGAACCGTGTCGGAGACCTTGCGCAGCACGCCGGTCTGCTCGGTGAGCGTCTCGGTCGAGCTGGAGGTTTCCGTGACCGCCCGGTCGATGGCGGTGCGGAACTCGCCGGCGCTGCGCGACAGCGAGGTCTCGACCTTGCCGAGATTGTCGTCGGCATTGGCGAGAACGTCGCTAAGCATGGCGTTCGACTGGTTCAGGCGATCCAGCAGGCCGGTGATGTCGCTTTCCAGCTGCGACTTGGTGCGGGTGAGGATCTCCGCCGCCGAGGCGCTGCGCTCGTCGAGCCTGGAGACCAGCTCGTCGCCGGCTTCCACCAGCGCGCGGGTGGCATCGAGACCCGTGCGGGCGAAGCTGTCGGTGACGTCCTTGCCCTTGACGGTGATCGCCTCGAGGATCGCGTCGTGGACCTCCGAGACACGGCCCGTAAGGTCGTTGGCGCGCTGCTCGATGGCCGTGACAAGCGCGTTGCCGTCGGTGCTGACCAGCCCGGCAAGGGTGCCGGTGCGCTCCTCGAGCGCTGCATTGAGCGCTTCGGCGCGGGCGACGAGGTCGTCGGCGACCGCATTGCCGCGCTCCGACAGGAGGTCGGCCGCCGCGCGGACCGCATTGGCGACCTGCGAGCGCACGCCGTCGGCCTCGCCGGCGACGGTGTTGCGGATCTCCTCGATGGTGCGGGCAAGCACCATGCGGGCCTGCTCGCTTTCCGCGTTGAGCGTGCCGGAGACTTCCTGGACCGTGCGGGTGATCTCCTCGCGGGCCTTTTCGCTCTCGGTGCCGAGCGTGCCGTTCATTTCGCTCAGCGAGCCGACGAACATGGCGCGGGCCTTTTCGCTTTCCGCGGCAAGGCTGTGGGCGGCCTCGCTGATTGCGGCGAAGAGCAGGTCGCGGATCTTCTCGCTTTCGCCCGACATGGCGCCGGAGGCGTTGTTGAGGGCCTGGACGATGGCGTCCGCCGCCTTCTCGCTTTCGCTCTGCATGGCGCCGCGCGCCTCGCCGACCGAGCCGAGCACGATCTGGCGCAGGCGTGCGCCTTCGCCCTCGAGTTTGCTGGTCGCTTCGTCCAGGGTCACCTCGACGGTGTCCTTGAGCTTTCCGCTCTCACTGGACAAAGCGCTTGTGAGGCGTTCCACGGTCCCGCCGGCTTCCGTGAGGACGTCCGACAGGGTGAGGCGGGCGCGTTCGCTCTCGCTCGTCAGCGTACCGGAGATGGCCGCCAGACGGTCCGCGAGAATGCGTTCCAGCTCGGCCGAGCGGCTGTCGAGGGTCTCGGCGACCTCGAACACCTTGGAACCGAGCGACACGTTGATCTCCGCGATGCGGTCGGACAGCGTGTCGGTCAGGTCCTGGCTCTGGCGCGACAGCACCTGGCCCGCATCGGTCAGACGCTGGTCGAGCGAATTCGACATTTCGGTCTGGCCGTCGACGAAGGCTGCGGCGATCTCGCGGGTCCGGGCGATCAGGGTTTCGCTGATCTGGCGGGCGCGGGCGTCCAGCGCCTGGTCGATCCGTTCCGTTCCTGTCGACATGGTTTCGGCCAGATGCTCGGCCTTTTCCGACATGGAGACCGCGGCGAGATCGACCTTCTCGCCGATCGAGGATTCGAAGCTGACGAGGTGACGCTCGATGGTCTCTCCGATAACGGTGGAGCGATCGGACAGGTTGGTGCCGATTTCCTCGGCGCGCGCGCTGAGCTTGGCTCCCACCTCGTCGACCTTGTTCGACAACTGGATGGTGATTGCCTCGGAGCGGTTCTCCAGGACGTCGGAGAGCGCGACGGTGCGTTCCGAAAGTGTCTTTTCGAATTGCTCCGTGCGGTTTTCCAGGGTGACGGCGAGTTTGCCGATGCCGCCGTCGAGCGTCTTGTCGAAACCGTCGATGCGCTGGTCCAGCGTCTCGGCGAGCGTGGACGAGCGCAGGTCGAGCGTCGAGTTCAGCGACTCGATGCGTCCGTCGAGGGTCTCGCCAAGCTCGCGCGAGCGGGTGTCGACGGAGGCGATCAAGGCATCGCCGCGTTCGCCGATCAGGTATTCCATCTGCTCCAGATGGCCGCTCAGGCTGATCTGGAGGTTGCCCCCGCGATCGGCGAGCGTTGCGTCCAGACGGTCGCCGATGGCGGTCAGGTCGCCGGCAACGCGCTCGCCGCGCGATCCGATGAGATGGGCGAGTTCGGTGCCGGTCTCCGACAGCGTACGGGCGAAGTCGGACGTATGCGTCGACAGCGAGGTCGTGAGCGCGTCGGAGGCGTCTTCCAGCGAGACGCGGAAGGCGGTCGTCTGGCTGTCGATGATCGTCGCGATTTCCTTGCTGCGCTGCTCCAGACGCTCGTCGAGCGCCTCGCCGTTGACGGAGATGGCCTCGTGGATCTTGTCGCCGACGGAGCCCAGCCGGTCGGCCAGCTCCGTGCCGCGCACGGTGATCGTCTCCGACAGGCTGCCGGCGGTCTCGTCCAGCTTGGAAGCGATCTCGCCGCCGCGCAGCGACAGGTCGACGACGATGCTCTCGCCGGTGCCGCGCAGGATTTCCGCCACTTCCTCGGTGCGCGAGGACAGCGTCTCGACGATTTCCGCGCCCTTGACCGAAATCGTGTCGGTGACTTCCTGGCCACGCAGGGAAATGCTCTCCACGACGCGGTCGCCGGTTTCGGCGAGCGAGGTGTCGAGGCCGGTCACGCGGGTGTCGAGGGTCGACAGCAGGTCTTCCGTGCGGGTGGTGATCGTGTCGATCAGCTTGCCGCTGGTGAGCGACAGGCTGGCGGTGATCTCCTCGCCGCGCGAGGTGATGGTGTCGCCGACGCTCTGGCCGGTCGATGTCAGCGCCTCGGTGATTTCCGAGCCGCGCAGCGACAGCGTGTCGACGATGGAGGTGCCGGTGGAGGCCAGCGTCTCGTTGATCTGGTCGCCGCGCTCGGTCAGCGTGGTGAACAGCGAGGTCGAGGTCTGGTCCAGACGGTCGTTGATCTCGTTGCCGCGTGTCGTCAGCGTTTCGACGAACTCGCTCGCCGTGGAGGAGAAGCGGTCGTTGATTTCGGTGCCGCGGCTTTGCAGGGTTTCGGCGAACTCCGAGCCGGTGCGCGACATGTTCTCGACGAGGTCGTGGCCGGTGCCCGTCAGGCGTTCGACGTAGGTCTCGCCATGGGAGGCGAGGTTGTCGATCAGCTGGCCGCCGGCCGTGTTGAACGTGTCGGTGATTTCGCGCACGCGTCCGTCGACCGTGGCGGTCAGTTCGCCGACACGGCTGTCGATGGCGCCGGTCAGTCGTTCGGTGGCGCTGTCGGCAATTGTGCTGATCTTGTCGGACGTGGCGTCCAGCTGCGCCGCGAGGCTTTCATGCGCGCCGGTGATGGAATCGCGGACGCGGTCGGCGTTGGAGACCACCGCCTCGCGCTGCGTCACGAGTTCGTCGATCAGCGAGCGGATCTTGAGTTCATTGTCATTGTAGGAGCGTTCGAGCGAGGACACCTCGTTGTGGACGAGAACCTCCAGCTCGCTGGCGCGGGCAATCGCGCGTTCGATGCCGTCGCCCATGGCGGCGACCTCGCGACGGATCGCCTGGCCGACGCTGAGGATGGATTCCTTGGCGACATCTTCCGGTTCCGCGAGCCGCAGCGCGACTTCGGTCATGCCGCGCGCGACGATGCGCATTTCCTGGGCGCGGAAAATCATCAGCGCCATGGCCCAGAAGAACAGCACCGGCACGACGACCGCGACCGCGATCAGGATCAGTGAGGGCGATGCCATGATGTCGTTTGCGGAGGTGAGGGCCGCGACTTCGGCGGAGAAGGCCGAGGACGCGAGCCACCAGCCGCCGGCGATCCACAGGATGCTGAGCGCGAGAGAAAACCAGAAAGGCGCCGAGGTCGGGCGGCGCTGCAGGGCGTAGATCAGGTTGCCGATCGAGCGGCGGTCGTCGTTCGCGGCCGAGGTCGGACGTCCGCCGCCGCGTCCGCGGCGATTGCCGGAGCGCGCGGTGTCCTGCCGGACGGGCGTTGCGTCGGATTCCACGGCGGATGCGTCGGCGCTGCGCGCGCTTGCATCGCTGCCGGACGACGCGCTGGCGGCCTGCTGCTGGTCGTCATCGCCGAAATCGATCTTCAGCGCCTCCTCAACCGCCGAGAGGGCAGCTTCGGCGGGATCTTTCGCCTTCGGGGGATTTGCCATTTTCAACTCGCCTCGCGTCCGTACTCGTTACACATCGGGTGACACGGCGCATCTGGCGCCGCGAGACCTTGCACGGCACCTCGGTTCCGGCATGTCTGCCGGATTCGATTGTCGTCGGGTTTGACCGTGTTGCATTGAAGGTCGGCCTCTGACCTTGAAATGCAATTCGCCCGAACTTGCCGCATCACCAAAGCTAATGACACAATCCGCGCCGGTGAACAAGAATTTGCAGAGTCATGACAAGGGGATGGGAGGCATGGCGCAAGGGAAAAATGAGGCACCCCGCACAACGTCACGGCGTCAACCGAGGGGGAGCGGCCTGTCGAAAAAGCCGACGCGCGCGCAGCGGGCATGGCTTGTGCGCGGCCTGTCGGAGGCGGGGGGGAAATTGCCGTTGTTCGATGCGCAAGGGGGGCGGATCGCGGAAAAAACCATCCGCGCCTGTCTCGCCGCAGGATGGGCAGAGCCTTGGTTTTCCAACCCAATCAAGCCTGACTGGCTGGTGTGCCGCTTGACGGACGACGGCCGTGCGGTCGTCTCGCAAGACCCTGGCTAGGCTGCAGCGTTCCGACGCTGCTTGTGGCGCGGGCGCCAAGGCGCCGCACACCGGGGACGGGCAATTGACCTGCATGCGCGTGCGATCGTGACAATTCGTCAACGCGCGTTAACCAAAGATTCACTTTGTTGGCCGGGAGCTGTCGGGTTCTTGCGGATTTAACACGATTTTCGTCATTTTTGCCGATGCTCGAGCTTGACACCGCGCCGCAATTCGCCGGGACGCGGGCGCGGGAAAGCAGGAAAGGCAGCGGCCATGATGCAGGCAATGGCACATACCGAAGCGAAGGGGCCGGCCGACACGCGGCCCGTCGATCTGGCTCATCTGAGTCGTCACACGCTCGGCAATCGCGATCTGGAGCGAGAGGTGCTTCGGCTCTTCGCCCGACAGGCAGAGGTCGCCATGCGGCGGCTCGAGACCGCGACCGATCCGGTGGTGTTGCGCGAGAATGTTCACACCGTCAACGGATCGGCCAAGGGCGTCGGCGCGTGGAAGGTCGCCGAAGCCGCGGATACGGCCGAGCGGGCGTTGCTCGACGGCAAGACGCCGGACCTTGCCCCCTTGCGCGCCGCGGTGGAGGAAGCGGGCTTTTATATCGACGGGTTGCTCGAAAGCTGAGCCTGGACGTGCTCCGCCGGTCTTTTGGGAACGCGCAGCGCTTGACCTTTGGCGATGAACGGTTATGTCGGGTTCGAACCGACCCCTTGTCCCATGCCACCTTGAGATCGTTCGCCCATGCCAAAGATCACCTATATCACGTCCGACGGCGCCGAGACTGTCGTGGAGGCCCCCGTCGGCTCCACGGTGATGGAAAACGCCATCAAGAACATGGTTTCCGGTATCGAGGCGGAATGCGGCGGGGCATGTGCCTGCGCCACCTGCCACGTCTATGTCGATCCGGCCTGGGCGGAAAAGACCGGTTCGCCGGAGCCGATGGAGGAGGACATGCTGGACTTCGCCTATGACGTCCAGCCGACCTCGCGGCTGTCCTGCCAGATCAAGGTGAGTGATGCGCTCGACGGTCTTGTCGTGCGCGTCCCCGAACGGCAGGCCTGAGCCGGCCGCGCCGCCTGTCCTGGCGGCGCGGTTTGTTCCCCTATTCCGCCGGCGCGGGAACCGGGCGTGAAAACAGCGGTTCCACCTCGTGGCCGTCGCTCGGATCGCGGGGCACCATGCGCGCCAGCAACAGGCTGACGAATGCCATCGCCGCGCCAATGAGGAAGACGGCGGCCGGTGACACCAGCCAGATCAGACCGAAAATCACCGGGATCACCACGGCCGCGATGTGGTTGATGGTGAAGGCGACGCCCGCTGTCGGCGCGATGTCGGCCGGATCGGCGATCTTCTGGAAATAGGTCTTCATCGCGATGGCGATGGCGAAAAAGGCGTGGTCGATCACATAAAGCGTTCCGGCCAGCGTCGCGTTGGTGACGAAGGCGTAGGTGATGAAGACGCCGATCAGCCCGACGTATTCCATCGTGAGCGCGGTACGCTCGCCGACCTTGCCGATCCATGAGCCGATCTTGGGCGCCAGGAACATGTTGATCGCGCCATTGAGCAGAAACAGTCCGGCAACCTCGTGCACGTCGTAGCCGAAGCGCTCGACCATCAGGAAGCCCGCGAACACCGTGAAGATCTGCCGCCGCGCGCCGCCCATGAACGTCAGCGCGTAATAGAGCCAGTAGCGCTTGCGCAGGACCAGCGACTTGCGCTGAGGCACGCCCTCGCGAAACTGCGGGAAGGCAACGACGAGAAAGCCGACGACGACGAGCGTCAGAAGCCCGGCAAAGAGAAATACGGTCGAAAAGCTGAGCTGGAAGGTCGTCCAGGCGACAAAGATGATCCCGTAGGCGACGAGCTGGGCGAAGGCGCCCACCGCTATGATCTTGCCCATGCCGGCGGCGGCCTTGTCCTTCGGCAACCATTGCAGCGACAGCGACTGGTTCATCGTCTCGTAGTAGTGAAAGCCGACCGACATCACGAAGGTGGTCAGGTAAAAGCCCCAGGTCGTCGGGAAATAACCGGTCGCGGCAACGCCGATGCCAAGCAGTGCCAGCGAGACATAGGCCAGCGTCTGCTCGCGCAGCACCAGCAGCACATAGATGGCGGTGAAGGCGAGAAAGCCCGGGATTTCGCGGATCGATTGCTGGATGCCGATCTCGCGGCCGGTGAAGGCGAGCTCGTGCACCGCGAAATTGTTCATCAGGTTCCACCAGGCCGCAAACGACAGCTGCATGGCGGCGGCCATGATCATCAGGAGCATCAGCGGGGAGCGCCAGCCGGTGCCGGTGGGCATGCCGGACGGCGGCGGGGAGCCGGGCAGGCCCGCGCCGGCCTCGCGGGCAGCGGTGGCCGGAACCGGTGAGGGGGCGGTGGGCGAAGAACGGTTTGACATCGGTTTCATCCGGTGGAAAGAGCGGGGTACGCTGCGTCCGGGCCGCAGGCGGTGCCAGGAAAAGGCGCAGTTGTACGGCGACACGCCGTGTTGTCCCTGTCTATCGCGTCATGTCCGATGCGTGTTATCGCTATTTTGTCAATTTATGTCGATGAGACGCCGCCAATAGGGTCGCCCTGCGGGTTATCGCATGGACACGACCTCCCCACCGTGCAAGCCTCCCCTCACGCGAGCGAACGGGCGCGCGGCTTTCAACAAACAGGCAGGATGGTGCATTCGTGCAGCGAGAGATCTTCCACGTCATCATGATCAAGCCGTCGCATTACGACACGGATGGCTATCCCATCCAGTGGCTTCACTCGATGATGCCGTCCAATACGCTGGCGACGATCAATGGCCTGCTGATCGATTGCGCGGAACGCGAGGTGCTTGGACCGGGTGTGGACATCCGCGCGCAAACGATGGATGAGACCAACACCCGTATCAGGCCCGACAAGATCATTCGCCGCATCCGCCGCGACGGCGGACGCGGTCTGATCATGCTGGTGGGCGTCCAGACCAACCAGTTCCCGCGCGCCGTCGATCTCGCAAAGTCGTTTCTCGAGGCGGAGATCCCGGTCGCCATCGGCGGATTTCATGTCTCCGGCTGCAAGTCGATGCTCAAGAAACAGCCGCCGGAAATCCTTGCGGCGCGGGAGATGGGCATTTCCCTGTTCGCGGGCGAACTGGAAGAGCGTCGCATGGACGAGGTACTGCGCGACGCTTGTGCAGGGACGCTAAAGCCGGAGTACGATTATCTCTCGGCGCTGCCGTCGCTTGGCGGCGAGCCGATCCCTTTTCTCGACCGCAAAACCGTCGGCCGGACCGGTGCCAATTACACCAGTTTCGATCTCGGACGCGGGTGTCCCTACCAATGTTCCTTCTGCACGATCATCAACGTGCAGGGACGCAAGAGCCGGTTTCGCACGCCTGACGACCTCGAAGCCATCATCCGCGCCAATCTGGCGCAGGGCATCTACAAGTTCTTCGTCACCGACGACGATCTGGCGCGCAACCGCAACTGGGAATCCCTGTTCGACCGGCTGATCCATTTGCGCGATGTCGAGGGCCTGCATTTCCGGCTGACGATCCAGGTCGACATGCTCTGCCACAAGATCGACGGGTTCATCGACAAGGCCTGCCGGGCCGGCGTCGAGCGGGTTTTCATGGGGCTGGAGAACGTCAACCCGGACAACCTTCTGGAAGCCAACAAGCGACAGAACAAGATCACCGAATATCGCGCCATGATCCAGAAGTGGCGGGAGTATGGCGCGACGATCATCGCCGGCTATATCCTCGGCTTCGGGGCGGACTCGCGCGAAAGCATTCTGCGGGACATCAGGATTGTCCAGGAAGAGCTGCCGATCGATCTCCTTGAGTTCTTTGTGCTCACGCCCTTGCCCGGCTCGGCCGACCACAAGCGGATGGCAGAGGCCGGCGTCTGGATGGATCCGGACCCGAACAAATACGATGCCAGCCAGCGGGTGACCCATCACGAGACGATGTCCGATGCCGAATGGGACGGGATCTACCGCGACGCCTGGCACGCCTATTACACGCCGGAGCATATCGAACGTATCGGCCGGCGGTCTGCGGCGCAGAAGAACAAGGGCATCAATCTTAACGAAGTCGTGGAGTTCTATCTCGCCTATAAGCTTGAGGGCGTGCATCCGCTTGAAGGCGGGTTGCTGCGTCGGCGCTATCGGCGTGATCGACGCCCGGTGCTACCGCTCGAGCCGGCGCTTGTTTTCTATCCCTGGCACTGGGCGCGGTCGTTCGGGAATGTGGCGCGTCTCGCCTGGGGCGTTTGGCAGGCGAACCGCTTGCAGAAACGTATCTTCGCCGATCCCGACCGCCACGCCTACATCGATCTCGCGACCACACCGGCCGAGGAGAGCGACCACGAAACGCTTGCGCTCTATCGCGAAACCACTGGCGGACAGGGCGCGGTCAAGCGCGGGCGCGGGGCCGCAAAGGCCCGAACCGCCGTTGCGGCGCGTTCTTAGGGTGCGGACCCGTAAATAAAGTTGATATGATTTGAGGCGGACAGCGCTCCATCTTTGTCGTGACAGATTTGAAAAGACACGTATTTCCTGCGCTTGCGCTTCTTGACGAGACGCAGTCCGCCTCAAGCCACGGCAATCGCGTTCATGAGTTCGCATCCTGGTCGGCGACCTCATGAGTCCAGACACGAAAAGTCTGCAGGACGTGTGGGCCGAAGGAGTTTACGAGCGGCACGTCGGCGGCGTCACGGCCTCGTGCGATCACGATCCGGCCGATGCGCGGGCGGTTGTTGCGCGGGTCGAACGTATACCAGCCGCCGCCGAGATAGACCTCGATCCAGGCACTGAAATCCATCGGGTCGACCACCGGAACGCCGATATCACCCAGGTGTCCGTTGACGTAGCGCGCCGGAATGTTGAGGCAGCGGCAGAAGCTCAGCGCCAGATGGGCGTAGTCTCGGCAGACGCCGACGCGTTCCTCGTAGGCTTCGAAGGCGGTGCGGGTCGCCCGCGCCTTAAGGTAGTCGAAATGCAGGTGATCATGCACGAAATCGCAGATCGCTTGCACCCGGTCCCAGCCCTGCGGCAGGTGGCCGAACAGATCCCAGGCGATCTGGCTGAGGCGGTCGGTCTCGCAGTAGCGGCTTCCCGTCAGCCATGTGAGGCAGGCATCGGGCAGGTCCTGCACGGGCACCTCGCGGGCATGGCGAAAGGCTTCGTCCGGCAGGCCGCTGTCTTTCACCGTGGCGTTGCCGGACAGCGTAAGCGCGCCGGCCGGCGCAACCAGCCTGCGCGCCCGGCTTCCGAAAGGATCGCTGTAAAGCGATGTCGGCACCGAGGGAGTGGTGCTGAATGTCTCGGAGCCGCAAATGTCGTCCGCCCGCTCCTGATGAATCGAGAGCAGGCAAACGAGGGCCGTCGCCTCCTGACACACCAGCGTGATTTCGTAGCCGCAACGGATCAGCATGTGCCTTCAACCTCAGGGTGTAGCCCCGTAAACGAGGCCGACATGGCATGGAAACTGGCGAAACGCCGCGAGGAGGGGGCGAAGCGGGCCGGTTACCCGGTCAACGCGTTGACGACGCGGGGTGAGGTCCCTATCCCGTCCGTCGAATTTCACAGGACAGCGCCTCGTCTTCGTTGTGAAAGGCTTGAAAATACTTTAATTTTCGCGCTTTTCGGTTCTCGACGGGACGCAATCCGCTGCAACCCGAGGCCATCTTGTCTATGGGTCCAGATCCCAGTCACCCGCATCTGAAGTTCGTCTCATGTCCAGCTTGCTCTGAACAAACTTCAGATTCAAGAGAGTGGCTATCAAGTATATGTTTTCATTGTTGTTTTTGAATTTTAAATCCGCACTGGAGGTTGCCTTAGCAATCAGACGAATTTCACATTCACCACACTAGCGGAAATCGGAGGACACCAGCGTATAGGATGGATGGTGCGCGTTCGAATACGCCTGTCTGGCCACATCTTGTATGAAGCTGCGCTGCCTGTCGAAGGCGGACAGGCATTGGTCTTCCAGAGCCTGTGTGCTGTCACGGGAGGCCGAAACGGCGTTATCGGCCAACGCCTTGTCCGATTTCATGAGTGCCGAAAGCTCCACCAGGAAAGTGACCTCGAACACGCCGTCATGAGCGATGAACCGCACGCCCTTGCGTGCAGCATCGAAGCTGCGACTCGGATTGGGGAAACTCAGCGCCATTCGGTCAGGCCATCCCGGTCTTGCGGCGCAGCGCCCTGACAGGGGCCGTGCTGCGAGGTCGCAAGGCCGAACCGGGGTCCCCGTCGATCAGCGGTGCGGCGCGAAACCGCGCCGCCTCGTTGACCCGAAGAGAACGTTCGCGGGGCGCTATCGGGGGGCCGCTGTCGACATCATGCCGGTTGCGGGCGCTGATCACGGGTGTCGCGATCCCTTGCCATCGGCGCCGGGCAGCCGTCCGGGGCTCTTGCCGTGCTGGGGCGCGGCATTGGCGGCGCTTGCCATCTTGCCACCGAAGGTAGCGGTATCCGCTTTGGGGGCCGCTTTTTCCTTCTTCGGCTTTCTGACTTCGCGATTGCTGCGTTGCTGTCCCTTAGCCATGTCCAAATGTTCTTTCCGAAAGGGTTGCGTTGCCGTCGTCGTCGACGGAATCGACCTGCTCTAGACTGTCTTGCGTGGCGACCCGTTCGTGGCGTTCCTCTTCGTTGCGAATTCGGTACTGGGGGGAGCCGTTGACCGGCGGCAGCGTGCCGGTGATGCGGTAGGAGTTGGTCGCCGGCGCGCCGCCAATGCGTCCTTTCAACCGAACGCTTTGCCCAGTCGAAAAGATGTGCGTGTCGGCCTCGATGGCGGGCGGCCCGATGTTGCGTCTGCGGTAGGTCGCGATTGTCATGTGTCTATCCGTTCGGGTTCGGCAGCGCTGCGTTTCTGGTTGCATCGGCCCTTGAAGGATGCGCCTGTCGTCATCCGGTCGGGCAGCCGAACGTCATGCGTTCGCGCGTGCCTGCGGGTTTTCAAGGGCAAAGAGAACTGCACGTGGAAAAGGGTCCGCCAAGATGCAGGAATTTATTTGCGGATCCGAAATCGTCATCGATGATGTCTGCGCTTTTTCTTTAAAAGAAATGCGTTCGAAATCATCGAAACAAGATCACCATACAGGACAATTCGGAATTTAGTAAGGCGGAAGCAGTTTTATTTTCGTTGACTGTTTGTATGGTCTGTCCGCTGCGGCCGCCGATTCCCGAAACTGGACGTCCCGGAGCCAGGCGCTAAGCTGGCGGGTAAGGACGACGCCCAACCGCCGGCACATTCATGATCCATCCGCTGCGCCTCGAAAAGTTTCCCGAAGACCATCCCGATCCGATCATTTCCTATGTCGGCCGGGAAACGGCGGGCGCTGTCACCGTGCCGCATGCCCATGCGCGTGCGCAGCTTTTCCATATCCTGCGCGGGTCGGTGACTGTCGTCACGCAGGCCGGCACCTTCGTGGTGCCGCCGGAGCGGGCGATCTTCATTCCGCCGGACATCACCCACAACTCCACCTATCACACGGACACCGACGTCCGTTTTCTCTACATGCGGCCCGACGGTCTGCCGCCGATGCCGGATGCGCCCTTCGTCGTGCAGGTCACGCCGCTGCTGCGCGAGCTTATCCTCGCGTTCATGAGCCGCGCGCCCGACTATGCCGCGGACGATGCCACCGGGCGGCTTGCCGGTGTTTTGGTTGACCAGATCGCGACCTCCCATGTCGCGCCGTTGCATTTGCCGATGCCGGAGGACGCGCGGTTGCGCGCCGCCCTTGCGCCGCTGATAGCGGACCCGGCGGCGGAGGTGACGGCGGCCGCTCTCGCCCGGCGGGCCAATCTGTCGCTGCGCTCCTTCGAGCGGCATTTTTCCAGTCAGACGGGTCTGACCTTCCGCGCATGGCGGCGGCAGGCGAAGCTGATGAAAGCCGTCGAATGGCTTTCGCAGGGTGCCGCCGTCGGCGAAATATCCGACCAGCTCGGGTATGAGGGGCCGAGCGCGTTCATCGCAACCTTCAAGAAGGCGTTCGGGGTTACGCCGGGGCGCTATTTCGGCAATTCCTGAAAGCCCTTCCCGGCACGCTGCGTCAGCTTTCGCGGATCGGCAGCGGGCGTTGTTCCTCGATGGCCTCCATGGCGAAATAGGAGGTCACCGTGTCGAGTTCCACTCCGCCGATCAGCCGCTGGTACACTGCGTCATAGCCGGCCATGTCGCGGGTGACGATCTTCAGCATGTAGTCGTAGTCGCCCCCGATCCGGTAGAAGTCGATCACCTCCGGGATCGTCGAGACATGGGTGCGGAACCGCGTCAGCCAGTCGAGCGAATGATGGCGCGTGCGCACCATCATGAAGACGACGAGGTCCAGGCCGAGTTTCTCCCGGTCGAGCCGCGTGTTCTGGCCGAGGATCACGCCGGCCTTCTTCAGTGCCTGGATCCGGTTCCAGCAGGCGTTGGCGGACAGGTGAACGCGCTCCGCCAACTGGCGCTGGGTGAGGCTGCCGTCGCGCTGGATAAGTCGCAGGATGGCGGCGTTGGACTGGTCGATCAATTTATCCCCGCTTCGATCAAAATCACCAATTTCAAGATCAATATCGCTGAAATTTGTGCAAATTTAAGCGATATAAGGACAATTCTAGCGCCTTCCGCAACCTGGAAACGCGATCGGGAGGCAAAATGAGGCATCTGGGGGATTTCTCGCGCGACCTGCGCGCCGGCGGCGACACGCTCGCCCGGCTGCGCGGCGACGTGATCGGCGAGGACGTCCATTTCGAGGGGCCGTTCGGAGCGCGGCGTCTGGTCTATGCCGATTACACCGCCTCGGGGCCGGCCCTGAGCTGTGTCGAGCGGTTCGTATCCGAAGGCGTGTTGCCGTTCTATGCCAACAGCCACACGGAAGCCTCGTTCTGCGGCAGCGCCATGACCCGGCTCAGGGCCGAGGCCCGGGCCGAGATCGTCCGTATTCTCAATGCCGGACCGGACACGTCGGTGCGTTTTCCGCCGCCTCCAACGTCACCGGCATCGTCACCGATGTTGTCGCGGTGACGCGAATCCTGAACCGGCACGGCGCGTTTTCCGTCTGGGACTATGCCGGCGGCGGCCCGTATTTTCCTATCGACATGCGCCCGGCGCCCGACGTCGCACTGGATGCGGTTTTACTGTCGCCGCACAAATTTGCGGGCGGGCCCGCAGCCTCCGGTGTTCTGGCGATCCGTAACAAAGTGGTGCGGCGCAAGATCCCGACGGCTCCCGTTGGCGGCACGGTCGCCTTCGTCTCGCCCTGGGGCCATGATTACACGACGTCACTGCCGGCGCGGGAGGAAGCCGGCACCCCCGATGTGATCGGCGACATTCGTGCCGCGCTCGTCCTTCTGGTCAAGGAGGCGGTCGGTCAGAAGATCATCGCGGGCGTGACAGGGCGTTGTGTGAACAGGCGTTTCGCGCCTGGGAGGAGGTGCCGGAGCTGGAGATCCTGGCCCGCGACAAGCGCGCAAGGCTGCCGATCTTCTGCTTTCGCGTGCGCGATGGCAGGGGCGGATACATCCACCAGCAACTGGTGACGCGGATGTTGAGCGATCACCACGGCATTCAGGCGCGCGGCGGCTGCGCCTGCGCGGGCCCCTATGGGCATCGGTTGCTCGGGATCGACGCGGCGGCCTCGTCTGCGTTGAGAGGGGCGATCCTGAAGGGCGAGGAGACGGAAAAGCCGGGCTGGTGCCGGCTCAACCTGTCGTGGCTGATGGATGATGCGACCGTTGGTTTCGTGCTGCAGAGCGTCGCGGATCTTGCCCGGCGTGCGCCCTCGCTCGTGCCGCTTTACGCCTGCGACCCGGTCACGGCGCGATTCTCGGTCGTGCGGTAGGAGGCGCCGCAAACGGAGAAAGGGCCGCGTTGCCACGGCCCTTTCGTCATTTGCAGGCGATGATGTTCGGTGTCAGGCCGCGCGGACCCCGCGCAGGAACTTGTCGACCTCGCTGCGCAGGACTTCCGACTGCTGCGACAGTTCATTGGCCGCACTGACCAGCTGGCTGCTGGCAGCCCCGGTTTCTGCTGCCGTGCTGCTGACGCTGGTGATGGTCGTCGTGACCTCATACATGCCGCTCGATACCTGTTCGATGTTGCGGGCGATTTCGTGGGTGGCGGATCCCTGTTGCTCGACAGAGGCGGAGATCGCGGTGGAGACCTGGCGAATCCGGTCGATCGTCTCGCCGATCGACCCGATGGATCCGACGGTTTCTTCCGTTGCGCCCTGTATCCCCTTGATCTGTTTACCGATTTCCTCGGTTGCCTTGGCCGTCTGGCTGGCCAGTTCCTTGACCTCGGCGGCAACCACCGCGAAGCCCTTGCCGGCCTCTCCGGCGCGCGCGGCCTCGATGGTGGCATTGAGCGCCAGAAGGTTGGTCTGTTCGGCGATATCCGTGATCAGGGCGATGACTTCACCGATCTTGTCGGCGGCGGTGGTCAGGGTCGAGACTCGCTGGTTCGTCGCTGCGACACTCTGGACCGCAGCTTCGGAAATCTCCTGGGAATCATTCACCTGACGGTTGATCTCGGAGATCGAACTGGACAACTCTTCGGCGGCTCCCGACACGGCCTGCACATTGGTGGAGGCTTCCTCTGCGGCTGCCGAAACCGTGGCCGAACTGGCGGAGTTTTCTTCTGCCGAAGCTGAGAGGGTTTGTGCCGATGCAAGCATCTCCGTGGCCGCGGACGCGACACTGTCGACGATTCCGCCGACGGCTGCCTCGAATTCGGAGGCCAGTTTTTCGCGGGCGACGCGGGCGTCCTCGGCAGCGCGGGCTTCCAGCTCAGCCTGCTGGCTTTCCAGACGCTTCACCTCGAGCGCGTTGTCCTTGAAGGTCTGCACGGCGGATGCCATGTCGCCGATCTCGTCGCCGCGCCCCTGGTAGGGCACGTCCGTGCCCAGATCGCCATCGGCGAGGCGAAGCATGGTTGCATTCATTCTGGAGATCGGGCCGGAAACGCTGCGGGCGAACACGAAGCCCGCAAGGCCCGTGATCACGACGATACCGGCAGCGAGGAGAAGGATCGAGTTGCGCAGTTCGACGGTCGGTTCCTGCACTTCCTGCGCGTCGATATCGGCGAGGAGGGCCCAGGTCACGCCGTTGAAGGTCAAAGGGGTGTAGCCGGAAAGAACCATCTCGCCGCGATAGTCGACGGCGTCGCCGACGCCCACCTTGCCGGCAAGCGCATCCCGCACGGTTGCAGTGTCGACCTTCAGCCTCAGGATGCTCGTTGCTGCACCGTCCTTGCGAAACCGGCTGTCGGAGCGCATCAGCATGTCCGAGCCAACGAGATAGGTTTCGCCGGTGCGCCCAAGACCGGCCGCATTGCCCATGATCGTGTTGATACGGTCGATGGGCATCTGAAAGACCAGCGCACCCTTGAAACGGCCAGCGTCGTCGATGACGGGCGTGGCGATGAAGCTTGCCGGTGCGCCGTTGGACGGGGTGTAGGCGGCAAAATCGGTGAAGGCAATGGATCCGGCTGCCGCATTGTCGCGGACGTTCTTGAAGACTTTCGCGATGTCCGTGTCCTGCCATTTTCCGGTCAGCAGATTGGTCGCGAAGTCGTTTTCCTTGAACACCGAATAGACGAGATCGCCGTTGGGCTCGACAAGGAAAATGTCGTAGTAGCCGCGCGCCTGAAGCAGATTGCGGAACCACGGATGAAACCGCGCGTGGGTCTCGGTGTAGGCGCTCCCGTCCGTCGCCGCATCCAGCTTGTGCTTTTCGCCAAGCGGGTTCGGATTGTCGAAGATGTAAGCGTCGCGGAGTGCGACATTTTCCCCGGCTCCAGCGTTGCCATAGGACGTCTGGAATGCGGTCAATGCGTCTCGCGCCATGGCGCTGTCCGCCACGACCAGCAGGTCTTCCTCGATGCTCTTCAGGTAGAGCGCCAATTCCGATTTGCGCGATCCGACCACCGCTTCCATGTTTCTCATCGCCGCGTTGGCAAGATACTGGCTCGACGAAAGATATGAAGAAACACCGGTGATAACAGTTGCAATTACAGAAAATGCAACCACCAGAATCGGGATTTTGGCGGAAATTGAAAGTCGGGTCAGTCGCGCGAACATGAAGGACGCTCCGTTTGTTGGCCTTGTACAAAAACGAATGCGCCCAAACCATTAAGTATAGCTAAAAATATCAGGAGTTTGCCGAATTTATCTACGATTATTGGTGTATTATTTTAAATAATTCTACTTATAATTGAATTGAACTCTATCGCCTTGTTGGGGTTCGCCATTTTCGGCGGATTGGCGTCGGACCTTCATGCGCCAGCCGATTTGATCCGTTCGGCGATCGCAGCGCGCGACGCAGCAGATCGCCGGTGTAGTTTGCAAGAGCGCGGCAGGATGCGCGAATCGGAGATGCAGATGGAAACGACACTCGACAACATCGAGAAGAGCCGGAACACACAGGCGCAATTGTCCTGGTACGAGACGCGGTCGCAGGCGATCGACGGGCTGCCCGTCGCGCCCCATCGCCTCGTCGACATGATGCCGGTTTTCAGCACGCGCCAGGCGGTCACTCGGTTTCTGGAGACCTATGACTACTGGAACCTGATCCGCGACATTCCCGGCAACATCATCGAGTGCGGCGTGGCGGGCGGCAATTTCCTGATGGCAATGGCGCATTTCGCGTCGATCTTCGAACCGCATCACTATACCCGCCGGGTCGTCGGTTTCGATACGTTCGAGGGGTTCACGGAACCCACGAAAGAAGACCTGTCCTCTGCCGCCAGGCACATGCACAAGGGCGGTCTGGCCTTTGAGTCCTTTGACATGCTGACCTCCGCCATCGAGCTGTTCGACGGCAACCGCATGATCGGCCATGTCCCGAAGGTCGAGCTGGTGAAGGGCGATATCTGCGAAACCTTTCCCGCCTATCTGGAACGGTGTCCCGCGGCCACCATCGGTCTGCTGCACCTCGATCTCGATCTCTACAAGCCGACCCGCGACGTGCTCGATCTCGCCTGGGACCGGATGGCGCGCGGCGCCGTCGTCGTCTTCGACGAGATCAATCACGAGGATTATCCCGGTGAAACGATTGCCGTGCGCGAATCGCTCGGTCTCGATAGGCTGCGGCTGCGCCGGGTGCCCTGCGCGTCCATGGCGGCCTATTGCATCAAGGGAGAGTGATCCTTGGCGTTTCTCGACACGCACCCCGAGGGGTTCACCATCGCCGATGGCGGTCTCGACGATCTGATCGCGGCGTCGACCGCCTTCCTGTTCGAGGCGACCGGGACAACGTCGCATGAGACCTTTTCGCAGAAACTGATCGCGGATCGCAGCGCCGGCGGCACGCTCGCCGCCGGCACGCAGGACCGGTTCACCGGTTCCGCACTCTTTGCCGAGCTCGTTGCCGGCGAGGCGTTGCGCCGCTTCGCCGCCCGGCTCGTCGAATGCCCGCCGGAGCGGGTGCTGCTTGCCTTTCCGCATCTGCGCATCGATTTGCCGTCGGAGTTTCAGGCAGACGAGAAGCGGCTGAACCTGCCCTGGCATCAGGAGGCGGACTACTATCTGCCGAAGGGGGACTGCTCGACGAAGAGCCTGGTGATCTCGACGCCGCTGTTCGATTGCGCGCGCCACGACGGGGCGCTGGTGGCGGGGGCCTTCTCTCACGCGCAAGGCCAGGAAACGCATGCGATGGTCTTCATGGATCCGCAGAACAACCGCCACAAACGCGTCATCTGCACCCCGCCAGAGAGCGAGACGGTGCTGGAAACCGTCAGGGGGCAGTCGCAGGTGATCTCGTTCCTGACCAAGCACAAGAGCGGCGTGAATACGGGATCGTTCGTGCGCTGCACGTTTCTGGTGCGTGTGTCCGACCGGCTGGATGTGGCCGAGGCAACAGGGCTTGCGGCAAGCGCCTAGTGGCGTGAATTTGACATTTGATCAGGAGCCTCGCCGAAAACGGGACCCAAATGTCAAATTCAAAAGCTCCAATAAAGTCATATATTTATCTAGGGTCAGGACCTGTTGACATGGCTGCGATGGTCGGAGCGGATGTGTGCGGATACGAGGAGCAAGCCCGCAGGAAGGCTGGAGCCTTTCAAGGGATTGCGACATGGTATCCCGTGCGGATCCGCCCGATCCGAAGGACGCTCGAGCTGACGTCGACCTGCGGCGTCAAAGCCCTCGACCGGGGGAATGGCCCCGCCCTTCGGGCTTTTCCTTGCATCTCTCGTCATCTGGAACGCCATTTCAGTCATATCAACAGGTCCTGACCCTAGTGGTTCTCTTGATTCCGACATTTGCTGCGGCGGTGCTGCGCGGGGAGGCAAATGTCGGAATCGAACCACTAGCGGACCAGGTCCTTCATCGCCGCGTCCAGCCCTTCCAGCGTTAGCGGGTAGTGGCGGCCCTCCATCAGCGTCTGGATCATCTGGATGGAGTGGGTGTAGGACCAGTGGCGTTCGGCAACCGGGTTGAGCCAGACGCTCTTTTGGTAGTGCGCCGTCAGGCGCTGTATCCACGCAGCTCCCGGTTCCTCGTTCCAGTGTTCCGCGGAGCCGCCGGCATAGGCGATCTCATAGGGGCTCATGGAGGCGTCGCCCACGAAGATCAGTTTGTAGTCGGAGCCGTACTTGTTGAGCACATCGAAGGTCGACATGCGCTCGGAATGCCGGCGGGCGTTGTTCTTCCAGACGAATTCATAGGGGCAGTTGTGGAAGTAGAAATACTCCATCACCTTGAATTCGGTGCGCGCGGCCGAAAACAGTTCCTCGCAGACGCGGATGTGATCGTCCATTGAGCCGCCGATGTCGAAGAACAGCAACACCTTGACCGCATTGCGCCGTTCGGGCCGCATCTTGATGTCGAGCAGGCCCCTGTGCGCGGTTGCGCGGATCGTGTCGTCGAGGTCGAGTTCTTCGGCTGCGCCCTGACGGGCGAAGCGGCGCAGGCGCTTGAGCGCGACCTTGATGTTGCGCGTGCCGAGCTCGACGGTGTCGTCGAGATCCTTGAAGGTACGCTTGTCCCAGACCTTGACGGCACGGCGGTGGCGGCTTTCGTCCTGGCCGATGCGCACGCCTTCGGGATTGTAGCCATAGGCGCCAAAGGGACTGGTGCCGGCGGTGCCGATCCACTTGTTGCCGCCCTGATGGCGATCCTTTTGCTCCTTGAGCCGCTCTTTAAGCGTCTCCATGAGCTTCTCGAAGCCGCCGAGCGCCTCGATCCGGGCCTTTTCCTCTTCGCTCAGGTGCTTTTCGGCGAGCTTGCGCAGCCAGTCCTCGGGCAGGTCTTCCGCCTCGATTGCCGACCCGAGGTCGAGCCCATTGAAGGTCTGGCCGAAGATCCGGTCGAACTTGTCGAGATTGGCTTCGTCCTTCACCAGGCAGGCGCGGGCGAGATAATAGAAGTCCTCCACCTGCCGGCCGGCGAGGTCGGCCTTCAGCGCCTCCATCAGCGTGAGGTACTCGCGCAGGGACACCGGAACGCCGCCGGAGCGCAGATTGGTCAGGAACGTGATGAACATCGGCGCAAGTTACGGGGCTTGCGTGGCGCTGTCGAGATGGCCCCTCGCCAATGATTGTCGGGAACGCTGCCGCCGATGGTCGGTGGCGTCGATCCAGACTCTCCGGTGACGACCTTGCGCATCACGCCGGCCGCATTTGGTGCGCACCGCTTTCTCTTCATGTCCTGGACGCTGCGGTTGCCCCCTCAGGAACCGGAGGCCAGACGGCGGTCGGCTCCAAGCAGCGCAACCGGCGCATCCGAACCGACCATTTGCGACAGGGCATCGATCGAAACGGGACGGGAGAGCAGGTATCCCTGCCCCAGACGGACGCCGAGCGACGTGAGTGCTGCAAGCTGATCCGGTGTCTCAATGCCTTCCGCGATCACAAGCGCTTTCAGTTGCCGGGCGATATCGACGATGTTGGGAACCAGCGATGCGCGCAGGGACGTTTCCTTGTGATCAATGCCCTGAATGAACTGCTTGTCGATCTTGAGGTAGTCCGGCGACATGCGACGAACCTCCGCGAGATTGGAAAACCCGACGCCAAAGTCATCTATGGAGACGGTAAATCCCAGGGCGCGGAGGTGGGTGAGCGCGGCCTCCTTGTCGTTTCGCAACATGGAGCCGGCCTCCAGAACCTCGCAGTTGAGCGTCAGTCCGTTCTGGCGGGCCCGCGCGACCGCGGGCGAGGCGGTCAGCATGGGAAGATTGTCCTCCCGAAGGTCGTTTTGGAAGAAATTGATCGAGATTGTCCAGGAGCGTGCGATATCGCCCAAAGTCCCGAGATCGTCGGTGACCATGCTGATGATTCTCTGCGTGAAGGCCCAGGTGTCGTGCGCCTTGTCGATCTCGGGGATGAACACATCGGGCGGCAACGCCCCGATGTCGTCCTCGAAGCGCGCAAGCGCTTCAACGCCGACAATCTCTCCGTTCTGCAGATCGAAGATCGGCTGGTAGTGGCAGTAAAAGCCGTCGCCATCGCCGTTGTGGATGGCACGGTGAATCCTGCCGGGGATACTCTTGCGGTAGCGCAATCGGATCAGGATCCGTTGTTGGGCGACCGCTCCGATCAGCAGGCAGAAGATGAGGCTGGAGATGATCAGCACCTTGTGGCGCTGAAGGATGGCGGCGGCGCTGTTATGCCCGGCAAGGCAGAAGCCGAGCTGTTCGCGTTCATCGCAGAGCTCGACGGAGATGCTGGGCGTCAGCAGATGCGTACCGGTCGCGATGAGCTCCTGGAAAACGCCTGGCGTGCCATACAGATGAATGCCGTAGTCCTCGTCCGGCGGACGGGTGAATGCTTCCCAGACGAAGGGCGTCTTGGATCCCGACAAGACGCGCTGGTTGATCAGGACGCCGATTCGCCCGGCGGCGATGAACAAGTTGGCGCTGCTCTCGGGCAGGCCGTCCGTCTCGAAGTTGAGCCAGATGTAACGGTCCGGGCGTCGGCGCGACTGAAAACTCGGCTCGGGAATGGCAATTGGCTGCGGGAAAATTCCGAATGTGCCCGAGCAGATGGCGTAGCCACCGGCAACCTCGTCCAGAATCAGAATGTCGTGCACGAAACTGTTGGTGAAGAGCGTTGCGCTGAGTTTGCGCAAATAGGCGGAGCTGCACCCCAGTTCCGGATCCTTGCCCAGCTCGTTCAGAACAATATTCGCCTGTTGTGTCACAAGCTTGGTGCGCGTCATCATGGTCTGAAGAGTTGCGCGCATTCCGGTGCGGACTTCAAGCCCGTGCAGTGTCTTGATCGTGACAAGACAGATGAATGAAATCAACACGGCCAAACAGACGCTGAGGACACGATCTTTCGATAAAAATGCCACGTTTTTGACCCGGATGGTTTCCAGTTTTTTCAGACTGACTGTTCGTCATTTGGAATGCAACATTTGAATAAATTCAATTCATGTAAAAAATAACGATAATATATTTATGTTTTCTATGTATGGGGGAGTCAGATTTTTCTGTACGCGAAAGATGACAGATGGATATCCTGCGCGGCAGCGGGCGGGTGACCTATACGAAATCCAGACGAAACGAGCAGAACTTCAGATGGTACGTAAATGTATTAGTTGCGTCCGGAACTTTCCTCGAGCAGTGCCCGGGTCTCGGGATCGCTGCGAAACATCTCGCCCATTACGTCGGATACGGCCGGGCCGCCATGGCCGACGAAGGGGACGGGACGGCAGACCGCGATGGCCGCGATGCCGACGCGGGCGGTCAGGAGACCGTTGATGACGCCCTCGCCGAGTCGTGCGGAGAGGCGGGCGGCAAGACCGTGACCGAGCAGTTGCGACACCAGACTGTCGCCCGCCGCCATGCCGCCAGTCATGGCGAGATGCGCCACCACATGACGGGCCAGACGCAGGAAACCGAAGATGCCCGGTCGCCCGCCATAGAGATCCGCAAGCCGGCGCATCACGCGCAGGTTTTCCATCAGAACCACGGCAAGATCGAGCGCGGCACGTGGCGAGACCGCGGTGACCACCGAGACGCGCTTGACGCTCTCCTTGACGATGCGCACGGCGCGGGCGTCGATCTGCGTCATCAGTTCGCGTTCGGCAAGCCGCACCAGATCGCGACCGTCGATTACCTCGCGCAGATGCGCGGACAGCGCGCTACGCCCCGCAGCGGTCTCCGGCCGGCCGGAGTAGAGCGTGATGAGCTCGGCAAGGGCCGCCCGTGCGGCTGTGTCGTCGTCCTGCTCGGCTGCCAGGGTCAGGGACTGGCGCAGGCTGTCGATCTTGCGCAACCGCATGAGGCCGAACACCTCGCGCAAGGCGAGGCCGACGGCGGCGAGCGCGGCGATCGCGGCGAGTGCGACGGCGGTCCATCCGAGCCAGTCCGTGCGGGCAAAGAGATCGTGGATCAACGCATCGACCGACAGGCCGATCGCGAGCGAGGCGAGCCCGCCAAGTCCGACGATGAGCCAACGTCCCCAGCGCGGGCCGCGCCGCGTCTCGTCCGGTGCGGGTGCGGTTTCGGCCTCGGCGTCGGAATGGACTTCCTCGGCCTCCATGCTCAGACGCGTGTCGTCTAGGCGAAAGGCGGCCGGCCGCCGGCGCTTGCGCGCGCGGGGGGCATCACTGTCGCGGGAGCCTTGCCCTTCGCTCATGTCAGATGGTCTCCAAACAGGAAATGCAGCGCCCGGTCGAGGCGGATATGCGGCAGCGAGAGCTTGAGCCCTTCCGCCGTCGTTTGCAGCTCGGGCGGGCGAAACCGCACAAAGCGCACGGGCGGCTGTGGTTCCGCTCCGGTCGTGAATACGGCTTCGGGATCGTCCGGCAGGTCGCCCGGGAAAAGCGCGATTTCCGTCTTTCCGTCGTAGATCTCGCCGTTGACGCGTTCTCCGGGAAGCGGCGTGCCCAGGATTGCCGGCATGGCCTCGCCGTCGTGGGTGACGCGGGCCTCGCGCGTGGCGCGGATCGCGGCGAGTGCGAGCACATCGACCTCGGCACCGCTGTAGTGGGCGCGCTCGAGCGCCCGCTTGACGAGGCGGCGCAGGATCGCCTCCAGCCGGTCGTGATCGGCGCGGTGAAGGTGGTCCGCCTTGGTCGCTGCAAACAGGATCCTGTCGATGCGCCGCGTCAGGATGGAAAACAGCCGCGACACGCGCCCGGGACGGAAGGCCGCCAGGATCTCCGACAGGGCGGTTTCCAGATCGGCGAGCGCGGCTGGCCCGGCATTCAGCGCGCTCAACGCATCGACGAGCACGATCTGCCGGTCGAGACGGGCGAAATGGTCGCGGAAGAAGGGCCGCACGACGTGCTTCTTGTAGGATTCGTAACGCCGCTCCATCATCGCACGCAGGGATCCCGGCGGCGCGGTTCCGGCATCGGCGGCGATGTCGAGAGGCGCGAAGGTGAGGGCGGGGGAGCCGTCCATGTCGCCCGGCATCAGGAAGCGTCCGGGCGGCAGCATGGAGAGCGCGCGCCCCTCCGCCCGGCACTCGGCGAGATAGGCGGTGTAGTGGCGTGCGAGATCGCGGGCGGTCGCCTCGTCGGCCTCTGTGTCCGGATCGATGTCGGCAAGGGCGTCGAGGAACGGGCGCGCGATCGGCGCGCGGGCGTCCTGGCGCGCCCGCTCCAGTGCCTCGCGCGAGAACGCCTGGAAGTCCTTGTCGAGCAGCGGCAGGTCGAGAAGCCATTCGCCGGGATAGTCGACGATGTCGAGATGCAGTTTTCCGCGCCCGAGCGCGCGCGACAGGAAATGCGCGGATTCAAACGTGATCGTCAGCCTGAGTTCGGAGACCTGTCGGGTGGATTGCGGCCAGTCGCGTTCTTTCAGGAGCGTGTCTACATGCGCTTCGACATCGAAACGCGGCACGGCATCGTCGGGCTGCGGCTCCAGTGCGGCGCGGGCGATCCGCCCCTCGGCCGCCGCATCCAGCATCGGCAGCCGCCCGCCATTCACCAGATTGTGGATCAGTGCGGTGATGAACACGGTCTTGCCGGCGCGCGACAGGCCGGTCACGCCGAGGCGCACCGTCGGTGTGCCCAGGTCGCTAACGGTCTCGGCAATGTTGTCGACGGAGTAGCGGACTTCGTCGCTGAGGCGTGAGAAAAGCGTCTTGCGGGTCAATGTGTGTCTCCGCGCCGCCATGTGGTGGGGGGCGTTCGGTCTTGCAAGGGAGAGAGCCGTAAATGGAGCAACTCGAGGCGCGCGTCACGCGTCGTTGTCGGATGTCGGCGGGGTGTCGCCACCGTCGTTTGCCGCCTCCGGCAGCGCCGACAGCGATGTCGCGGCGGCCGGAAGATGGCGCGGCAGGCAATAGGCGACGATCCGCCCGCTTTCGCGCTCCACATCGGACCAGCGATCTGCCGCGAAGTCGATTATCGCGAGCGCGGCCGTTGGATACTTGCCCTCGATGGCCTCGATCAGGGCGGGGTTGCCGCTGCCGACAAGCTCCAGCGCGGTGTCCCTTGTGGCGGGATTGTGGCCGACGACCATCAGGGTCCGGGCATTGCCGCCAAGGGCGCGGATCGTCTCCACATAGTCCATCTCCGAATCGTCATAGATCCCGCGTGTGACGTGAACGTCGATCTCACCGGAGAGGTGGGGCAGGACAAGTGCCAGTGTTTCTCGTGCGCGCTGGGCGGTGGAGCACAGCACCTTGTCCGGCATCAGGCCATGGCGGGCCATATGCGCGCCGACTGCGGGTGCGGCGGTCTTGCCGCGGGTGCTCAGCGTCCGGTCGTGGTCGCGCGCTGCCGCATCGTGCCAGTCGGACTTGGCGTGCCTCAAGAGCAGCAATCTCAGCATGGCGCGTCTCCCTCCCTCCGCCGGGGTTCGTCGAGCATACAGAGGGGATGCATCGCGTCACAAGTGGCGTGCTCGGTCGGCGGGCTACAGGGATGGCCTCACGATCTGGCCAGCGAGACATTGGGGCAGGGCCTCCTCAGCCGTCGTCGGGGGCCGGGCGATATTCGATGAGGTCGCCCGGCTGGCAGTCCAGCGCCTCGCAGATGCGTTCCAGCGTTTCGAAGCGCACGCCCTTCACCTTGCCGGACTTCAGCAGCGAGACGTTCTGCTCGGTGATGCCGATGCGCTCCGCCAGTTCGCGGGAGCGCATCTTGCGCCGCGCCAGCATGACATCGAGATTGATGATGATCGCCATGGTTCGCTTCCTTACACGAACTGGCGGTTCTCGTCCGCTATGCGTGCCGCCTCCTCGAGCGTCCAGCCAAGAACAATCAGCAATCCGCCGGCGATGACCGTGGTGACGTCGTTGCTGCCGAAGCCGACGGCAAGCATCCGCTCGCCGGGCGGGTTTGGCAGGGAGACGACGACGCTCGCGACGGCGCGGATCACGATCGTGAGGGGGCCAAGCGCGGCGACGACGATGCCGATCCGCTTCAGCCGCGCACCGCTTTCCGGTGTCAGGACTTCTCCTCGTGCAAATCCGAGGAACAGCCGCCGCACGGCAACGAACCCCGCCAGCGCGGCGAGCAGGGGAACGGCGGCGAGGGCGACGACGCGGGCGCGGGTCAGAGGCGTCAGGATCCCGTCCTTCGGCGCCTCCACCGCGTCGAGCAGCCGGGCGTCGAGTGCGGCCGGATCGAGGAGCGTCAAGGCGACAAGGATTGCCGGGATCGCGACGATCGCCACGATCGGGACAAGCGTCACGCCGGCCATCACGCGGCTGACCAGACGGATGCGGGCGAGGCGTCCCCCGGCGGTGTCCAAACTGGGCGAGACGGTCATCATTGTTCAATTCCTTCACGATCTGGTTTACAAATTTATTGTTTAACAATAATAAATGGCCGTCAACTGTGAAATTTCAGGCCAAGAGCCAATTGTGGAGCATTGCCATGCGCAGATCGCATCGCCTTTCCGTTTCATCACGCGGTCTCGCCGGAATCGCAGGGGGGCTGGTCCTGGGCGCCGCGGTCGCCGCCTGCGGTCATGTTCCCCTGACAAGCATGGTGAAGCTTCGCGCCTTCGACCTGAAAACCACCGATCCCGAGCAACTGATGGTCGCCGTGCGGCATCCCGACTGGATCAGGATTCCGCCAGGCGGGGCGGTGATGGTCGTCGAGCGACGTGGCACGCCTGGCGGGATTGTCGTGCGGCGGGACGAGATCGTATTTGAACGGGTGACGGGCAGGCGTGACCTCGTCGGTCTCTCATCGGAGCGAAGGCAAGGTGCCACACTCGCCGTGTTCACGGTGTCGCAGCAAGATGCGCAAAAGCTGCGCGCTGTGCAGCGCCGACTTGCCGAGACCCGCGCAAGACCGGGCACCGGTCGCAACGGAACGCTTTCGATTTCCGTGACAGGGTGCCGTATCGGACCGGTTCGGGCGGGGCCGTGCCGGTGTCGACTTATCTGGCGGCCAGCGAATTCGACGGGTTCGTTGCGCTCGTGCGCGATTTCGACCTGAGGGCGGCGATGCGCGGGGTCGGCGTGTCTGACGATGAAGCGATCGAAAGCTGCAAGCAAGCGGGCGCGGACGGCCTGTGAGACAAGGCTGCCGCGTGCGTCAACGCGTGTCCGTCTGTGCCATTACCGTGGCAAAGGCCGCCACCAAAGGGCCGATGCTTTCGGCCTGCGAGGGCAGCGTGTAGACCATCCAAAGGGTGTAGTCCGCGCTTTTCGCGGTAAACCGCCACAGTGTCTCGCAGCGGGTGCCGTCGCCGCGCCGGCCGGTGCGAAAAGACACGCCAGAGGCCGGTGCGCCGGTCGTTTCAAGCCTCGAAAAACCGGCCTCGGCGTAGCGCTTGCGGAAAATGCGCGTGATTTGCGCGCTGGTGCCGACAGGGTGACTGCGCAGGATCGCGTTTGTGCCGTCTGTTCCCTGATAGACGCAGCCGGCGATCCGGTCGACGCCGCTGCCGAGCACTTGGATGCGGCTGAGCGAGGCAACCTGGTCCGGGCATGTCAGGCCGGTGAAGTGACGCATGCCGGTCGTGACCGTTCGCCAGCCCGATTCCATCGTCGCGTCCTGCGCGCGGCTCTCGCCGGAGAGGCCTCCCAGGCCGATAAGCACAGCGACTGCCAGGGCGGCAGTGCGGTGCGGGCTCAGCGCCCGTCGCGCCGGTTGAGGAAGGCGAGGCGCTCGAACAGATGCACGTCCTGTTCGTTCTTGATCAAGGCCCCATGCAGCGGCGGAATCAGTTTCTTGCTGTCGCGCTCGCGCAGGTCGGCAGGCTCCATGTCCTCGTTGAGCAGCAGCTTGATCCAATCCAGCAACTCCGATGTGGAGGGTTTCTTCTTCAGACCGGGCGTGTCGCGCACATCGTAGAATATTTTCAGTGCTTCGCGCAGCAATTCCGCTTTTAGACCGGGAAAATGCACCTCGACGATGTCGGACATCGTATCGGCATCGGGGAAGGTGATGTAATGAAAGAAGCAGCGTCGCAGGAAGGCGTCCGGCAATTCCTTCTCGTTGTTCGATGTGATGATCACCACCGGCCGCTGACGGGCGCGGATCATCTCGCCGGTCTCGTAGACATGAAATTCCATGCGGTCGAGTTCCTGCAGCAGGTCGTTGGGGAACTCGATGTCGGCCTTGTCGATCTCGTCGATCAGCAACACCGGACGCTGGCCGGCGGAAAAGGCCTCCCAGAGCTTGCCCTTGCGGATGTAATTGGCGATGTCGTGCACCCGGTCGTCGCCGAGCTGGCTGTCGCGCAGCCGCGATACCGCGTCGTATTCGTAAAGACCCTGTTGCGCCTTCGTGGTCGACTTGATGTGCCACTCGATCAGCGGCGCGTCGAGCGCGCCGGCGATCTCCTGCGCCAGTATGGTCTTGCCGGTCCCGGGCTCGCCCTTGACGAGCAACGGTCGTTCCAGTGTCACGGCCGCGTTGACCGCGATCCGCAGGTCCTCCGTTGCGACATAACCGGACGTGCCCTCGAAACGCATGGACTTCCTCACTCCTGAATGATCTTGCAGCGCACACTATGGGGCCGCAATTGCCCGCGCAAGATGGCTCGAGACAGCGTCGAGGGCGGCATTTGTTGCCGGGAGCGTGCGGACAAAGCTGCCGGTCGGACACTCCCTGCCGCCGCAGGTCCCCTGGTCGATAAAATGAAAGAGACGTTATTTCATATGGTTAACGGAATTATGTGAACTGGCACATTGTTTGCCAACCCCAGGATCGAGACCGGCGTGCCCAGCGGCGCCGGAAAGTCCGTCCTTTCCGTCCTGGAGGATCACATGGGTGTTTTTGGTGCTTTGAACGCGGCCGTCTCCGGCCTTTCCGCGCAGGCTTATGCGCTGGAGAATATCTCTGGCAACATCGCCAACGCGGCGACGGTTGGCTACAAGCGGCTCGATACGTCGTTTTCCGACCTTGTCGGCGGCGGCAAGGGCGCGCAGCCCGGCCAGATCGCCGGCACGGTGTCCGCCAACTCCCGTGCGACCAACGGGCTGCAGGGTGATCTGCAGCAGAGCCAGGTCGACACCTACATGGGGATCAACGGAAGCGGCTATTTCGTCGTTCAGGGCAAGGCCGGCGAGGTCGACGGCCGGACGATTTTCTCCGGCAACGATCTCTACACCCGTCGCGGTGATTTTGAGGTCGACAAGGAAGGACGCCTGGTCAATGGCGCCGGCTACTACCTGATGGGCCAGCCGATCGATCCGGTCACCAAGAACGTGTCCGGTTCGGTCCCTTCCATCATCACCATCGACAATTCCGTGATCCCGGCCGTGGTCACGGACCGGATCAACTACGAAGGCAACCTGCCGACGACCCCGCAGACGAGCACGCAGCTTGCCGGCGGCAGCGAGTTGCTCGATGGGACCCTGACCAAGGCCTCGACCGGCGCCGTGCCCGACGCCGCCGCCGTCGGCCAGACCGTTGGCGTCGACGCCATCAATGCCGACGACGAGGTGGCCTTCCTCAACACCTCCATCGCCGGCGAGGCGATCACCGTATACAACTCGAGCGGCACGCCCGTGAACGTGCAGATGCGCTGGGCCAAGACCTTCGAGGACGACGGTTCGCAGCCGGACACCTGGTCGCTCTACTACCTGTCGGATTCCGCAGCCACGGGCGCCAACCCGAAGTGGAGCAAGGTGTCGGACGCGCAGTTCGATTCCAGTGCCGGTAACGGCGGACAGATGCTGGTTCCCGCCAATGACTCGATGTCGATCACCGGCCTTTCCGTCGATGGCGAAGTCGTTGGCGACATGGCGCTCGATTTCGGCACCGGCGCGCTGACGCAGTTTTCCGATTCCAACGGCAGCGCCAAGATCTCCAAGCTGACGCAGAACGGGTATCCGTCCGGAGACCTTGCCGGCATCTCGATTTCGGAAGCCGGCCGTCTCGTCGCCTCCTACTCCAACGGCCGGACCCGCGAGCTGCACGAAATCTCGCTGGTGTCCTTCTCCGGCGAGGCGTGGCTTGAGCGCGTTGACGGCGGTGCCTTCGAGGTCACGCCGGAATCGGGTGAGCCGATCGCCGGCGCACAGGGGCGGATCGTCGGCAAGCGGCTGGAATCGTCGAACACCGATATCGCGGACGAATTCTCCAAGCTGATCGTCACCCAGCAGGCCTATTCCGCCAATACACGGATTGTCTCCTCGGGCGACCAGATGCTGCAGGAAGCCATCAACATGATCCGGTAGGCGGATCGGTGAGATCGCCCGGCCGGACCGCTTCGGCCGGGCAAGACGTGATCGCAGGCGCGAGGGCCGGGTGAGACAATGGGACTGAGCAGCGCTCTCAATACCGCATTGATCGGACTGGGTTTCAACCAGCGCCAGCTCGATGTGACGGCGACGAATATCGCCAATGCCGACACGGTCGGCTACACGCGAAAGTCCGTCTCCGCGTCCGTTACCTATGATGGCAACGGCATCGTCACCGGTGTCGAGGCGGACAGCATGCGCCGCTATCTCGACACGGCGGTTCAGGGGCAGTACCGGACCTCTCTGGCCGAGCAGAACTACGCAAGCGTTGCCCAGCAGTACACCGCGCGCCTCGATACGCTGTTTGGAACGATCCAGGACGCGGGGTCGCTGCCCAACACGGTCAATTCCTTCGTTTCGTCGATGTCGAACCTCGTCTCCGGCCCCGAGGACTACACAAACCGGCTCGAGGTGATGCGCAATGCCGAGGCGCTGGTCGGCAAGATCAACGCCATGTCGGAAGACATCCAGGGCATGCGGCAGGAGGTCGAGTACCAGATCGGCGAACAGGTCGACCGGGTCAACGACCTTCTGGCGGACATCAAGGCAATCGACCGGCAGGTGATCGGGGCGAGCCAGGACGGCGACAAGCCGGTCGGGCTGATGGACCAGCGCGACATGCTGCTGGAAGAACTGTCCGGCTACATCGACATCGACGTCAAGCCGACGGAGCAGGGGGGCGTGCGCGTCCACACCTCCGGCGGCACGATGCTCTATGACGTCGATGTGATGAAGCTCAAGTTCGACGGGCGCGGCAACATCAACGCCGATGCGCTCTACAACATCGATCCGGCCAAGCGGCGTGTGGGCACGCTGACCCTGGAAAACTCCGAGGGCAGCCAGATCGACCTGCTGTCGACGCGCACCCTGCGCAGCGGGTCTCTGGCAAGCCTGGTCAACATGCGCGACGGGGCCCTGACCGATGCGCAGACGCAGCTCGATGAACTGGCGGCATCGTTGTCGCGCGCGTTTTCCACTCATGTGGAACCGGGAACGGCATATCCGGCGTCGGGCACCCAGACCGGCTACGAGCTGGATCTCGCCAATCTTCAGCCGGGCGACAGCGTGTCCTTCGACTACAAGGATCTCGGCACCGGGCTGAGCAAGTCGGTCACGATCTATCGTTCCGACGGGGCGGAACCGCCGGCGCTGACGGCGACGACCGATCCCGACAACATCTTTTTGTCGGTGGATTTTTCCAGCGGCAACTACACGACGATCGCGGCCGGGATCCAGAGTGCGCTCGATGGCGATGCGCGCGTTGGCGCCGGCGTGTTTTCGGCGGCGAACCCCGGCGGTTCGACGCTGCGGCTTGAAAGCACCGCGCCTGCCAGCCTGCGGATCGAGACCGCACAGGCAAACGAGACCGTTGCGGGTCCCTCCGCGCAGGGCGACGCCTTTGCGCTTTTCGTCGACGACGGCGACAAGACCTTCACCGGGATGGCGGACGGGCGGCCGAACATTACCGGGTTTGCCTCGCGCATTCGTGTCGGATCGACCTTCGTCAATGATCCGTCCCTGCTGGTGGAATACGCGCCGGGTGTCGCCACGGGCGATGCGACGCGCCCGCAGGCGATACTCGATAAGCTGACGCTGACCAAGTCGACCTTCACGCCCTCGACGCGCATCGGCGGATCCAGCTCGGTGTTCGAGGGATCCATCAATGACTTTGTGACGGCAGCGGTTTCCCACCAGAGCGGACGCTCGGCGCAAGCCAAGGCGACGGTTACGGGGCAGGAGGTCGTAACGGCCAACCTCAAGTCCCGGCTCGACGATTCCTCAAAGGTCAGTGTCGATCAGGAACTTGCCCAACTGGTGCAGCTTCAAAATGCCTATGCGGCGAATGCAAGGGTGATGCAGGTGGTGCGCGAACTCTACGACATCTTGATGCGGAGCTAGTGACAAGAAATGGCGATCAATCCCTACGGCGGCGGATTTTCGGCTCCCAGCCAGGTCACCTACCTGACCAATCTGCGCAATCAGATGAACGACCTTCAGCGCCAGCTCGGTACCAACCAGAAGTCGGAGACCTATGGCGGTCTCGGTTCGGAGCGTGTGCTCGATCTCTCGATGAAGCAGCAGCTTTCCGAAATCGGCGTCTTCAAGCAAACGATCCAGATCGCCGATCTGCGGCTGGCCACCCTGGACCAGACCAGCGAGCGGCTCGAGGATATCCGCATCGAGGCGAAAGCCGCCACGGATCGCAACAATTTCGAATTGTTCAGCAACGGACGGACCTCAACGCAGACGTCGACGGAAATCTCGCTGCGCGAGTTCATGTCGCAGTTGAACACCGATGTGGGCGGGCGATACATCTATTCCGGCAAGACGGCCGACACGCTCCCGGTCCAGAGCCTCGACTACGTGATGAATGGCGACGGCAACTATGCCGGCCTCAAGACCGTGGTCGACGAATACAATCAGGCCGATATCGGTGCGCTCAACAACGGCCGGCTGACGACGGGGCGAGTCGGGACCCAGGTGAGCATCGCGGAAGACGGGGTTCATCCGTTCGGGTTCAAGATCGACAGCGTCGCGTCGGGGGCAAGCAATGTGTCTGTCACGCAGACCGCAGGTCCGCCGGCGACGCTCGACATCGACTTCACTGGACAGCCGCAGCCGGGCGAGAGTATCCGCGTTTTCTTCTCGCTTCCCGATGGCTCCACAAGCGAAGTCGAGCTCGGTGTCTTCGGCGGTGCGAACGATCCCGAGTTCACCTTTCAGCGCGGCGCGACTCCCGCCGATACGGCCCAGTTCTTCCAGGACGCGCTCGACAGCGCCCTGCAGCGCGAGGCGAACACCGAGTTGAAGGCCGCGTCGACTGTGCGGGCCACCGAAGCCTTTTTCGACACGGCACCGAAGTCGCCTGTTCCGCCCGGCTATCAGCCGCTTGCGCGCGTGGTGCCGAGCGCCGGTCCTCCGGTCGATTTCACGACGGCCACGAGCCTGCGGGACGGCACGGCCGACACCGTTTCCTGGTACACGGGTGACAATTCCTCCGGCGATCCGCGCAAGGACAGCCGGGCGACGGTCGACGAGAACCTGACGGTCAACTACGGCGCCCGGGCGAATGAGGCGGGGTATCGTGAGGTGGTGCAGGCGCTTGCCGGTTTTGCGGTCGCCGACTTCTCCTCCGCACAGCCGGACAACCAGAAATTCTACGAAGCGATGGCCCAACGCTCCTACGACGGGTTGACGCCGCCTGGATCGGAGGCCTCCGGCATCCGCCGCAACCACATGGAATTCTCCGCCGTGCACCGTACCGTGCGGGACGCGGAAACGCGCCACAGAGTGGCGGAAGGGTCGGTCAAGTCGGTCATCGACGAGATCGAAGGGATCAACAAGGAAGAGGTGGCGACCAAGCTCCTGTCTTTGCGCACGGCGCTTGAGGTCAGCTATCAGGCAACGAGCATCACATTGAACCTCTCGCTGTCGAATTATCTCTGAGGGACGTCACCGTTTCTCGCCGCCGGAAGGCGGCTCCGTGGAGGCCGGACGCAGAAGGCGTCCTTGAGCGCGCAGAAGGCGCGAAGACATGCACCGGAACGGAGGGCAGAAGGCGCTCCGGAGCGCGCAGAAGGCGCATACGCAGACCGGTGACCGGGCACAGAAGGTGCCTTTGAGGGCGCAGAAGGCGCAAGGATACGAACCGGGGACCGGCGCAGAAGGCGCCTGAGAACGTGCAGAAGGCGCGGGTAGAGACCGGATACGGACGCAGAAGGCGTTCCTGATCGCGCAGAAGGCGCAAGCAATAAGGGAACCGGCGTTGAGCCTGCCGGTTCCCTTTTTTGTGTCCTGAGCCTGCCTTTTTGCCCCGGCCGTCGTCGGTCGATCCTCTCTTGCCGGGGCTCCGTCGCCAAACGCGGAAACGCCGGCCACGGGGCCGGCGTTTGAAGAGCATTCCGGGCGAGCGGATGCGGAACGGGCGCTGTCCGGTTGCGGTGCGGTCAGTTGCCGCGCAGGCCCATGGCGATATTGCGATTGATCTGGATCAGCGTCGTCAGGCGCTCCGGGTTTGGCTCGGCCATGATATCGAATGTGTGCTTCAGGATGAAGGCGCCCAGAGAGCCGAGATTCTGCTTCACCTCGGGGGGAAGCGGGTTATCGTTGCTCGTCACGGAGGTCGCCAGGATCGTCCAAAGACGGCGATTGTAGGTCAGGGCTTCGTCGAGCGTGACGGGACCGCCGGTGTCCCAGTCATCCTTGACCGCTTGCAGGCGCGCGGCCGCCTTCATCAAGAGGGTCGCTTCCAGTTCCCTCGGACTCACGGCCGTTTGCGCCGTCTGCTGATAAGCTGCTGTGGCCTGATTGTACATGTTCGATCAGTTCCCGTTCGTAATCGACCAATTTTCGAACCCGTCTGAGGGCAGCGTAGAGCGAGCCGGTTAAGATCTCATTGTTCACCGCGTCGATCAGTTCCATCGTGCTCGGCGCGGCTTGAACCAGATCCTGGATGAGTTCGAAATAGATCTTCTTGTGCCGTTCGATGTCCTGGTTGAGGTACATGAGCTGGACGGCCAGGTAGATCCGCTTCGCCGGCGTGTTCGCTGTCTGTGCGGTATAGATGTCCTTTTCACGCAGGATCGGTTCATTGCCCTCGATAAAGATATGCGTTCGGTGATCTCCATTGGTGATGACCGTGGAGCCGACGATAAATCTTTCGCGGGGGCGTAATTCGATCTTGAGTGCCATGATCACAGAATCGCACAACGGGTTGATTCAAGCAACAAATAAGTGCTCCAAAAGAAGAGCTTTGGATCGGAAAAAATTGCCGGGTAGTAATTGCCGTATTTGTTTGTGTTTCAATGTATTAGAGTAAACAAATCCTGAAGTCATTTCACGCGCCAGGCGCGGCCGCCGGGCGTTCCGGCGCTGAAGGAGCGCCCGCCACCGGAATGCGCGTGAGCAGCGCGTTGCCCGGCGCTTTCGGGGCGTCAAAGCAAGAGGCGGCGGGATGACCCGCCGCCTCGTATGTGCGTGTGGCGCGCGAACGCCGTTGTCCGCAGACGCGCCGTTGACGTCCTAGAAGAGGCTGAGGACCGCCTGGTCGGCCTGCGAGGACAGCGACAGGGCCGTCGTCGACAGCTGCTGGCGGGTCTGCAGGGCGAGAAGGTTTGCGCCTTCCTCGTTGGTGTCGGCCAGAACCAGATTGTCCGCACCGGTCTGAAGCGTGTTGATCGTCGACTTGGTGAAGTCCTTGCGGATCTGCACCATGGAGAGATTGGAACCGAACTTGGACCCGGCCTCGCGCAGCGTGATCAGTGCGGTCGAGAGCTCGTCGAGCGCGGTGTTGGCTTCGGTGTCGCTGAGGCTCGTCGCCTTGGTGATGTTAAGGCCCGACGACGTCAGATCCTCGCCCTGGATCTTCAGCTCCGACTTCGTGGCAGCATCGCGCTTCTCGTTGAAAGCGACGGTGAGCTTGGAAGACGAGGAATTGATCAGGTTGATGCCGTTGAAGGAGGCATCGGCGGCGAGCTTGTCGATCTGGCCCAGGATGTCGTTGAACTGCGACACCAGCTTCTGGCGGGTGGATGAGTTCGCGGCCGGATTTGCCTGGGTGGTGATCGACAGGGTGTCGGCGTCGCCTGCAGTCGCACCGTCTGTGAAGGTGACGGCGGTTTCGCCGGCGTCCACATAGTCGGCATCGGCGGGATCGGACAGATCGATGTTGGCGTTGGTGCCGAAACCGAGCGAAGCGGCCAGCGAGGTCGCCTGCGTGGTTGCTGCGGAGGCATCACCACCCGTGTCGACGATCGACAGGTTGATTGTCTCTGCATCCGATCCGGTGAACTTCAGCTTGCCGGCATCCGTGACCTCGGCCGTGGCAACGCCGGAGGCGTTGACGACATCAAGCACGTCCTGAACGGTCGCAACCGGGCCGGTGCCGTCGGTCTTCTGCGTCGTGCCGATCTGAACATCGATGGCGGAGACCGAACCCGTTCCGGTGTCGGTGGCCTGCACAGAGATCGTGTCGCCAGCGGCAAAGCCGAGGTTGGCAAGCGTCTGGCGCTTGGCCTGGTCCTGGATCGATTCACCCGATACCGGCGTCAGGCCGTTGGTGGAGATCGACGAGGAGCTTTCGATGATAGTGCCGGAACCGGCGCCGCCGTCCTGCAGCGCCTGGCGGGCCGTCGACTGGGCACTTTCCACCAGCTTGGTGATGGCGGTGATGCCGTTGTCGGCGGCCTCGATCGTCTTGATCGCGTTGCCGATGCCGTCCAGCAGGTTTGCAAGGTCGTTGGCGCGGGCGCCGAGCGACTGGGAGGTAAAGAAGTTGGTCGGGTTGTCGAGGGCCGAGTTGACCTTCTTGCCGGTGGCAAGACGGTTCTGCGTGGAGGCCATCATGTCCGCGGTGCTCTGCAGAGTAAGCAGGTTCTGGCGAACACCGGCGGAGAGGGTAATGTCAGACATGGTGAAATCCTTTCGCCTAGTCCCGGTTGCGGGGACCGCCTCGTCCTGAGGCTTTCAACGAAGGTGCCTTAATTATCCCTAACAACGCGTTAACGGCGAAGTGCCAAAACGCGAAATGAGGCAGAAAATTAATCAAGATAAACAGGGCGTCTCCAAGAGGTTAATCGGGCCGTAACGGAAAAGGGGCGGCGGGTTTTCCCCACCGCCCCATTTGGTCGGTATTTTAAGATTATTGCACTTTTTCAGTGTCTTAGAACAGGCGCAGCACCGCCTGGTCGGCCTGCGAGGACAGCGACAGGGCCGTCGTCGACAGCTGCTGGCGGGTCTGCAGGGCGAGAAGGTTTGCGCCTTCCTCGTTGGTGTCGGCCAGAACCAGATTGTCAGCACCCGTCTGCAGCGTGTTGATCGCCGCCTTGGTGTAGTCCTTGCGAATCTGCACCGTGGAGAGATTCGAACCGAACTTCGATCCGGCCTCCCGAAGGGTCAGCAGAGCGTTCGAGAGCTCGTCGAGCGCGCCATTGGCTTCGGTGTCGTTGAGGCTCGTCGCCGCGCTGATGTTGAGGCCCGACGACGTCAGGTCCTCGCCCTGGATCTTCAGCTCCGACTTCGTGGCAGCATCGCGCTTCTCGTTGAAAGCGACGGTGAGCTTGGAAGACGAGGAATTGATCAGGTTGATGCCGTTGAAGGAGGCATCGGCGGCGAGTTTGTCGATCTGGCCCAGGATGTCGTTGAACTGCGACACCAGCTTCTGGCGGGTGGAGGAGTTCGCGGCCGGATTTGCCTGGGTGGTGATCGACAGGGTGTCGGCGTCACCTGCGGTCGCACCGTCTGTGAAGGTGACGGCGGTTTCGCCGGCGTCCACATAGTCGGCATCGGCGGGATCGGACAGATCGATGTTGGCGTTGGTGCCGAAACCGAGCGAGGAGGCCAGCGAGGTCGCCTGCGTGGTTGCAGCGTCGGCGTCACCACCCGTGTCGACGATCGACAGGTTGATTGTCTCGGAGTCTGATCCGGTGAACTTCAGCTTGCCGGCATCCGTGACCTCGGCCGTGGCAACGCCGGAGGCGTTGACGACATCAAGCACGTCCTGAACGGTCGCAACCGGGCCGGTGCCGTCGGCTTTCTGCGTCGTGCCGACGTCGATCTGGATGGCGGAGACCGAACCCGTTCCGGTGTCGGTGGCCTGCAGGGTGATCGTGTCGCCGGCGGCAAAGCCGAGGTTGGAAAGCGTCTGGCGCTTGGCCTGATCCTGGATCGATTCGCCCGATACCGGCGTCAGGCCGTTGGTGGAGATCGACGAGGAGCTTTCCACGATGGTGCCGGAACCGGCGCCGCCGTCCTGCAGCGCCTGGCGAGCCGTCGACTGGGCACTTTCCACCAGCTTGGTGATGGCGGTGATGCCGTTGTCGGCGGCCTCGATCGTCTTGATCGCGTTGCCGATGCCGTCGAGCAGGTTGCCCAGGTCGTTGGCGCGGGCGCCGAGCGACTGGGAGGTAAAGAAGTTGGTCGGGTTGTCGAGGGCCGAGTTGACCTTCTTGCCGGTGGCAAGACGGTTCTGCGTGGAGGCCATCATGTCCGCGGTGCTCTGCAGAGTAAGCAGGTTCTGACGCACACCGGCGGAAAGAGTGATATCGGACATTCGGAAATCCTTTCTGGCTGCCCAAAGCGTTGGTGCCCTCGTCCTGAGGCGCACAGCCAGAATAGGTCCGTAAAGGCTAACTTAAGGTTAATCAGATGTTTCGCCCGTTCTGAATTCGCCTTTTAAACCAAAGGGTTTGTTAACCATATCGCAACGGATACGAAAACGGGCGGCGAGTCGAAACCCGCCGCCCGGATTTTGGTTTAAGCCGCTTTGACTTAGAGCAGACGCAGCACTGCCTGGTCGGCCTGCGAGGACAGCGACAGGGCTGTCGTGGACAGCGACTGACGGGTCTGCAGGGCGAGAAGGTTGGCGCCTTCCTCGTTGGTGTCGGCCAGAACCAGATTGTCAGCACCCGTCTGCAGGGTGTTGATCAGGTCCTTGGTGAAGTCCTCGCGGATGCTCACCGTGTTCAGGTTCGAACCGAAGGTCGAGGCCGTTTCCTGCAAGGTCGACAGCGCGTTGGACAGGCTGTCGAGCGTCGAGTTGGCTTCGTCGTCGCTCAGGCTGGACACGGCGTTCAGGCTCAGGCCCGACGAGGTGAGGTCCTTGCCCGAGACGGTCAGCTCCGACTTCGAGGCAGCATCGCGCTTTTCGTTGAAAGCCACGGTCAGCGTCGAGGACGAAGAGTTCACCAGATTGGTGCCGTTGTAGCTGGAGTCCTCTGCGAGCTTGTCGATCTGGCCCAGGATTTCGTTGAACTGCGACACCAGCTTCTGACGGGAAGAGGAGTTCGCGGCCGGATTTGCCTGGGTGGTGATCGACAGGGTGTCGGCGTCACCTGCGGTCGCACCGTCGGTGAAGGTGACGGCGGTTTCGCCGGCATCCACATAGTCGGCGTCGGCCGGATCGGACAGATCGACGTTGGAGTTGGCGCCGAAACCAAGCGAAGCGGCCAGCGAGGTCGCCTGCGTGGTTGCAGCGTCGGCGTCACCACCCGTGTCGGTGATCGTCAGGTTCACGGTGTCGGCATCGCCACCGGCGATCTTGAGCTTGCCGGCATCCGTCACTTCGGCCGTTGCGACGCCCGAGGCGTTGATCACGTCGACGGCATCCTGAACGGTCGCAACCGGGCCGGTGCCATCGGCTTTCTGCGTCGTGCCGACGGTGATGGAGATGTTGGAAACCGAGCCCGTTCCGGTGTCGGTGGCCTGTACGTCAATGGTGTCGCCGGCGGCAAAGCCGAGGTTCGACAGCGTCTGGCGCTTGGCCTGGTCCTGGATCGATTCGCCACCGACCGGCGTCAGGCCGTTGGTGGAGATCGACGAGGAGCTTTCGACCACGGTGCCGGACCCGGCGCCACCATCCTGGAGCGCCTGGCGAGCCGTCGACTGGGCACTTTCCACCAGCTTGGTGATCGCCTTGATGCCGTTGTCGGCGGCCTCGATCGTCTTCGTCGCGTTGGAGATGCCGTCGAGCAGGTTGGACAGTTCGCCGGCGCGCGAGTTGAGGCTCTTGGAGGTAAAGAAGTTCGTCGGGTTGTCGAGGGCCGAGGTGACCTTCTTGCCGGTGGCAAGACGGTTCTGGGTCTGCGACATCATGTCAGCGGTCTGCTGAAGGTTGAGCAGGTTCTGGCGAACGCCAGCGGAGAGAGTAACACTCATTGTCGTACCTTTCTGGTGCGGATCTTCACAACGGGTTCTCGTTGCAGGGTCACGTTAGGTCCGAATTCCCAAACAGCTCGTAAAAACAAAGGGTTAACGGGAGTTAGGGTTAATGGTGCGTTACAGTCGCGAATTGCCGGCCCGGCGGCGCGATCACGTCGCGGAAACAGGGCGTGACCATTCGCACCGCCGGTGGCTGGACCTTGGGCGGCGTGTCTGTCCTATAGTCGCCAGAAGGCCTTGAGGCGGGGCTCTGTGTGGGGAGAGGACATGGCGGACACGGCGGAGATGAAGGTGCTGGCGATCATTCCGGCGCGCGCCGGCTCCAAGGGGCTTGCGGGAAAGAACATTCGCGAGATCAACGGCAAGCCGTTGATCGCCTGGTCGATTGAGCAGGCGCTCTCGGCCGAATCCGTCGGGCGGGTGGTGGTCAGCACCGATGGTCCGGAAATCGCGGAAGTCGCACGGAAGGCGGGTGCCGAGGTGCCGGGTTTGCGACCCGGGGAGCTTGCCCGCGACGAAACGGCGACGGAGCCGGTGCTGTTGCATGTGCTGGAGGCGTGGTGCCCGGACGGGCTTCCCGACGCGGTCCTGCTGCTCCAGCCGACCTCGCCACTGCGGCTTGCCGGCACCATCGACACGGCGATCGACACCTTGCGGCGCGAAGGCGCGGATTCGCTTTTGTCGGTGGTGGAAAGCCACGCGTTCTTCTGGAGCGATCCCGCCGCCCCGAAGGCGCATTACGACTATCGCAACCGGCCGCGTCGCCAGGACATCGCTCCCGCCGACCGTCGCTACCGGGAAACGGGCTCGATCTATCTTACCCGCACGCACATCCTGTTAAGCGAGCACAACCGGCTTGGCGGGCGGATCGCGATGCTTGAGACACAGGCTTGCGAATCATGGGAAATTGACGACATCGACGATGCCGTCGTGGTCGAGACACTGATGAGACGCGCGCTGCCATGATCATCGAGCGCAATGTAACGCCCTTCGTCGTCTTCACCGACGACACCCTTGGTCATGCGCTCAACAAGATCGGCGACAATCGCTCGGGTCTCGTTTTCGCCGTGGCGCAAAACGGTGTGCTCGAAGGGATCCTCACCGATGGCGATTTCCGGCGCTGGCTGCTGGGGTCGCGTGAGTTGAGGCTCGACCTGCCCGTTTCGCACGCCATGAACCGGGACTTTGTCTCGGCCTCCGCGAACTTGCCGCCGGGCGAAATTGCCGCGCTGTTTTCCGAGCGTGTCGACTATGTTCCGCTGGTCGATCGCCAGCGGCGGCTTGTCGGGCTCGCCAACCGTCACTCCCACGGATTTTCCATCGATGGCCGGGCGGTCGGCAAGGGACAGCCGGTCTTTGTCGTCGCGGAGATCGGCAACAACCACAATGGCAGCCTGGATACAGCGCTCCGGCTGATCGATGCCGCGCATGCGGCCGGCGCTGATTGCGTGAAGTTCCAGATGCGCGACATCGACAGTCTTTACGGAACGGTGGCGGAGGAACGCCGCGATCTGGGCGCGCAGTACACGCTCGACCTTCTGAAGCGCTTCCAATTGACGCCCGATGCGCTCTTCGCCGCTTTCGAGCATGCGCGCCAGGCCGGTATCATCCCCTTGTGCACGCCCTGGGACGAGGAAAGCCTTGCCGCATTGGAAGGCGTCGGCCTCGCCGGCTACAAGGTCGCTTCCGCCGATCTGACCAACCACGACCTGCTCTCGGCGATTGCGCGCACCCGCAAGCCGCTGATCGCCTCCACCGGCATGTCGAACGAAGCGGAGATCGTGGATGCGGTGCGGGTGATGCGCGAGTGCGGCGCAGCCTTCGCGCTGCTGCATTGCAACTCGACCTATCCGGCTCCCGCCAAGGATGTGAATCTCGCTTATATGGAGCGACTTGGCGACATCGGACGTGGTTGCCCGATCGGTTACTCCGGCCACGAACGCGGCATCGCGGTCGCCATTGCCGCCGCGGCGCGGGGCGCCTCGATCATCGAGAAGCACTTCACCTTCGACCGGAGCCAGGAAGGAAACGATCATCGCGTCAGTCTGCTGCCCGGCGAGTTTGCCGAGATGGTGGCCGGAATTCGCGATGTGGAGGCGGCGCTCGGGTCGGCCAAGCCGCGCAAGGTCACGCAAGGCGAACTGATGAACCGGGAGGTCCTGGGCAAGAGCCTTGTTGCCGCGCGCGACCTGCCGGCCGGAACGACTGTGGCAGAGGCAGATATTGCCGTGCGCAGTCCCGGCAACGGTCTGGCCCCCTACCGCAAGACCGACCTTGCCGGCCAGGTCCTGTCGCGTGCGCTTGGCGCCGGCGAGCCGTTCTTTGCAAGCGATCTCGGACGCGACGGTGCAAAGCCCCGGGCCTACAGGTTTCGCCGGCCCTTCGGTCTTCCTGTGCGCTATCACGATGCCGACGCCCTCGCGCGTGTCAGCAATCCCGATCTGCTGGAGTTCCATCTCAGCTACATGGATCTGGAGCTGGATCCGGCAGACCACCTGACATCCGCTGCCTACCCATACGATCTGGTGGTGCATGCGCCGGAGCTGTTTGCAGGAGATCATGTTCTCGACCTGGCAAGCGGGAATGCCGACTACCGTGCCCATTCGCTCGGGGAACTGGCGCGGGTCGTCGAGCTCACGGCGCGGTTGGCCGACCGGTTCCGCACGTCGGGCTTGCCCCGCATCGTCGTCAATGTTGGCGGCTTCACACAGGACGGTTTCCTGTCACCGGATGCCCGCGGTGTGCTCTATGAGCGGGTGGCGGAGGGGCTGGACCGGTTCAAGGATGCCGGGGTGGAATTGATCCCGCAGACCATGCCGCCGTTTCCCTGGCATTTCGGCGGCCAGCGCTACCACAATCTGTTTCTGGACGGCGCGGAGATCGCGTCATTCTGTCGGGATCATGCGATGCGGGTCTGTCTCGATGTCTCCCATTCCAAACTCGCTTGCGTGCACGCGCGCGCGTCCTTTGCAGCGTTCCTGGACGACGTCGCACCGCATGCGGCACATCTCCATCTGGTCGATGCGCAAGGGGTCGACGGGGAGGGGCTGCAGATCGGCGAGGGCGAGATCGATTTCGCCCACCTCGCCCAGGTTCTCGATGGAGCCTGCCCAAAGGCGTCCTTCGTGCCCGAGGTGTGGCAGGGTCACAAGAACGGAGGCGAGGGCTTCTGGATCGCGCTGGAGCGTCTGGAAGCCTATTTCTGAACGGACATGCGCGCGGTCGTGGCGGCGTTTTTTCCATCCCGGCCCTTGCGCCAGTCATCGAAGTCGCTCGCCAGACGGGGAACGAGGGCATCGGCGGATCTGCCGGCCGGCACCACATAGCTGCGTGTCGACGGGTACCAGGGGGTCGACCCGTCGCCGGCGAGGATCGGGCTTGTGGTGCCGGCGTAGCGCCACACGGGAACCCCGAGCGTTGCCGCGATGTCCGCGCCAGTGCAATCCGGCGCGATATAGAGATCGACGAGCGACGACAGGGCCGCGGCATTTTCCAGATCGTCGAAGATGTCGATGTCGTCGAAATGCGTGATCTCGATGCCTGTTTCCGCCTTCAGGCGCGCCAGTTCGTCTCCCAGATCGCCATACTGCAACGACAGGAAGACACAGTCGTCGCGTTGCAGGATCGGGCGCAGTGCCTCCAGCGAGATGTAGAGATGCGCATTGCGGTTGCCCTTCGTGCGTCCGCGCCAGGAGAGGCCGATGACCGGACGCCCGTCGCGGAAGATCCCGCGATCGGAAAACCGGGCGACGCGGCCGGGTTCCGGCGTGATCCACTGCGCGCGCTTCGGAAAGCTGTCGAGTGTCGGGCGCAGGATCATGGGAAGAGAGCCGAGCGACAGCTGGGTATCGAAATCGTCATGAACCGGGCGTCTGGTAAGCTTGTCGAGCGCATTTGCGCGAAATGTCACGTCCGGAAAGTTGCGCGACATGATCTCGAGGTTCTTGGACCCGCACTCCAGGATCACCCGTCCGGCAAGGGCGACGGTTTCCCTGAGCATGGTCGTGGCGCGGAACACGTCGCCGACGCCCTGGTCGGACCAGAGAAGCAGGCCGCGGCCCGTGTCGCTGTCGCCGGTCCAGGCGGGTTGATCGAAGCTGCGGTGGATGGTCCCCGGCTGATCCGATGAAAAGCGCGCTTCCAGATGCGCCCAACCGGTCGCCAGATTGCCGCGGCGAACCTCGACAAACCCGAGAATGTTTCGCAGGTCCGCGTTTTTCGGATGGAGCGCAAGCCCCCGTGAGAGCGTTTCGGCGGCTTCATCGAATCGGCCGAGCCGAAACAGCGACTTGCCGTGGATGAGACGCGCAAGCGGGTTGTCCGGTTCCAGTTCGAGCGCATGCCGGGCGTGCGCCAGGGCCTCGTCGTAGCTCGCGTTGGACCAGAGCGTGTTTGCCCGGCTCAGGCTTCTGGCGATGGCGGGGGCCGCCTCCAGGGGCTCTTGCGCCTCGCGCAGCAGCGCGAGCGCTTCGGGTGCGCGGTCGCGGGCGTTCAAAATGTCGATGGCAAGCAGGATCGAGGTGGCGTGATCGGGTGCCGACTCCCGGAGGAATGTCAGGATCTTGAGGGCTTCCTCCACTGCGCCGGCAAGATAGAGCGCCTTGGCGTAGTCGCACAAAAGGTCGGCGTCGCCCGGATTTGCGCGCACAGCCGGATCGAAGGCAGGAAGAGCAGGCGCCGGGCCCTGTGTTTCCAGCACAAGCCGTGCGCGTTGCGCCAGCAGTCCTGCGTGGTTGGGATGGTCTTGAAGCCCGGCCTCCACCGCCGCCAGCGCGGATGGGCTGTCGTCCGTTTCCGCGCAGATGTCGGCAAGAGTGATGTGATGGCGCGGATCGGCCTGCGGTCGCGCGATGATCCCTTCCACAATCGCGCGCGCACGCGCTGGAAAGCCCTGTTCGCGGAAGCAAAGCGCAAGCAGGTGCGCCGCCTCGGTGTTGTGCGGGTCTTTCTTGAGGATCTTTTCGTAGATTGCGCGGGCCCGTCCGATCTTGCCGTCGCGCTGCAGGACAAGCGCCTTGCGCATTTGCTCCAGAATTGCGGGAGAGGGGGCCAGCATGCGCCATCCGTTCACTGAGCGTGGGAAGCGCGACTATAGCTGATTCGCAAGGCGCACCGTGCGCTGCGTCCTGGCGCCAGCGGACCCGGCTCCGCTGCCTGGTGGCGTTCGGCGATCCGGCTGTCGCTCGAGCGACGCCCGCCCGGTGTTCAAAGGCTGCGGTTGACGCCGAGGCCGGTCATGTCCTTGTGGGTCGTTTCCGCAAAGGCCCGACGCAGGCGCAGCAATGATTCGTCCGGGATTTGCCGGATGACCTCGCCGGTCGTGGTGTCGATTGCGCGAAACACGAGAGAATCCGTGATCGTATCGCGGTATTCTTCCCGTTTGACGTCCTGCGATGGGCCAGGGCGTGGGGCCGACGGGTTCTCCGCCTCCGGCCGCGACGCCGCGCTTTCCTCGGCTGGCTGGACAGCCTTTTCCGGCGGCACATCTGTCGGTGCCGACGGCGGTGTGACTGTTTCCCTGCCCCGCACGGGCGCCAAAGCCGTTTGATAGGCGGGCGCCTTGATTGCTCCCGTTTCCATGCCCTCACTCTCCTGACCAGGCGGAGCTCCGGAAACCGGGTCTCTCGCCATATTGATTAAGTCATGAGGCATTTCGTAGTTAACTATGATTTCGCTGGCCAATTCGCTTTCGAAAGCAAGGTTAATTCGCCCATGACTTGCTCGAATGTCGAACATACATTACGCGAAAACTGTGAATGCTGTGTTAAAGAGTTCGTTAGGATTTGATCGTGGGCTGTGCTGATCCTGATTCGTTCCCGATACGGTCCGACGTTCCCCCTTTGAAATCGTAAACGCGTGGCTCTCCGGCAGGATGATCCGCTTCCTCGACTGTCGACGAGAGCGGAAGGCCGAAAGCAAAATGCCGGCCCGTGTGGCGGGCCGGCATCAAAGCGGGAATTCAGGTTCGTCGAAGTCGTGGACAGGCGTCAGAGCGCGCGATTGACGGAAATGCCGTCCGCCGGGGATGGGGTGCGAGGCGCGGAGCCGCCCGGGCCGTAGGTGGTGGGCGCGCGGCGGGATCCGGCCCCTTCCGCAACCTTGCGCATCAGTCCGTCAGCGACTTCCCGGGCGGTTGCCAGCACAGCCAGATTGATCCTCAGCACGGGCTGGAACTCCGCGTGGCGCCGTTTGAGGTCTTCGACCGAGGTCGGGGCGAGATTGCCGAGCACGACGGTCTGGTCGCGCACGTAGGTCATCCCGCGCATGTAGATGCTGACGAGGTTCGCCTTGTCCGGCTGAAGCTCGCCGGCCTCTTCCAGCTTGCCCGCACGCACAAGCTCCGTTTCCCGCTCTACCACGGCCAGAAGATCCGCCATGGTGGCGGACAGCCGCCGGCAGGTGGCTTCCGCAGCTTCGCGGTCTGCGATGGTGCCGGAGAAGAACTCGGGCGCCAGTGCGGCGATCGTCTTGGTGTCGAGGCTCATTGTCCGGGCGTCTCCTGGAGGGCGAGAAGCTCGCGCTGGATGGAATCGGCGATGCCGATGCCGCCGGCGCGGGCGATGGTGTCGGAATATTGTTCGACCAGCATGCCGCTCCACGCATCCGAACCGGCACCGCCGCCCCAGGTGCCACCGTCCTCTTCCAAGCCGGCGAACATCGACTGGAACATCGTGTTGAGGAAGATCGCCTCGAACTCTTCCGCCTGGTCCCGGCTGCTCGCCATTGCGGCGGACGGGGAGTTCAGGGCCTGGAGGCGGCCTTGGGCTGCGGTGAGCGCGGGATCGCTGGTCAGCGTGTTCATCACATCACCTCGATTTCGGCCTGAAGCGCGCCGGACGCTTTCACGGCCTGAAGGATGGAAATCATGTCGCGCGGGCCGATGCCGAGTGCGTTCAGACCATCGACCAGTTGCTGCAGCGTGACTGTCTTCGGCAGCACGGCGAGACGATTGTCGCTCTCGTCGTCGACGAGAATGTCGGTGCGCGGCTCGATTGCCGTCTGGCCGTTGGCGAAGGGCAGGGGCTGGACCACCTCGGGGCTTTCGGCGATGGTCACCGTCAGGTTCCCCTGGGCAATTGCCACGGTGGAGATCTTGACGTTCTGCCCCATGACGATGATGCCGGAGTTCTCGTCGATCACGATCCGAGCCGGCAGATCGGGCTCCACGATCAACTGCTCGATATCGGTGAGCAGGTCGACGATATTGCCGTTGAACTCGCGCGGAAGGTCGATGCGCACCGTGGCCGGATCGAGAGGCTCTGCGGTCGGCAGGCCGATCAGTTCGTTGACGGCGAGCGCCATGCGCCGGGCGGTGGTCAGGTCGGGATTGCGAAGCGCCAGGCGCAGGCTTGTCATGGAGGCGAGCTTGAAGTCGATCTCGCGCTCCACCAGGGCGCCGTTTGCGATGCGGGCTGCGGTCGGAACGCCGCGTGTCACGGTTGCGGCATCGCCCTGGGCGGTAAAGCCGCCGATCGCCAGCGGACCCTGTGCAATCGCGTAAACCTCGCCGTCGGCACCCAGCAGCGGCGTCACAAGGAGCGTTCCGCCCTGAAGGCTGTCGGCATCGCCAAGGGCGCTGACCGATACGTCGATGCGCGTGCCCTGGGTCGAGAACGCCGGCAGGTTTGCCGTCACCATGACTGCCGCGACATTGTCGGTGTTGAGATTGAAGCCGCGGGTGTTGACTCCGAGCCGCTCCAGCATCGCTTCCAGGCTCTGCCGCGTGAAGGGGGCGTTGCGCAGGCTGTCGCCGGTTCCCTGAAGCCCGACAACGAGGCCGTAACCGATCAGCTGGTTGTCGCGGACGCCCTCGAAGTCGGCGATGTCCTTGATGCGTGACGATGCGGTGGCAGCGCCTGATCCGAGCACCAGGGCCAGCAAGGTGAAAACGCGAAGGATGGTGGTCAGCGTCATGAACCGGATTCCGATCGGTTGGATGTTCGGGATCCGATATGCGAGGCTCGTGCCAAACGTAAGGGGTTTGGCAATAATTCGACAACTATATGATTTTTATGAATAAAATAGAATGTCGCGCCGAAACGGCCACCGCGCGCCATCTTGAGAGGGGCAAAAATTGCCGCCTTGTTAACGCTTCGTTTACCAACTCGGAAAATTGTGTACCTATGCACAGTGCCGATCAGACCACGGGTTTCCTCACATGAAGATCTCAGGGTATACGCCTGCCTCCGGCGTGAAGGGGCGCAGCGTGAAGAAGCGCGACGGCGAGAGTGGCGGCGGGTTCACCGTCTCCTCGGGCGAGCGCGCGGCTGCCTCGGCGGGAAGCGGTGCCGCAGCCTCCATTGCCGGGATCGGTGCGCTCCTGGCGCTGCAGGAGGTCGATGACCCGCTTGTCGGCCGGCGCAAGGCGGTGGCACGCGGAAACGACCTGCTGGACGGCATGGAATCGCTGAAGGCGGATCTGCTCGGCGGTCGCGTGTCGGCGGAGCGCCTCGACCGGATTGTCGCGATGCTGTCGAAACGTGCCGACAGTGGCGATCAGGAACTCGAAGGCGTCATCGACGAGATCGAGCTTCGGGCGAAGGTGGAACTGGCCAAGCTCGGCCGTTTCGATGCCTAGGCAATTTCCGCCGGGACGCGGACAACGTGGCGTCGCGTTGCACCAAAATGCGCGCGCCTGTGTTGGATTTCCGATCAACTAACTGAAAAACATGACAAAAAAATGATAGTATTTTCCGCTTACGTGGCGTTGTCGTTTGAGGCTCGTACCGCTATATTCCGCGCGGCCTAACGGGAGCCGGAGTAGGACATGACGGTTGAGCTGGATGCCGAGTATCGTCCCAGCGAGGACGAGCTCTTCATGAATGAGCGTCAGCGCGAGTATTTCCGAAACAAGCTTATTCGGTGGAAGGAAGACCTTCTGAAGGAGAGCCGCGAGACGCTGGCGAACCTCCAGGAGGAGAGCCAGAATCACGCTGACATTGCGGATCGGGCGTCGTCGGAGACGGACCGGTCCATTGAACTCAGGGCGCGCGACAGACAGCGCAAGCTGATTGCAAAGATCGATGCCGCGCTTGATCGGATCGTTGACGGATCATACGGATACTGCATCGAAACGGGAGAGCCGATCTCGCTCAAGCGGCTTGAGGCTCGTCCGATCGCGACGTTGTCGCTGGAGGCGCAGGAAGCCCACGAGCGCCGCGAAAAGGTGTATCGTGACGATTGACGATTTTCGATGTGGCTCTGACCGGGTCGCGCAAACCACAGACTGATCGATGCAGGACTCAAGGCCCGGTTTTCCGGGTCTTTTTTTTATTTTATTCAAAATTGAAGCAGTGTTGTTCCGCAGATCGATCCATTTTTGAAGGATTGAATTAAGAGTTCGACAAGAGAGAACTGTTGTAATTGCTCCCAATGACCGGAAAGGCATGTTGTTTCCTGCGTTGCCGTTGAGGGAGGTTGGTGCGAAAGTGATGATCGATGTACTTTTCGTTCTCGACGACAAGACAGAGACACCGGCGATTGTGACCAGGGCCGCGGCGATGTTCAGCGTGGCACGGGTTTCGGCATCGGGAATCGGGCCCGAACACGTTTCATCCGCGCGGGTGATGGTTGTGCATGCCGCACTCAGGAACCTTCACGACGTCGCTCGGATCGAGGACGCCTGCGACGAGCTCCGCCGGCGGGACGACTGCGTCTATGTCGCCAAGGGAAGCGAGCGCGCCGGCATCGTACAGGCCGAATCCGTCGGTATCGGTCGGGTCATCGCCGCTCACCAGCCGCTCGAGGATGTGCTCGCGGCGATCCAGTGCATCTTGAACCGGGATCTCGCGAACCGGCTGGACGGTTATCCCGAGCAGGTGATCGAGACCATCAATACCACCGGTACGCTGTTTCAGCAGGTCGCGGCGGCCATGCGCGAAGACGGGCCGCTGCCGTTGCGTCTCCTCAGCGACAGTTCCCGAAACATTGGCGCTGCCATTGAATGCGTCGGCCTTGTCGAGTGGATCAATGCGGTGGAGATGCACCACAGCCAGACGTGCCGACATGTGCTGATGGTCGCCGGCTATGCGGACGCTTTCGCCCGGAGCCTCGGGCTGTCGGCGAGCGACACCTTGCTCTTCACCAAGGCCAGCCTCCTGCACGATGTCGGCAAGCTGTTCATCCCCATCGGTATTCTGGAGAAGGCCGGGCCGCTCAGCGAGCAGGAGCGGCGGGCGATCATGACGCATCCCTTGCGCGGCGCGAAGGCCTTGCGCAAGGGCAGTGGCGCGCAACCTCTGGTGATCGCAGCTGCGCGAAGCCACCATGAATATCTCGACGGCACCGGATATCCGGACGGACTGGCCGGTGGCCAGATCTGCCCGCTGGTTCGCATGCTGACGATCGTCGACATATATTCCGCGTTGCGCGAAACCCGGGCCTACAAGGCCGGTATGACGCCGCGCCTGGCGATTACGGAAATGGCGGGCATGAAGGGCAAACTCGATCCGCGCCTGTTCGCCGCCTTTCGCGACATGGTGCTCAACCCTGTGTTCGGATCACAGCGCTCGTCCAGGGGGCCGGAGACGAGGCTGGCGAATGATTGTCTCTTGAATGGCATTCATCCGCTCGACCGCGAGACGCGCCCGCTTGAGGTCGGTCACCGCGCGTTCGGTTGACGCAGACCACGGGGTCTTTCAAAAAATGCAACGGGCACGGCCTGCCGGGGAGCAGAGGAACCGTGCCCGTTCGCCGTCCGTGCCTGGGGAGCAATGGTCCGGCTGGGGAGACGAGCCGCGCAAAGCTGGGGAGCCCGCGCGCGGCCCGTGGTCACGCTGCCGTCAGAACGGCAGCACGATGTCGAGAACCTGGTTGCCGTATCGCGGTTGCTGAACGTCGGTGATCTGGCCGCGCCCGCCGTATCCGATCCGGGCTTCCGCGATCTTCTCGCTTTCGATGGTGTTGTTGGCGGCGATGTCCTCGGGACGAACCACGCCGGCGACGATCAGTTCGCGCACTTCGAAATTCACCCGGACCTCCTGACGGCCCTCGATCACCATGTTTCCGTTCGGCAGGATCTGGGTGACGACGGCTGCGACCTTGGTCTGCAGCTTTTCCTCGCGGTCCACCGTTCCGCTGCCCTGGAAGCTGGTTTCGCCTTCGGCCGACACGAGGTTGTTGGAGGATGTGCCGGCGGGAAGGAACAGGGTGTTGATCGCCGTTCCGACAGCGCCGCCGGTGCCGCTCGCATTGGAGCCGGAGCGGCTGCGGGCAGTCTGGTTGTCGAATTCCGCCTTGTCGGAAATCGTGACCAGAACCGTGAGAATGTCGCCGACCCGGGCCGCGCGCTGGTCCTTGAAGAAGGCGCGGGCGCCCGAGCGCCACAGCGAATTCGAATTGTAGTGGACCGACTGGGGCGTTGGCATCGGCATCTGGACCGGGCGGTAGCCCGGTGTTGTCGTCGGGTCCTGGATCGCGGTGAGGGGCGGTGCCTTGCCGACGTTCGACAGGCGGTCGGCCGCACCGCAGGCGGTGACGAGCAGGGCGAGCGACGCGGCGAGCGCCGTACGGGCGAAACGGGGGGCGGAGGCCATCAGTTCGTCTCCTGAAGCTGTGCGATGCGGCGGTGAACGAGCCCGACCTCGACCTGGTCATGGGCTCGAACGATGCCGGAAACGGTCCTGCGGGACTGAAGGTTGAGAATGTCGACGATGTCGCCTTCGGCGCCGTTGGCGAGGGCCCGGCCGATGGTCGTCAGTGTGAGGCCCGCTGTCTTGAACACCAGCGTGACCTTGGAACCGCGCTTCACAAGAAGGGGCGGCTCGAAGTCCGCTTCGCGCAACGGGCGATCCGCCTGGATGCCGCGACGCGCGGCGAGGCCGACGACCTCCTCGGGGTTTTCGACATGACGGGCCGTGAGACGGGTGCGCGGCACGTTCTTGACGATCAGGTCGCCCGCGCGCACCACGGCGCCACGATCAAGCGGTCGGGCGAGGGCGTAGACCTGCGCCATTTCCATCGCGCGGCCCGTGAGGTTCGCGGTCCGGCTTTGTGTGCCGGCGTTGATGCGAAGGCTTGCGGTCAGCTGTCCGGACGCGCGGCGCCAGGTCACCGAGGTGACGGAGACGGGATCATGTGTTCCGGTAGCGGCTTGAAGGGTTCCGGGAAAGCCGCGCAAGGAAACCTCGAGCAGGTCATGCTCGGCGTCCGGATAGCGCGCGGCAAGGGCCTCGCGAACGGCGGCCTCCAGTTGCGGCATGCCGATCGTCACGGCAAGCCGCTCGACAACGACATGACGCAGGCCGTCGGTTTGCGCGTCGAGGTAGCCTGCGGCCCGCGCCCGGTCGGCCACCACCGCGGCCGGCACGGGCCCGCTGGTGCCGAGGTCCGGTGCGCGAAACAACGGGGTCGTCGCGAAGCGCCCGGCGTCGGGATAGAAATCGCCGACCGTGACGACATCGGCGGTGACGGCAACATGGGATCGCAGCGCACCGGCCGCGATGGCCTGGCCGGCGGCCAGGAACAGGACTGCGGCAGCGATCAGGGTCTGGCGGATCATCACGGGGCTCCTCATCATCCGGTTGCGCGTCAGCGCAGGTTCGAGGTGGTTGCCGACATTTCGTCGGCGGCCTTGATGATGCGCGAGTTCATCTCGTAGGCGCGCTGGGCGGCGATCAGGTCGGAGATTTCTCCGACCGCTTCGACGTTGGCCATTTCCAGGTGGTTTTGCATGAGATCGCCGAAACCTGCGTCCGCCGGGTTGCCGACCACGGCGGCGCCGCTCGATTCCGTCTCCAGGAACAGGTTGTCGCCGATGGCTTCCAGACCGGACTTGTTGACGAAGCGGGCGAGTTGAAGCTGACCGAGCTGCTGGATTGCATTGTTGGCGTCCAGAACCTGAACCTGACCGTCGGCGCTGATGGTGACATCTCGCGCGTCCTGGGGAATGACGATGCCCGGCGCCACGGCATATCCGTCGACGGTCACCAACTGGCCGTTGGCGTCGCGTTCGAAGGAGCCGTCGCGTGTATAGGCTTCGCCGCCGTCGGGGAGCTGGATCTGGAAGAAACCTTCGCCGCGCACGGCAACGTCCAGTTCCTTGCCGGTCTGGCTGAGGTTGCCCTGGCTCATGATGCGTGCGGTCGATGCGGTCTTGACGCCCGAGCCGATCTGCACGCCGGTCGGAACGATCGTGCCGTTGGCGGAAGAGTTGGTGCCCATCCGCCGCAGGTTCTGGTAGAGCAGATCCTGGAAGTCGGCACGCTGGCGCTTGTAGCCCGTCGTGCGCATGTTGGCGACGTTGTTCGAGATGACTTCGACATTGAGCTCCTGGGCCCGCATGCCGGTCGCTGCGATATGAAGTGCCTTCATCGCGTGTGTCCTTTCTGCGCTGCCTTAGGCCTGAACCGAGCCGAGACGCTCGATTGCCTTTTTGCGAAGGTCCTCGTTGTCGGACATCATCTTCGACACGGCGGTGTAGTTTCGTGTGATTTCGATCATGCGGCTTACCTCGGCGACGCCGGAGACATTCGACTTCTCGATCGCGCCCTGGAGGACCCGGACCTGTTCGGCCGGCACCGGGTTCTCGCCGGTGTAGAGATTTGCGCCGATGCGCTCGAGCCGCTGGTTGTCCTCAAAGGCGACGACGCGCAGCCGGCCCTTCACTCCGAGGGAGGAGGAGATCGTGCCGTCCTTGGCGATTGAGATGTTGGTGTCTTCCGCCGTGAAGGTCAGCGGGCCGCCTTCGCCTTGAACCGCAAGTCCATCCGATGTGACGAGCTGGCCGTTGGGGTCGAGGTGCATTGCGCCGGCGCGGGTGTAGCGCTCGCCGCCCGGTGTGTCGACGACAAGGTAGCCGGAGCCTTCCAGTGCGACGTCGAAGGCGTTGCCGGTCAGAGAGATCGAGCCGGGTTCGAAATTCGACGCCATCCCGTAGTCGACGACATAGGAAAATTCCTGGTCGCCTTGCTGAAACTGGCGCGCTTCGGCAACCGGCATCAGATACTCCTCGAACAGGAGCTGCTGCGTCTTGTAGCCGTTGGTGTTCATGTTGGCCAGGTTGTTGGCCACCACGTTCAACTGGTTTCGAAGGGCCGCCTGACGCGACAGCCCGATCAAAAGGGCGTTCTCCATTGGATCCGTTCCTATGCTCCCCGGCGAGCGCCCGTCTCCCCAGACCTGGCGCCCGTTAACCCTAAAGCAGGGAGCGTGCCAAACCGTCTTGCCTTGAAAACAAAGGGAAAATCCGATTGGCGCCGGCGGACGCCCGGCAGAAGCGTCGTGGTTTTCCTACCGGTCGGCAAAAACTGCCGCATTCTGCAAGTCGTTAACGATCCGGTAACCTCTCGTTAACCATTTCGGCTTTAGAAATCATACACGCGCGGGAGGGAAGCGCAGCGAAAGAGATCCACAATGACGGCGGATGCGGACGCAGCCGATACACAGGCCGAAGGCACCAAGGCCTCTGGCGGCGGCAAGAAAAAGCTGATCATCCTTGGGGCGGGCGGCCTCGCGCTGCTGCTCGCGGGCGGCGGTGCGGCCTACTTCCTGGGACTGCTCGATGCAGCCCCCGCGCTGGTCGAGCCAGGGGGAGAGCCCGTGGTCGAGCAGCGGCCAGTGGTTTTCTACGATCTTCCCGAGATGACCGTTAACCTTTCGACCGACGGGCGTGCGGCCTATCTCAAGGTCCGGATCGCGCTCGAGGTTGCGGACAAGGCGGCGGTCAATCAGATCGAGCCTTATCTGCCGCGCATCCTGGATGCTTTCCAGGTTTATTTGCGCGAATTGCGGCCTGCTGATCTCGAGGGCTCTTCCGGATTGTTCCGACTCAAGGAAGAGTTGCTGCGACGGATCAATACGGCCGTGTATCCGGCACGCGTTGAAGGCGTGCTGTTCAAGGAAATTCTGGTTCAATAGGGTCGAACAGCCGATGGCCGACGAAGACGATCTTGGCGATATCGACGAAGCCTGGGGCGAGGCGCTGGCCGAGCAGGGCGAGGGCGAGGGCGAGGACGACGACGATCTTGCCGCCGCCTGGGGCGCCGCGCTCGAAGAGCAGGGCGTTGCCGGTGGCGACGACATGGCGGCCCAATGGGCGGCGATGATCGACGACAGCGAGCCCGAGCTTGAAAACGCCACGCGCGGCGCCGACCGAATCCTCAATCAGGAAGAAATCGACAACCTCCTCGGCTTCAACATCGAGGATACGATCGCTGCCGACCAGAGCGGCATTCGTGCGCTCATCAACTCGGCGATGGTCTCCTACGAGCGATTGCCGATGCTCGAGATCGTGTTCGACCGCCTTGTGCGGCTGACCACGACCAGCTTGCGCAACTTCACTTCCGACAACGTCGAGGTGTCTCTCGACAGCATCTCGTCGGTGCGGTTCGGTGACTATCTGAATTCGATCCCGCTTCCTGCCATTCTGGGTGTCTTCAAGGCCGAGGAATGGGACGGTTTCGGTCTGTGCACGGTTGAATCGAGCCTGATCTATTCGATCATCGACGTGCTTCTTGGCGGCGGGCGCGGCATGTCGGCCGTGCGGGTGGAGGGGCGTCCCTACACGACGATCGAGACCAATCTCGTTCGCCGGATGATCGAACTTATCATGCACGACATGGAGCAGGCGTTCTCGCCGCTCTCGCCGGTGCATTTCAATCTGGAGCGGCTGGAGACCAATCCCCGTTTCGCGGCGATTTCGCGTCCCGCCAATGCCGCCATCCTCGTCGAGCTGCGGATCGACATGGAAGACCGCGGCGGCAAGATCGAAATCATGATGCCCTATGCAACGCTCGAGCCGATCCGCGATCTGCTCCTGCAAATGTTCATGGGTGAGAAATTCGGCCGCGACCCGATCTGGGAAGGCCATCTGGCCACCGAGATCTACGCAGCCGAGATCGATGTCGATGCCGTGCTCTACGAGACGCACATGCCGCTGGGCCGTGTGCTGGACCTCAAGGTCGGCGAGACTCTTCTTTTCGACGTTTCGCCCAATGACCCGGTGTCGATCAAATGCGGCGGGATTCCGCTGACACAAGGGACGATGGGAAAGGACGAGGATGCGATCGCCGTTCGCGTCGACCGTGGCTTGCAGAAGCCGAAAATGACCCTGGCCGCGTTCGAGCGCGCCATGCAAAAGGAAATGGACCCGACATGAGCACGCTGCCCCTTGGACTGATCATCGAAAGCCTGGTCGCCGTGTTGCTTGTGGTGACCATCGGTTACTGCATGGTTTTGAACAAGCGGCTGAAGCGGCTGCGCGCGGACGAGGAAAGCCTGCGTGCGACCATTTCCGAGCTGATCACCGCATCCGAAATCGCCGAGCGAGCCATTTTGGGCCTGAAGGCGACGGCGGGTGAGGCAGACCGGACGCTCGGGGAGCGTCTGGTGGCGGCCGAGCGCCTGTCGAGCACGCTTTCGGATCAGATCGTGACCGGCAACACTGTTCTTGAGCGCATCACGCAGATCGCGGAAGCAGCAAGGCCCGCCGCCGTGCCGCCGATGCCGGCGCCTGTCGAGCCGGTGCATGCGGCAAGGCCTGGATCGATGCGCGCGAACGACATCCGCTCCGCCGCGATGGAAGCCACCGCCCGTCTCGAGCATTTCCGCAAGCGCGCCGCGGAGCAGGCCGCGTGACACCTATTCGCCTCATCCCTGTCCTGTTGCTGGCAGCCAGCGCGCTTCTTGCGCTCAAGCTGACCGGCCTGATGCTGGAGGGCGGCTATGCCGCTCCTTCCGGCGTTGGCGTTGGGACGGCGATGGCGCAAACGCAGGATGCAACGGACACATCCCCCGCCGATGGAAATGCCGCCGACGCGACTTCCGGCGATGAGGCGTCGTCGCAAGCCGACCCGTCTTTGCCGCCGCCGTCCAGCGATCCGATTCCGCCGGCCGCGGGAGCGACCGACAACGGGCTGCCGGCCGGGCTGGAGCTTGGAGGGTCGATCGCCGAGCGCAAGGTTCTGGAATCGCTTAGCGGCCGTCGGCGCGAACTCGACAAGCGCGAAAAGCAGTTCGAACTGCGTCAGCAGCTCCTTCAGGCGACCGAGGACCGGTTGCAGAAGAAGGTCGATGAGATGAAGGCGCTGGAGTCCAGCATCTCGTCCCTTCGCAAGGAGCAGGAAGAAAAGCGCAACGGCAACCTGCGCAACCTGATCGAAATGTATGAATCGATGAAGGCAAAGGATGCGGCGCGGATCTTCGATCGCCTCGATATCGACATCCTGCTCAAGGTCGCCAAGCAGATGAAGCCGCGCAAGATGGCCGACATCATGGGCCGCATGTCTCCGGAAGCCAGCGAACGGCTGACGGTGGCGCTCGTCAATGGCCGCAAGGGTGACGAAACGGCGACGGCACCGGTTTCCACCGAACTTCCGAAGATCATGGGAAACTGACACGTGGCGATGCCGGGCCTCCCGGGGCCGGCGATCGCGGTCATGCCGCCGGTGAAAGAGGGCGTTAAGCTGCTGGCGCTAGACTGTCGGCCGGTGAATGCGCGATGAGGACCCCGGTGGAACACACAGGCCGGCATGAAACAGCAGTGTATGGCGTCGTCGCTTCGAGAGCGGCGGCGATTTCTGCCGTTTTGCGCCTGCTCGCGCTTGCCTGCCTCGTCCTCTGGCCGATGTCGGCTCGGTCGGAAACTCTCGATGCGACGATGGAGGCAAGTCAGCAGCAGGGCTATGGGCGTCTTGTTCTGACGTTCGAGGATCTCACGCTGCTGCCGCAGTACGATGCGCTTGCCTCCAATGGCGTCCTGCGGATCCGGTTTAGCGATCAGGTGCGCGTCGATGTCGATACCATTCCCGTCGACATGCCCAATTATGTCTCCATCGCCCGCCGCGATCCGGACGGATCGGCGATCCGCTTCGCGCTGATGTCCGACTTCAAGGTCAACACGATGGAAGCGGGCGAAAAGCTTTTCATCGATCTTCTTCCGGCGACATGGCGGGGCATGCCTCCGGGTCTGCCGGACGAGGTTGTGCGTGAACTCGCCCGACGGGCGGAGGATGCGATTCGTCGCGCCCGCGCCCTCGAGCAGGCCCGGCTGAAAGGGCAGGTGGAGCCCCGTGTCGACCTGCGCATCGGTCGGCACCCGACTTTCACGCGTCTCGCGTTCGACTGGAACGTGAATTTCGATACAGCCTTCGTGCGCGAAGGCGACATGGTGAAAGTGAGTTTCAATCACGAAGCGCCGCTCGACCTTGCGCAACTGCGCTCCCATCTGCCGCCAGGGGTCGTGGACACGACTGCCTTTACCGACGAAGGCAAGTTGAAGTTTCTGCTTCGGGTCGAGCCCGACGTCGATATTCGCGCCTTTCGCGAGGAGGAGGCGTATGTCGTCGACGTGACCCCGCGCGACATGCCGACCGATCCCGTCAATGCAGCGATAGATGCCGCGCTCAAGGAACAGGACGGCACGCCGGAGGGCGTACGCGAGGTCGTCAACGCGCCGGGACTAACACTGCCGACCAACGATGCGCCCGCGCCGGAGGCCCAGGCGGCGGAGGTGAGCGTGCCTCAGCCGGACACCTCCGCGCCTGACACCGCCCGGCAAGACACCGCCCGGCCGGGCGCGATCATGGACACGGCCCAGGTCGCACCGGCTGCCGATCCTTCCGAGGTCGAGGTGGCTGCACCGCCGGATCCGGTCGCACCCGTTGCCCCGATGCCTGTCGCCAAACCGTCCGACGAAGAGGAGGCAAGCGACACGCGACCGCTCGAGGTCGAGGCTACGGAAGATCAGGTCGAGTCCGACGCCGCGACGGCGGATGTTTCGCCTCAGGAAGGCCCCGGGATCCCGTCGCCCGACATGTCGCAACCGGCAACGGCTGGCATACCGGAAACGGCGGTCGAACCCGCGACCGACACGCCCGGATCGCAGTCCGTGCGTGATGTCGCGACTGCTCCGTCGTCGCGCGGCGACGGTGAAGACGAAACACGTGCGGCGAGCGAGCCGGCCGGCGGTCCTGAAACCGGTGCGCCTCAGCCCGACGACGGACTGCGCGCAGGCGTTGCCGCTTTGCAGGACGCTGCGGAAACCCTGCCCAATGCCATTGATCTTCGCCAGTTCGATGGAACCCAAGCTGAGGCAGTGCCCCCCGAGCCTGTCTCGCCGGAGGCTGCCCCGGCCGGCTATGACGACGAGGCCCGACGGTTCGTTGCGGCAGAAGCGCGGCGCATCGGCGACATCGTGCGGATCGTGTTTCCGTTTTCCGAGCCTGTTTCATCCTCCGTGTTTCGCCGACACGGAAGCATGTGGATGGTGTTCGACACCGACGATCCCATTGATGTGCGTGGCATGCGCGCGGTGCTCGCCGACGATGTCGATACGGTCGAGGTGCAGGCGGAGGAGGGCTGGCAGGCCATCCGGATCGACATGGAGCGCCAGAAACTGGCAACCGTCGGCGTTGACGGAAGCTCCTGGGTGCTGACCATCGGCAATACAATTCTCGAACCGTCGCGTCCACTCACGCTTGAACGAACTGTGCGCGGCGATGGCGGTACGATCATGAGCATTCCGTTTCGCGCCCCGGGGCAGATCCACCGGCTCCGCGATCCCTTCGTTGGCGATATGATTACCACGGTCACGGGCCTTGGCCCGGCCCGTGGCATCTTGAAGCCGCAAGCCTTCGCGGAGTTCGAAACGCTGATGTCGGCCCATGGCGTGGCCGTCATCGCCAAGGCCGACGATCTGTCGGTGAGTGTGAACGGCGATTCCGTCATTCTGGAACGCCCGCGCGGACTTGCCGTTTCGCATGGCGACCTGGCACAAGGGTCGCGGGTGCTGAAGCCGGTCGCTGATCCGACGGCGCCGGGGCACATCGACCTCGGCAATCTGATGACCATCGACACGGAAGATTTCCTGCGCAAGATCAAGGAGCAGGAATTCATCATCGCCAACACGCCGCTGGAGCAACGCCGGGTGCCGCGCATGGCGCTGTCGCGCTTCTACCTCGCGCACGGGTTTGCGCATGAGGCGCTGGGGCTGATGCGGCTTGCCGCCGAGGATGAGCCGGCGCTGTCACGCGATCCGAGCTTCAACCTCTTGATGGGTGCGGCTCAGGCCCTTGCATCGCGCCCGCGTGAAGCTGACGACTATCTCGAGCGCCCCGGCCTTGCAAACAATGCGGATGCTGCCGTATGGCGTACGATCACCTCCGCTGCGCTCGGCAACTGGACAGACGCCCGCATCGCGATGAGCCGCGGTCGGGCGGTCGTCGGCAACTACCCGATCCTGGTCCAGACGGAATTCAACCTGGGGGCCGCACGCACCATGGTCGAGGTCAACGACTACGGCCAGGCCGCTGCCGTCCTTTCCGAGATCGACCCAAGCCTCGCCACGGAGAAACAGGCGGCGCGCTACGATATCATTCGCGGTCAGATCGCCGATGCCTCCGGGCGGTCTCGCGAGGCGCTGACAGCCTTCGATCTCGTTGAGCGTTCGGGCGAACGTCCCCTTGCCGCAGAGGCCGTCTACCGCGGACTTCGGATTCGGCACCGGGATGGCGATATCACGACGACGGAGACTGTCGAAAAGCTCTCTGGTCTTGCAGCCTCGTGGCGTGGCGATGAAACCGAACTGAAAACGCTGCGCTTTCTGGCCCAGTTGCATGTCCAGAACGGCGAGTATCGCAAGGCATTCGAGGCGATGCAGTCGGCCGTTCAGGCCGATGGCGATGCGGATACGACGCGCCTGTTGCAAGACGAGATGGGGGCGGTGTTCGCCAATCTCTTCCTGAATGGCGAGGCGGACAGCATGTCGCCGATCAAGTCACTGGCGCTGTTCTACGACTTTCGCGAGATGACCCCTATCGGGCGACGGGGCGACGAGATGGTCCGGGGGCTGGCGAACAGGCTTGTGGCGATGGACCTGCTCGACCAGGCCTCCGAATTGTTGCGGCACCAGATCGACAACCGGTTGAAGGGGGCTGCGCGCTCCCAGATCGCGGCTGACCTCGGCGTGGTCTACCTCATGGACCGAAAGCCGGAGGAAGCGCTGCAGGTGCTGAACAAGACCCGCCAGGCAAAGCTGCCGCGGGAGCTCGAGCGCCAGCGCAACATGGTCGAGGCCCGCGCCCTGACCGAAAGCGGGCGGCCCGACCTGGCGTTGGAGATCGTGCGCAACATGCGTGGCGAAGACGTCGAGCGGCTCAGGGCGGATACGCTGTGGGCGGCGCAAAGCTGGCGCGAGGCGAGTGAACAACTCGAAGGCATTGTCGGCGGGCGCTGGTCCGACGCCATTCCCCTGGCCGACCAGGAGCGCGCCGACATCCTGAAGGCGGCGATCGGGTATTCGCTGGCCGATGACACTTTCAGCCTCAGTCGGCTGAAGACCAAGTTTAGCGCCAAGATGAGCGACAGTCCGGAGGCCGAAGCCTTTCGGGTGGTGACGCGTCCGGCAGAGGAGCGCGGCGTGGAGTTCATGTCCGTACTCGACAGTCTGGAATCGGTCGACAGTCTGGATATCTTCCTCACGGAATATCAGCGCAAGTATCTGCAACCGAGCATGTCGACCCTGCCGGCCGCGGCCCCCGCGCCGGCGGTCGAGCCGGCCGACGACCGCACGGCCCGACGCGGGGCAGGCACGCGCGACGCGGCGCCACAGGGCGGGACCGCCGGCTAGCCATAAATCAAGACCGGCGTGCGTGGCCTGCAAACTGGCCAAACACCGCGAAGACGGGTGTGCGGAGCGGGCCGGTCATCCGTCAAGCATCTGGAGTGCGGAGCGATCCGTGTGCCGTTGCCTCAGCCGCTGGCGAAGCTTTGCACCAGACTGCCTGCGATCAGGTTCCAGCCGTCCACCAGAACGAAGAAGATCAGCTTGAACGGCAGGGATATCACCACCGGCGGCAGCATCATCATGCCCATCGACATCAATACCGAGGCGATAACCAGGTCGATGATCAGGAACGGCAGGTACAGCAGAAAGCCGATCTCGAATGCCCGTCGCAACTCGCTGATCATGAAGGCGGGGACCAGAATGCGCATGCTGATATCCGCCGGTTCCTCGGGGGCCGGTTGACCTGACAGCTCGATGAAGAGGGACAGGTCCTTTTCGCGCACATTCGCGCGCATGAAGCTGTGAAACGGTGTCGATGCGCGCTCGAAGGCTTCGTTCAGTTCAATAGAACCTTCGACAAGCGGCTGAACACCCTCGTTGTAGGCAGCCTCGAAGGTGGGGGCCATGATGAATGCGGTCAAAAAGAGCGCCAGCGATGTCATCACGGCATTCGGCGGCGCGGTCTGAAGCCCGATGGCCGAGCGCAGCAGCGACAAAACGACCACGATCCGGGTAAAACTCGTCACCATCACCAGGATCGACGGCGCGAGGCTCAGGATGGTGAGGAGCGCGACAAGCTGGACCGCACGTTCCGTCAGACCCGTGCCTTCGCCAAAGCCGATGGAGATATCCTGAGCGAGCGCACTCCCGCCAAGCACGAGAAAAAACACGAACGAGAGGCATGCCCCATGGATCAGGCCGCCGTAACGGTTGCGCCCGCGGAGATCTCCGACGCGCAGGAAATGCGGGACGCGCCGGGTCGCGGGCATCATTTCGATTTCGATCCGCCGATCTCGCTCAACAGCCGCGCCATTTCCTCCTCGATCGCATCCATGGTCACGGCGCTGGCCGCGTCTTTCTTGCCACCTGTCCCTGTGTTGCTTTCGGCAGTCTTGGTGTCGTCCCCGGCGGGTGCTGCAGGTGTCTCGACGGTTCGCTCGGCCTGAGGCTTCACACCCGGTGCGGCCGGATCCGACGGCGTGTCGCCGGTTGCATCCGCCGACACGGTGCCGGCGTTCGTGGCTGAGGCAGAGGCGGATCGTTCCGTTCCGGATGAACGGCTTTGATCGAATTCCGCCATCAAGGCGTCTTCCAGATCGCCGGCCGAAGGCTTTGACGCTGCTGGCGCGGCAGACGGCGCCGGCTGACCGGCCTTTTCCGACTCTCGCTGCGACCCCGTGTCCGCTGCGGCGTCGGCAATGTCGTTCGGTGTTTTGTCCGGCGACTTTTGCGTAGCCTGCGGCGGGTTCTCCGGCTTGCGCCAGCTGCTCGCGGGGGACTGCGCGGACGTTTCCGACGTGGTCGGCACTGCATCCGCAGGATCGGGCTTCGGGGTGCCGCTTCCCGAGGCTGCGGCGACGTCCGGCGTTCCGCTGTCGGGTGCCTTTCCTGCAGCTTCAGGCGTCGGGGTTGATCCCCGCGGCGGCGCGACGACCGGCGGTTCGGTTTTCGGCGCGTCGGACGGCGCGCGCGGTGCGGTCGCGCTCTCCGTTGGAGATGGAGCGGAGACGTCCGGGACCTTCGGCTCCTCGTCGGGCTGCGGATATGCGGTGCGTGCGGTCGAGGCCGGGCCGGACGACGGCGGCGTGATCGTGCGCCGCTGCGAGGCGGGCGTGTCGACGCGCGGAGACGAAACGCGGGGCGTGTCTTCCTGGGGGCCGTCGCCGGTGCGCAGCGAGCCGGTGCGGGCAAGGCCGGCAACGGCGGCGCCGGCTGCCGCAACCGACGCGCCGGCGCGGTGAAGCGGTGTCGGGCGTTTGGGTCCGATATCGGCTGCGGGCGCACCTGAAGACGGCGCGCGCGGCGCAGGGGCTGCGGCGCGGGGCGACGGGCGAAGCGGCTGCGAGGCGGGCGATTGCGGAGCCGGGGGGCTTCCGGACGTCGCGGGCGCGGCGGCCATGCGTCTGGGCGCCGGGGCGGGAGCCGCGGGGGGCTGTGCGGGAGCGGCGGGGGTCTGTGCGGGAGCGGCGGGGCGCGGTGCCGGGGCGCGGGGTGCGGGTTCTGCCTGTGGAGGAGGCGTCGGGTTGTCCGCCGGGGCAAGCGAGGCGGCCGCGGCCTCCGCCGGCGTTTGCGTCGACTGGCGCGGGTAGGCCTGGGAAACGGGAACACCGCGCACGATGTTGCGCTCCACCACGACGTCGCTCGGGCCGCCGACCAAAAGCAGGTGCTCCACGTTGTCGCGGCGGATCAGGATCAGGCGCCGCCGGGCGTCGAGGGCTGCCGCATCCATTACCGAGACCCTCGGCTGGCGCGAACGGCCGCCCATGACCCGTGTGCCGGCGATGCGGCGCAGCACCCAGACAAACACGGAGATGAGCGCCAGCACCACCACCACGGCGATGAAAAATCCGATGCCCCGGGCCCAGCCCGGTTCCATCTGGAAGGTATCCACCAGCCAACTTGTCATGCCATTGGGCCTTTTCTCCTGGAACCCCGATAGGTCACGATCACGCTGCCGTCATGAGTGCGTCCCCGCATTTGCAAGGTCCGCGTGGCAGCGATTCCCGCGCGCGCAGATTTCTGTTTATCCGGTTTGCGCGATTCTCTCAAAGAGTGAAGGCAAAAGCGACCGGGCAAATTTTTCCCCGCTCCTCGTGCATCCTGCAAACGTCTCTCATCCTGCCGGCTGAAACGGGCGGAAATGCAAGGGCGGAAATTACCGAAGTGTTAATCGTTAACCCGTCGTTAACCATCCACCCGGCAGGATCTGCCTAGCACGCAGAGAGTCGGACACGGGAACGGACGCATGACAATCTCGGATCTTCCGCTGTTCCAGGCGCTGAAGTCGAAGATGCAGTGGCATCAATCGCGACAAGGCGTTCTGGCGGAAAATGTGGCCAATGCCGATACGCCGGGATACCGCGGCAAGGATCTCAAGGCGTTTTCCTTCGAGACTGCGCTCAAGGCGCGGACCTCGGGGCTTGAGACAAGCCGCACCAGCGCGCGCCATCTGCAGGCCTCCATGGTTCGCGAAACCGGATCGCCGGAAGCGGATGATGCCGATGGCTACGAAATCACGCCGGACGCCAACACGGTCGTGCTCGAGGAGCAGATGATGAAGGTGACCGAGAACCAGATGGACTACCAGACGGTCGCATCCCTTTACACCAAGGGGCTCGGCCTGATCCGCACCGCCCTGTCACGCTGAGGCAAGGCGCGCGGAATCCTCGGATACGCCGGCGGCATTCGCGCCCTTCCCGATGATCGCACACCTGAAGGAGTGCCGACGTGGACTTCGTGAAATCGATCTTTATCGCCGCATCCGGGCTCAAGGCCCAGAACGGGCGCATGCGCATTATCGCGGAAAACATCGCGAACGCGGATTCCACCGGGCGTACGCCGCAGGAGGAACCCTATCGCCGCAAGATCCCGACCTTTCGCGCGACGCTCGATCGCGAGCTGAATGCCGAGGTTGTGGAGCTCGGGCGCGTCGAGGTCGACAAGACCGCGTTCAAGGAACGCTATGACCCGGGCCATCCGGCGGCGGATGCGGACGGCAACGTCAAGATGCCGAACGTCAGCACATTGATCGAGATGACCGACATGCGTGAGGCGCAGCGGTCCTACGAGGCCAACCTCAATCTCATCCAGTCGACCCGGCGAATGCTGCAAAAGACCATCGATATCCTGCGCGCCTGACCCTGATGCGCTTCCCCGCGCGCATTGAATTTTTCAATCGGAGTTTCCGCCATGTCCACCCCGTCGATTGCCGCTGGCGCCTATCGCATGACCTCCGCCCTTGCCGGGCCGAATCAGGATAAGAAGATCGAAACGCCGTCGACGGGCGGGGCCGACTTTGCAAACATGGTCAAGTCCGCCGTCGAAACCGTGACCGAGCAGGGTGCCAAGTCGGATGCCCAGGCGCTTGCGATGACGCAGGGCAATGCGAATGTCGTTGATGTCGTGACCGCGGTCGCAGAGACGGAAGTGGCGATGGAAACGCTCGTTTCGGTGCGTGATCGTGTGATCTCCGCCTATCAGGAGATCATGCGCATGCCGATCTGATCAGCGGCCCCGCAAGGTGTGCCCTGACGGACCGCGCGTGAGCTGGAATTGCGCAAGGCCGCGCTCGGGAGCAGAATGCCGACATGACCGGACCAGAGGTTCTCGACATCGCCCGCCAGGGGATCTGGACCCTTATCATCGTCTCGGCGCCGCCCATGGTTGTCGGCCTTGGGGTCGGTGTGGTGATCGCGCTGTTCCAGGCGTTGACCCAGATCCAGGAAATGACGCTCGTCTTCGTTCCCAAGATCCTGGCGATCTTTCTCACGCTGCTCGTGACGCTGCCCTTCATGGGGCAGGTCCTTGGCAGCTACACGGCGCGGCTTGCCGACCTGATCATCAATGGCAGCGGATAGTCGGTCATGACCTTCGATGTCGCGTTTCTGCCGCAGGTCGCGCTTCTCTTCATGCTTCTCTTCGCCCGCATCGGCACGATGATGATGCTGATGCCGGCGCTGGGGGAGGGGTCGATCTCGCCGCGTGTGCGCCTCGCCATCGCCCTGCTCTTGACCCTTGTCTTCTATCCCCTGATGGCACCGCTCTACGCGGTCGATGCGACCGCGCCGCTGGCACGGGTCATCATGCTGCTCGCCACGGAATTCGTGATCGGCTTTTTTGTCGGCCTTGGCGCGCGGATGATCACCTACACGCTGTCGATTGCCGGAATGATCATCGCCAGCCAGTCGGGTCTTGCCTTCGCCATGGCGACCGACCCGACCATGGACGGGCAGCAGGGCGCGGTGATCGGGTCGTTCCTGAGCCTGCTGGGCATCACGCTGATCTTCGCCTTCGACCTGCACTTCCTGGTGATTGCGGCGATGCATGACAGCTTTCAGCTGTTTCCACCCGGCAGTGGCCTGCCTGTTGGCGATCTGGCCGAAATGGCTACCATGCTCGTCGCGGATATCTTTTCCATCGCGGTCCGTCTCGCCGCGCCTTTCATCGTGGTGGGTCTGGTTTTCTACTTCGGTCTCGGGCTATTGAACAAGCTGATGCCGCAAATGCAGATCTTCTTCATCGCCATGCCGCTCAACATCGCCATCGGCGGCGTGATGCTCTTCGCGCTGCTGGTGACGATGATGATGTGGTATCTCGGACACTTCGAAACGGCGCTCGGCCGTTTCATCGCGGGGTAGGGCATGGCCGAGCAAAACGACGATTCCGAAAAAACAGAAGACCCCACGCAAAAAAAGCTCGATGACGCCCTGAAAAAAGGCGACGTCGCCAAGAGCCAGGAGGTGTCGACCTGGTTCGCGATGCTGGGCACGGGGCTTGTTGTCGCGATCATGGCGCCGGGGGCCGCCGATGCGTTGCAGAACGCCCTGCGCGGGTATTTCGTCCATGCGCATGAGATCCCGGTCGATGGTCCTGGCCTGACGGACCTGTGGCGGGGGACGGGCGCGCGCATCGCGGCCATCCTGGCGCTTCCGCTGCTTGTTCTGCTGTTTACCGCGCTCGCCGGCAACATGATCCAGCACAGCCTGATCTGGTCGGCGGAACGGATGAAGCCGAAGCTCAACAAGATTTCCCCGGCCGCCGGCTTCAAGCGGCTGTTTTCCTCGGAAAGCCTCGTCAATTTCGCCAAGGGACTGGTGAAGATCTGCGTTGTCAGCGGACTGATGGTCGCGGTGCTGTGGCCGCATCGCACGGAAATCGACACGATGATCTTTCGTGAACCCGGCGTGCTTTTGGAGGAAACGCGTGCGCTGATCCTCCAGCTGATCGCGGCGATCCTGGCGGTGATGACGGTCGTCGCTGCGGCCGATTATCTGTACCAGCGCAACAAATGGTTCGAAAAACAGAAGATGACCCAGCATGAGGTCAAGGAGGAATACAAGCAGACCGAGGGCGACCCGCTGGTCAAGGGCAAGATCCGTCAGTTGCGCATGGAGCGCTCGCGCAAGCGCATGATGGCGGCCGTGCCGGACGCGACGGTGGTCATCACCAACCCGACGCACTATGCGGTGGCGCTCAGATACGAACAGGGCATGCAGGCCCCGACCTGCGTTGCCAAGGGCATCGATCAGGTCGCGCTGAAGATTCGCGAGATAGCGAAGGACAACAATGTTCCGGTGATCGAGAACCCGCCGCTTGCTCGCGCGCTTCACGCAACGATCGACATCGACCAGGAAGTGCCGGAAGAGCAGTATCGCGCAGTGGCAGAAGTGATCGGTTTCGTTTATCGAATGCGGGAGCGGGGTTCGTGGCGCGGATAGGGCCGGTGCCTCGGTGCGAGCGGGACGAAAAGCGGGAGAGCGGGCGGGACGCGCCTTGCGGGGTTGAAGATGAACGAGACGGATTCCAGTTCGAGATCGCCGGCGATTGACCGTCCGGAGCGCTCCGGCAATATCGGCCTTCTCATCCTGCTGGCGCTGGCGCTGGTCGCCGCGGCCTCCGGTCTTGCAGTCATGTCGCGCGAACAGGCCGAGCCCTATGTGCTTGCGCTTCTCGGCTCGCTGGCCGTGGTGGGTGTTTTCTCGCTGTTTGCCGGCGCGATTGGCCTGTTGCGGTTTTCCGTGCGTGCGACGCCGAGCCCCGTGCCGGCGGAATTTCTCAACACCCTCGAGGAAGGCGTCCTTGTAACGGAGCGCGACGGGCGCATTGTCTATGCCAACGCGGCCTATGCGGACATCGTCGGCGCGGACTCGTCAAGCGATGTGCGCAGTGTCGAACGGGTGTTTTCCTTCGATCCGGCCGCGACGGACGCGATCTTCCACCTCGCCCGCGCGGCCGAGGACAATCGCGGCGGGGAGGAGGAGATCCGTCTCCCCCATCCGCTCGGCCAGTCCGACGGGACCCCGCACTGGTACCGGGTGCGGGTTCGTCCGTTGACGCTGGGCAGCAAGCAGGAGCGACCCCGAACCTGCACGGTGTGGCAGGTGGCGGACATCAGCCTCGACCGGACGGAACAGGAAACCTCCTTCCAGGAACTGCAGCGCGTGATCAATTTCCTGGATCATGCACCGGCGGGGTTCTTTTCCTGCGATGGCGAGGGCCGGCTCGTCTATCTCAACGCCACGCTCGCCGACTGGCTCGGCTACGATCTCGTCAGCTTCAAGGCCGGCTCGCTGAAGCTCGCGGACTTCATTCGCGGCGATGGCGCGGAACTCTTCCTGACGATGAACGGGCAGGCCGGCGAGGTGAAGACGGAGATCTTCGACCTCGACCTCGTCGCGCGCAGCGGCCGCAGCATTCCCGTGCGCATCCATCACCGTGTGCCCTTCGGCGCCAAGGGGCGCGCCGGCGAAAGCCGTTCGCTGGTGCTCAACCGGTCCAAGGGCGAGGATGCCTCCGAAGCGCTTCGCTCGTCCGAGGTGCGCTTTGCGCGCTTTTTCAACAACACGCCGATTGCGATTGCCTCGGTTGCGCGCGACGGCACGATCCGCAAGACCAATGCGCCCTTCGTGCGCTCCTTCGGGGCGGCCGATGGCGGCAACGGCGCGGCGAAGCTGGTCGATCTGGTGGCGGAAACTGCGCGTCCCGCGCTGGCGGTGGCGCTGTCCGCGGCCGGCGACGGCCAAAGCGAGATCCCGCCGGTGGACGTGCGCCTCGACGATCGTGAGGACGGGCGTTCGGCCACCTTCTATGTCTCGGCGGTGCGCGACGGCGAGGACGACGGCGACGCGGCCATCGTCTATGTGCTGGAGACCACGGCGCAGCGGGTGCTGGAGGCGCAATTCGCGCAGGGGCAGAAGATGCAGGCCATCGGCCAGCTCGCCGGCGGCGTCGCGCATGACTTCAACAACGTCCTGACCGCGATCATCGGCTTTTCCGACCTTTTGCTCGCCAGCCACCGGCCGAGCGATCCGTCCTTCCAGGACATCATGAACATCAAGCAGAACGCCAACCGGGCCGCCGGCCTGGTGCGCCAGCTGCTTGCCTTCTCGCGCCGCCAGACGCTGCGGCCGAAGGAACTCGCCCTCAACGACGTTCTCGCCGATCTCTCGATCCTGCTGGACCGTCTGCTGGGCGAGAAGGTCGAGCTCAATGTCGTGCACGGCCGCGACCTGTGGCCGGTGATGGCCGATCTCAACCAGCTTGAGCAGGTCATCGTCAATCTCGCCGTGAACGCCCGCGACGCCATGCCGGAGGGTGGTCACTTGACCATCCGCACGCTCAACGTCGATGCTGACCAGTCGAAAACCTATGACAACACCCGCGGCATGCCGGCGGCGGAATACACGCTGATCGAGGTGTCGGACACCGGCACGGGCATGACGCCCGAGGTGATGGAAAAGATCTTCGAGCCGTTCTTCTCGACCAAGGATGTCGGCAAGGGAACGGGGCTCGGCCTGTCGACCGTCTACGGCATCGTCAAGCAGACCGGCGGTTTCATTTTCTGCACCAGCGAGATCGGGGAGGGGACGACCTTCCGCATCTTCTTCCCCCGGCACGTGCGCGACGAGAACGAACAGGTCGAGGTCAAGCCGGTCGAGCAGCAGCAACTGGCCGATCTCACCGGCTCGGCGACCATTCTCCTCGTCGAGGACGAGGAGGCCGTGCGGGCCTTCGCCGGGCGGGCGCTGACGTCGCGCGGCTACACCGTGCACGAGGCGGCAAGCGGCGCGGAAGCGCTGGAGATCATGGAAGAGACCGGTGGCGCGGTCGATCTGGTCGTCTCCGACGTGGTCATGCCGGAAATGGACGGGCCGTCGCTCTTGCGCGAATTGCGCAAGACCCAGCCGGACCTGAAGATCATCTTCGTCTCGGGCTACGCGGAAGACGCCTTCGAGAAGAACCTGCCGGAAAACGAAAAGTTCTCCTTCCTGCCCAAGCCCTTCACGCTGAAGCAGCTGGCCACCGTGGTGAAGGACGTGCTGGCGAGTTGATCGCGTGCCGTCCGCTTTTCACTCCAGTCCGGCGAAATAGAGTGCATAGAACACGATCCAGAATGCGCCGAGCAGGATCCGCCGGGTCCACAGGGAGACGCCCGCCAGCAGTTTGGCGAAGATCAGCCAGCTCGCGAGGCACGACAGCGTGAAGCGCAGCAGGCGGGCCGGAAGGCTTGCCAGCACGAAGAGCGCGAGCGGCGTTCCGGTCTCAGCCGCCTCGACCGCGAAGATCTTGTAGGGCACGCCGGTCAGCGATCCCTCGACCAGTCCCGGAAGAAGTCCATTGCCCAGAAGGGCGGCCGCGCGGGTGATGAGGTCCGGGAAAATCCCCGGGACCGCGAGCAGAAGCGCGTTGGCCGCGTCAGGCCGGGTGAGCGCAAGCGCGTAGACCAGCGCGCCGCCGGTGCAGGCGGCGACAGCCGTAAACAGGCTGGCCAGCAATGATCGCCGCAGCGAGGTCTGGGCCAGGAACGTCAGCAGCACGTCGGGAACGGTGAAGAACACCACCGCCTCGGCGAAGCCCCAGATGGCGGCAAACGAAAAGGCGCGCCTATTCCCAGGGGGCAAAGTCTTTCTCCGTCGAGAGTTCGGCGAAACGGGCGGCGAGTGTCGTCATGAAGGCATCGCGGCTTCCCGGCCATGAAATCGGCTCGCCGACGAAAATGTCGCAGAAGAAGGGCACCAGCAGGAACGAGCCCTTGGGGAGCGACTTGCCGAGGCCATGAGTGAAGACCGGTGTCACGGGGACGTTCGGGTTTTTTTCCGCCAGATGCGCGATGCCCTTTTTCAGGCCGGTCATTTCCTCCGGCGCGCCGCGGCTGCCTTCGGGAAAGAGGATCAGGATTTCGTGCCTCTTCAGCGCTTCGTGGCAGGCGGCGAGCGGATCCTCGCGCCGCGCGCCGCCGCTTCGCTCGATCGGGATGATGCGCAGGATGTTCAGCGAGAACCACGCCATGGCGCGGGTCTTGAGGAAATAGTCGGCCGCCGCCACCGGGCGCAGGCTGGTGAGTTGCTTGAGCGGCAGCAGGCTCATCATCACCAGCGTGTCGAGATGGCTGTTGTGATTGGCGACCAGGATCGCCGGGCCGCTTGTGGGCAGCAGCTCGCGGCGGCGCACGTTCAGCCCGAGCACGAAGGTGACGACGACCCGCACAAGAACGAAGAACAGGAGCTGGAGGGCGCGGGTCATGACGTCCGCTCAGGTGTAGAAATAGCGGGTGAAGTGGAAGAACAGCGGCGCCGTAAAGGTCAGGCTGTCGATCCGGTCCATGATGCCGCCGTGCCCTGGTATCAGCGCGCCCGTGTCCTTGACGCCGAGATCGCGCTTCACGGCCGACACGGTGACATCGCCGATGAAGCCCGCGCCCGCGATCATCGCACCCGCGATGCCGGCATGCAGCGCTGTAAAGGGTGTGACCAGCGGCGCGACCAGAACCGCGAGGACGGTCGTTGTCAGCATGCCGCCCAAAAAGCCTTCCCAGGTCTTCTTCGGGCTGACCCGGGGAACGATCTTGGTTTTCCCGAAGAGCTTGCCCCAGGTGTATTGGGCAACATCATTGAACTGGGTGAGAAACACCAGGAAGAGCAGGAGCCCCGCGCCGGAGGCGGCCGTCCCTCCAATCGAGCCGGGGCCGTCCACCGGCAGCACCAGCAGGAAGGCGGCGTGGCTGATGGAGAAGACGCAGAGCATCAGCCCCCAGTTCAAGGTGCCGACGGCTTTCAGAAAACCCTCCGTTTGCTGCGACAACAGCATGACGAAGGGCAGGAACAGGAACATGTAGACCGGGATGAAAACCGCGAACATGCCGTACCATTCGCTCGACACCCAGTAGTATTGCAGCGGGATCGCCAGATAGGCGAAGAACAGCACCCGCCGGTCGGCGCGGCGTGTCGGGATCATCGACAGGTATTCCTTGAAGGCGAGATAGCTGACCAGCGCGAAGATCACGATGGAGAAGGTGCGGCTCAGCAGGAAGGCGGCGGTGAAAACCGCGATCATCGCCCACCAGCTGGTGGTGCGCTGCACCAGTTCGGAGTGGTCGGTTGCGGGTTGAAGCCGGGTGAGGGAAAAGACGATCAGGCTGGCAAGAACCAGAAGCCCCCAGATGCCGGCAAGTGCCATATGGATCGGCAACAGGGTCATGGGCGGGGCTCTTTTGTTTCTGAAAGCGCGTGTCGCGCCCGGTTGATGATGGTCACCCCGCCAAGCAGCGCGGTGATGCCGAGCACGATGTCGACGATTGTCGGACCGACAAGGCCGACGCCGAGAAAAACGCCGAGCGTGCCGAACACCACCGCGCGGTCGCTCTTGCCCATCGGTCCGTCGTAGCGCCTCGATGCGCCGATCTGGATCCCGACGACGCCGGTCATCTCGCCGATCACGGCAAGCAGGCAGATGGCGACCGGCAGCCAGCCGGCGACGCCGGGCAGGAGCGCGAAGGGGAGATACAACGCAATATCCGACACGACATCGCCAAGCTCGTTGAGCACGGCACCGAGGCAGGATTTTTGGTCGTGCTCGCGTGCGAGCATCCCGTCGACCGCGTTCATCGCCATGCGCAGGAACAGAAGCACCGGCAGCACGATCAAGGGAAGCGGATGTCCGGGAGCGAGCGCAAGCGCCGCACCGCCGGCGAGCGATAGCCCGACGGCGGCAAGGGTCACCTGATTGGCGGTGATGCCGGCGGCGGCCAGACGCGACACCGAAGGGCGCAGGATGCCTTGAAAGCGGCTTTTCAGGTCGTAGATCGAGGGCATGATCGGATCAGGTGGGTTACGGGTGCGACATGCACCGTCGACGGGCGAGAAGAGCCTACCCTCGATCCGATTGCAACCAGGCTTGCACAATCTTGCGGCGCGAAAGGGCGCAGGGCACTTTCGCGTCCTGCACGGGAGCTTTGCGACGGACAGTCGTCAGGCGCAGCCGCCCGCGCTTTCCGCCTTGGCCTTCAGGCCGATCAGGCTCTGGCGCGGATTGTACTGGGGCTGTGTCAGGGCAAACACCTGCTCAAGTCCGGTGCCGGCGTTGTTCACCACAAAGACGTCCTGGACGACGAGCGTGTCGCAGCGTGTGCCCTGGAAGCGGACGCGAATGCGAAACTTGCGCTCGCCGTTGTCCGAGGGCCCGAATTCGGAGTCGAGTGCGGGGTTCGCTTCCGTGACCGTGCGTTCCAGAACCACCATGTTCGGCTGGTTCTGCGCAATCGGGGTGCCGCGCTCGGATGCGCTCGCCACGATGCTTCGGCGGATGGTCTCAGGATCGGCGCGCACGTTCACCGACTGAGCGCCTGCGGTGACGGTCAGCACGTCGGCTCGAGGCGCGACCGGGGCATTGTTTCTGCGTCCGGACTGGCAGGCGGCCAGCGCCAGGGCAGCGGCAAGAAGAACGGTCAGGCGGATCAGCATTTCAGGCGGTCCCTTGCGAAAATGTCCCTCCCGACGAGGCACGGTCCGGGTTGGATGTCGCGTATAAGCCTTGGCCAAGGATGCAAGGTCAAGGTTAAAAAATCTCATATCGGCCCGGTGCCTCAGATCTCCCCGACCTGTGGCAGCCATGGCAAATCAGTGCTTCCGATATCAACTCCCAATTGCGACAGCAAGGTGGTCGCCTGGCCGCGGTGATGGGTCTGGTGGTTGAACAGATGCGTGACAAGAAGCCAACGCGGGTGTGAGCGTTTCGTTCCGTCGAGCGCACTTGTCCAGGAAAGCGGTTTCGCCAGCCACTCCTGTGTCAGACCGTCGGCAAAGGCTTCGATCTCCGCATCCATGGCCCGCCGCGCGGCGGCAAGGTCTTCAAAGTCTTCATACAGCTCGGTGCCGATCGCGGCGCGGGGGTAATCGCTGCCGGTCAGGCGGCTCAGCCAGATCCGGTCACCCAGAAGGATATGGTCCAGCGTGCCGTGCAGGGACTTGAAGAAGGCGCCGCGGTCGGTCTTGCGCGTGTGATCGTCGAGGTCTGCGCAAGCGGCATAGAGCTTGCCGTTCATCCAGGTGTTGTAACGGGCAAAGGTCTGGCAGGTCCCGGGGGTCGTCATGGCCATTTCTCGCAATTCGCGCCACGCAAGGCGGCGAACCCGGCGCGTTCCGGGTCACTCCTAGAATGTATCGCCGGTCTTGAAGCCGCCGCCGCCAAAGCTGTCGCCGCTGCCGAAGCCGCCTCCACCGAATCCGCCGGCATCGCTGCCACCGCCTCCACCGGGGAAGGTGCCGCCCATGGAACCGGGCAATCCGATGCCACCGGGAAAGCCGATGTTGCGCCCGTGCCGCTTTCGGCGGCGGCGGGACTTTTCCGCGCGGGTCCAATAGTCGGCACCGCTCAACGCGCCCTTGGCGAGTTCGCCGAGAAGCACGCCGGTCAGGCTGTCGTCATCGAAGGTGGAGTCCCAGGTATCGTAGCGTTTGGCGCGGAAGCGCCGCGCGACCTTGGCGAGTTCGTCCCGGCGCTCCGCCAGTCCGCGCAGCTCGCGTTGATCCGCCTCGATTTCCTGTGCCGTACGGGCAATTGATGCGTCGAGGTCCTGAAGGCGGCGGACGATGCGCTCGTCCTGCGGCGAGGGCGTGGCGCGCGCCTCCTTCCAAAGGGTTGTGAGTTCCTCGGAGCGCAGGGAGCGCAACAAGGCCTCCTCGGCCGACTTGTAGTCCTCGTCCTCGCCGGCGTGGAGGCGCTGCTCGCGCGATGCCAGCTCCTGGAGACTTGCTTCCAACGCCTCGAGGCGCTGGGTCAACTCCTCGATCGCGGACTCGGATGTCTCGATGGCAGTGGCGAGATCCTCTCCGGCGATGTCCGCTGCCGCCTGACGGGACAGGGCGCCAAGCCCGGCCACTTCCGTTTCGACCTCAGCCTCCCGGTCTGCGGCATAGGCATCCAGGCGTTCCGGGATTTCCACCAGCATGGCGTAATTGGGCCGGGCATCCGAGTAGCGCACCAGTCCGGCGACCCAGCGGTCGAGCAGGCGCACGATTCCGCCCGAGGCATAGTCCGGCGTGGCAAAACCGCGTTGCCACAGATAGAGGAACAGTGGATCGTTCTCGTAAGCGGCGCCTTTTTCGGTGCGGTCCGCCTTGGCCTGATCGGCTTTTGCGCGGGCCGCCACAGCCATCGCACGCGCCGTTTCGAGCGCCTCCTGCTGCGCCTGGAAGGCCGGGTCGGCTTCAAGCCGCGCGTCGACCTGCTCCAGGATTGCGTCCAGCCGGTCGCTGGCCGCATCCCGCTCGCGGGTCAGTCGCCGACGCTCCTCGGTCGCATCCGAAATCTCGCGTTCGAGCGCCTCGCGTTCCGCGCGCAAGGCCGAAAGCGCGAGCTCGCGCTGTTCCAGATGGTGGCGGGCCTGCGCCTCGTCCTTGTCGATGCGCTGACCGAACGCGCGATCGCCACCATCCCGCAGGCGGAAGCGGGCAAGCTCGCGGTAGGCATCCAATTCCTTGGCGCGCATGTCGTTGAGCTCGCGCATTGCCTGCTCGACGCGCCGCGTCAGCCGCGATTCCTCGCCGCGCAAATCTTTGAGCGTGCGTTCGATTGACCCGAGGGTCTGGCGTCCACTCACCATGTGTGCTGTTCCCGCCTAGCCGCTACCATTTCGTGATTGCCCCGGTCTCGACCGCGGCATTCCAGACCGGTTCGAGACGCCCGCTCGCCTTCGTGCCCAGGATCGCGTTCTGGACGATTCCGTCGTCCTCCTTGTCCTGGCGCACCGCATCGAACGTGGTTTTTGGGACGCGCTGGGCCCAGATCCCGACCGTGGTCGCTTCATCGTCTTCCTCGGAGACGATTTCGCGTTGCAGAACCTTGCCGCCGGGAGCGACCGCCTCCACGACCAGATAGTAGTTGCGCGTCGCGCGGTTGACGTCCGGAATGCGTGTGACCCCGGTCGGCACGCCCGGCCGCGACACGATGCGCACCTCGTAGGTCTCGCGGAGCCGCGTTTCAAGCGCGCGAAGATCTTTGATCGCGCCGCGCGCGGCCTGCGCATCGCCCGCCGCCGCGGCCGATGTCGCGATTGCCGCCAGCGTTTCGGCCTGCGTGCGCGCCGCTTCCACCTCCGCGAGATCGGAAATCCGCCCGCGCAGGACACTTGCCTCTTCCGGGAGCGTTTCGCTCAACTCGATGCGCAACGCCTCGGCGGCGCGCTCGCGCGGTGCAACGACCAGATAGCGCCAGGCCAGCACGGCTGCCGCCATGACGAGCAGCGCGATCAGCAACCACTTTCCCCAGCGCATGCGTGTCACGTAGACCAGCGCGAGCGTGCGCTGGAGACCGGCCGCCGGCGGGGCATAGACGAAGCGGTTCTGCTTCAGGCTTTCCACGCCCTCGTGCAGGATCCGGTCGGGCACCTCGATGCCCTGGCTTTGATAGAGATCGCGAAGGCGGTCGATCATCTGCTCGTCACGCTGGTCGGCGTCGAGCTCCTTGAGCGCGATCCTCTCGTCGTGGCGCAGCGTGTCCACGACGTCCATGGCCATCATCAGTTCATCGAGTGGCGCCTTCTTGGAGGCGGTGTCGGAGGGCATGCACTCGTTCCCGTTCAACAGTTGTCATGCAATCCCGCCAGGTCGGTGGCCATACCGCCTGCGGGTCGGTCCGTCACGGTGGCGGCCGGGCGGTGGTTCCGTCGCGGCCGCTGTTCGGTGGTCTGCGAGCGCATCCGGCTCAGGCGCCGATCGTGTTGCCCTGGGCCGCGAGCTTTGCCAGCCGGCGCTTGCCGTCTTCCACCGCGTCGCGGATTTCCTCCGAGTTCCTGGTCGACATCGTCCGCATTTCGCTGATGATCTCGCGCGAGTTGACCTGGAAGTTGATCACCGAATCCACGAGCTTCTTGACGGCCGCCGCCTGAACGGTCGGGCCGTAGCCGGCCTTGAGCGCGGCTTCCTGGACCGAATCGCCGATCTCGGCGAGCGTTTCCAGTGACTTGGACACGCCGTCCTTCATCGCGTTCAGCGTCTCGGTGGATTCATGCAGGCCCTGAAGCCCCGTGAAGGAGGCGTTCAAAGCGGTCAGCACGGAATCATTGGTGGAGAAGAAGCTGACGGATTGCGAATAGACCCGTTCCTTGGCGTTGGTCGTCTGCATCAACCGCGCCATGATGACTTCCGACGTGTTGTAGCCGATCGTCAGATTGTCGGAGAGGTCCTTGGCGACCTGGTAGCGTTTTTCCTCGTCCTGCATCGCACGCATCTTCTCGTCGCGAATGAGTTCGAGACGTGCCTTGCCGGCCGCATCGTCGCCGGCATGGGCCTCGACGGTCGTGTTCGCCTCAGCAAGCTCCGCCTGCGCCGCATCGAGTTTGGCACCCGCGGTCTGCAGGACTTCCAGTGCAAGCACTTCCGCCTGCTTCAGCGCGCCGCGGAAGTCGCGGTAGGCTTCCAGGATGCGCTGCTCGCGCTCGATCTGGTCCTTGGTGTCGCGCGCGACATCCAGATAGGTGTCGCGGATCTTGCCGAAGCGGTCGGAGACCGTGCCCCGCGTCATGTCGCGCCACTTGTTCGACAGGCCTTCCATGAAGGAGATCTTGCCGTCGGAGAGCTGGTCGACCATGGCCTTGGCGTCGTCGCGGATCGAGTTGAACGCTTCGGTGATCGCCTCGTAGCGTTCGCCGATCGACATCGCCTGGATCTCGTTGCGAACCACCTCGTTGAAGGTCTGCGCCTGGCCGAGCGTGCGCGTGATCACGGCGATCTTGTCGGGCGACAGGTCGGAAATCTTCTCAAGCAGCGCGTTGATCGGCGCTTCCGCGGTGCTGCCGGGCATCAGGCCCATGTCCCGAAGAGCGCCCATCGCGCGGTCCAGATACTGCATGGGCGAAAGGGCCGTTCCCGCCGTCGCCTGCGGTGCCGTTTGCGTATCCGACATTGCCGTTGTCTCCGCCATTGTGCGTCCTCTGTCTTCAGTGTTCGCCCGGACCGGTTGCGGCGCCATGGCGGAAGGGACCCGATGTGAGGTCCGGCGCTGATGCGCCGGATCGTTCATGCGCCTGTCGCATCCGGTGGTTCCCGGTTCGCGTGTGACGGCGAGGCTGAGTTAAGCACATTCCCCGTGACAGTTACACGCCTCCAAACGCTCCAGAGCGAGATGGGTTCAAGGTGTTGCGTCCATGCCCGTCTTCGCGTCGCAGACCGCGATCTGCGCGGCCAGCCGGGCGTTGTTTCTGACCAGGGCGATGTTGGTCTCCAGGCTGCGCCCGCCGGTCATCTCATGGATCCGCGAAAGCACGAAAGGCGTGACCTCCTTCCCGGCAATGCCGCGTTTCGCAGCCTCGGTGACGGCCGCATCGATGATGTGCGCCATTTCCGCCGTTGGAATTTCCGCGTCCTGAGGAACGGGGTTTGCGACCAGAACGCCGCCGTGGCCCGGAAAGCTCCGGCGAACGGCCAGAAGCGCCGCGATCTCCTCCGGCGTGTCCAGGCGGTACGGCGCGGGAAGGCCGCTGTCGCGCGACCAGAAGGCGGGAAAGGCATCCGTTCCAAAAGCGACGACCGGGACGCCGCGCGTTTCCAGCACTTCGAGAGTCTTGGGCAGGTCGAGAAGCGCCTTGGCACCGGCCGCGACAACGCAGACCGGCGTGCGCGCCAGTTCTTCGAGATCGGCGGAAATGTCGAAGGTCTCCTGCGCGCCCCGGTGCACGCCGCCGATGCCGCCCGTCGCGAAGACCGCGATGCCGGCAGCGTCCGCCGCCATCATCGTCGCCGCGACCGTGGTCGATCCGGTGCGTCGGGTGGCGAGCGCGAAGGCGAGATCGGCGCGCGAGCACTTCATCGCCTCCCTTGCCTCGGCAAGGCGCTCCATCTCGTCCTCCGAGAGGCCGATGTGGAGTTTGCCCTCGAACGCCGCGATTGTCGCCGGCACCGCCCCTTGCGCGCGGATGTCGCTCTCCACGGCACGCGCGGTTTCGGCATTCCTCGGCCAGGGCATGCCATGGGTGATGATGGTCGATTCCAATGCCACCACCGGCTGGCCGCTGGCGCGGGCATCGGCCACCTCGGCGCCCAGGACGATCAGCGGATTGGGAACGGGGGAAAGCCTGGTCGACATCGATGCCTCGGGGTCCGGTGCGCGGATCCGGGGTCGGACCAACGCGATGCACGCCGGCGCCCTTATAGGCGCGCGGGCGGCGCTGCGTCGAGGCGCATGTCGTCGCGGCCCGTGGTTTTTCCAGCCTGTAACCGCGTGGTTACGTCATGAACGAGCCGGTTGTCGCCAGTTCCCGTTCGAGCGTGTCCCGTGTCAGGGAGGCGGGGGCCGCGCCTTCCGCCTGCACTGTCACGCGTGCCGCAGCGAGACCCGCACAGGCGGCCTGTGCGATGTTCCGGCCCTGTTTGCAAGCGGCGAGCGTTCCGGCAATCAGCGCATCGCCCGCGCCCGTGACATCGCGAACGGCAACGGGCGCAACGGCGAGCCGCCACTCCTCACCGGCGGTGGCGAGAGCCAAAGGCGCGGGGCCGTCGCTGACGAGACAGGCGCCCACGCCTTTTGAGACCAGCGCGCGCGCGATATCCGCCGCGTTTCCGGCCGGATCATGCGCGCGACCAAGCAATGCCGCGCCTTCCCGGCAATTGCAAAACAGCATGTCGAGCCGGGAGAGAATGCCTTCCAGTCGCGCGGCCTTGGCGATGGAGACGGCATCCGCCGCCAGAAACCGGTGCCCTGCTGCCTGTGCGACATGCGCCAGCACGGGTTCGGGGAGGTTCGCCTCCAGGAACCAGAGGCCGGCCGCGGCAAGGGCGGCGTGGGCGATGTCCATATCCGCCGGCTTCAGGGCATCGGTTATGGCGCCATCCACCACCGCCGCCGCCAGTCCGCCGTCGGGATCGTGCAGGGCCAGATAGCGGCCCGTCGGGTGGCTGGAGCGATGGATGGCACGCACGTCGATGCCCTCCCGGTTCAGGCGGTCAACCAGGATATCTCCGTCGTTGTCGCGCCCGACAGCACCGGCCAGTGCGCAGGGCTGCGCAAGGCCGGTCAGTGCGCGCGCCACGTTGGCAGCGACCCCTCCCGGCCGTGTCGCCAGGCGCGCTGGCGTCGACGTGTCGCGCAGGATCCTGCGGTCCGCATGGGCGAGCGTGTCGAGATGGATGGCGCCGAAGGCGGCGATGCTCATGCGCGGATCCTGATATCAAGCCGTGTGCCGGCTCGCACGGGCGGTGCGGACCGGCTTTTGCGCCGGTGTCTTCACTCATGCCACAGGAACCGCCGGCAGCGAAAGCGCAGGCGAGGATGGCGTGGCGCCAAACGAAATCGCCGGTGATTCTGCGGCGGGGTCCGCGTGTTTGCGGCAATCGCACCGAATGTGGCGATCGGTTCCCATTCGGCGAAGGCGGAACATGAAAGGAACGTAATCGGATTTATTCAATATTTTCATCATTTTAAATCATATTGATTAAAGAGAACAAATAAGGTACAAAAGCTGAGTTTGAATCGCCGGCCCTGGCATGAAATAAGGATCGCTCGCATGGCTCAGAATTCACTCCGCTTGGTCGAAGGCATTCAAATGGACAAGACAAAGGCGCTGGACGCCGCCCTTTCTCAGATCGAACGCGCCTTCGGCAAGGGATCCATCATGAAGATGGGCCAGGGGCAGGTGGTCGAGATCCAGACGGTTTCCACCGGGTCGCTCGGCCTCGACATCGCGCTTGGCATTGGCGGTTTGCCGCGCGGTCGTGTCGTCGAGATCTACGGTCCTGAATCCTCCGGCAAGACCACGCTGGCACTGCACACCATTGCGGAGGCGCAGAAAGCCGGTGGCATTTGCGCCTTCATCGATGCAGAGCATGCGCTCGATCCGATCTATGCCCGCAAGCTGGGCGTCAATATCGACGACCTGCTGATCTCGCAGCCGGATGCGGGCGAGCAGGCGCTGGAGATTGCCGACACGCTGGTGCGCTCCGGCGCGATCGACGTTCTGGTCGTCGATTCCGTGGCAGCCCTGACGCCGAAGGCCGAGCTTGAAGGCGAGATGGGCGACAGCCTTCCGGGCATGCAGGCGCGGCTGATGAGCCAGGCGCTGCGCAAGCTCACCGCCTCGATTTCGCGGTCGAAGTGCATGGTGATCTTCATCAACCAGATCCGCATGAAGATCGGCGTGATGTTCGGTTCGCCGGAAACGACCACGGGCGGCAACGCGCTGAAGTTCTACGCCTCGGTTCGTCTCGATATCCGCCGCATCGGTGCGATCAAGGATCGCGATGAAGTGGTCGGCAACCAGACGCGTGTGAAAGTGGTCAAGAACAAGCTGGCCCCGCCGTTTCGCCAGGTCGAGTTCGACATCATCTACGGTGAGGGCGTGTCCAAGAACGGCGAATTGCTCGATCTCGGGGTCAAGGGCGGGATCGTCGAGAAGTCCGGCGCCTGGTTTTCCTACAACAGTCAAAGGCTGGGCCAGGGCCGCGAGAACTCCAAGCAGTTCCTCCGGGAAAACCCCGAGATTGCCGATGAGATCGAACTGGCGATCCGTCAGAATTCCGGTCTCATCGCGGAGCGGATCACGGATCCCTTCGCCGGCAATGAGGACGGAGAGAGCGCCGAATAAGGCGACAGCCGCACAGACAGTGGCGCGGGTCTGCCCCCCGCGCAAACGGATCTGGCCGGACGTTGTGTTACGGGGCGCCTTCGGGTGCCCCTTTTCGTGTGCGGCGCATGACGCGGGATCCCGTTGCCGTGCTGGACTTGTCGACGGTGCAAAGATAAAAGCGGCGCAAGAACGAACACGGCGCGCGCCATGGCCGGATCCTGTCTCGGATCGCCCGATCGCGCGCCCGGCGCATTGGATGGCAGCTTCATGAGCGGTGTTAACGAAATCCGGACGGCCTTTCTCGACTATTTCGCCAGGAACGGTCATGAGACTGTTGCATCGGGTCCGCTCGTTCCGCGCAACGATCCGACGTTGATGTTCACCAACGCCGGCATGGTCCCCTTCAAGAACGTCTTTACCGGCCTGGAGAAGCGCGATTACGTGCGCGCGGCCAGCGCCCAGAAGTGCGTGCGCGCCGGTGGCAAGCACAATGATCTCGACAACGTCGGCTACACCGCGCGCCATCACACATTCTTCGAGATGCTCGGCAATTTCTCGTTCGGGGACTATTTCAAGGACCACGCGATCGAACTTGCCTGGAACCTGATCACCAAGGAGTTCGGCCTTCCCAGGGACCGGATGATCGTCACCGTCTATGCCGAGGACGAAGAAGCCCACGACCTTTGGAAGCGTATCGCAGGACTGCCGGACGAGCGGATCATCCGCATTGCCACGTCGGACAATTTCTGGGCGATGGGCGATACCGGGCCGTGCGGTCCGTGCTCGGAGATCTTCTACGATCATGGCGAGCACATCTGGGGCGGGCCTCCGGGGTCGGCGGACGAAGACGGCGACCGGTTCATCGAGATCTGGAATCTGGTGTTCATGCAGTATGAGCAGCTGCCCGGCGAACGGGTCGACCTGCCACGCCCCTCCATCGACACCGGCATGGGTCTTGAGCGCATTGCGGCCGTCCTTCAGGGCGTGCATGACAATTACGACATCGACCTGTTCCGGGCGCTAATCTCCGCTTCGGAAAACGCGATTGGCGTCGAGGCGGACGGCGCGGCCGCCTCCAGCCACCGGGTAATCGCCGATCACCTGCGCTCCGCCAGTTTCCTTATCGCCGATGGCGTGCTGCCGTCGAACGAGGGGCGCGGCTATGTGCTTCGCCGCATCATGCGCCGCGCCATGCGCCATGCCCATCTCCTGGGGGCCGAGGATCCGCTGATGTGGCGGCTCGTTCCGACGCTGGTGCGCGAAATGGGCCGGGCCTATCCTGAACTGACCCGCGCCGAAGCGCTGATCACCGAGACGCTGCGCCTTGAGGAAAGCCGCTTCCGCAAGACCCTGGCGCGCGGCCTGACGCTCCTGGACGACGCCAGCGGTGACCTTGGCGAAGGCGCGGAGTTCGACGGTGAAACCGCCTTCAAACTCTACGATACCTACGGCTTCCCCTTGGACCTGACACAGGATGCGCTGCGTGCGCGCGGCATTTCGGTCGATACGGATGGGTTCAAGACGGCGATGGAGCGCCAACGCGCCGAGGCGCGGGCCGCGTGGTCGGGCTCGGGCGAGGCCGCGACGGATACGGTCTGGTACACCTTGAAGGAGCGCTGCGGCGCGACAGACTTTCTCGGTTACGATACCGAGAGCGCGGAAGGCGTCGTTGCGGCGCTTGTGCGCGATGGCGCGGAAACGATGGAGCTGAAGGCGGGCGACACGGGTGTCGTGATCCTGAACCAGACCCCGTTTTACGGCGAGTCCGGTGGCCAGGTCGGCGACACCGGCTCGATGCGCGGCGAGGGGGTCGAAATCGAGGTGACCGGCACGCAGAAGAAGGCCGACGGGCTTTTCCTGCATGAGGTGCGGGTGATTTCCGGCACGGTCGGGCTCAATCAGGCGCTCGAGCTGCAGGTCGAGGGAACACGACGATCCGCCGTGCGCGCCAATCACTCGGCGACACATCTGGTGCACGAGGCCCTGCGCGAGGTGCTTGGCACGCATGTCGCGCAAAAGGGATCGCTCGTCGGCCCCGACCGTTTGCGGTTCGACTTCTCGCATCCCAAGCCGATGTTGGATGCGGAGGTGCGCGAAGTCGAGGAAATCGCCAATGCGGTCGTTCTGCAGAATGCGCCGGTCGAAACGCGCCTGATGGGCGTGGACGAGGCAATTGAGCAGGGTGCAATGGCGCTGTTTGGGGAAAAATACGGCGACGAGGTCCGTGTGGTCTCCATGGGCGTTGCGGAACGCGGTGAAAAGAGCGGAAAGACCTATTCGCTGGAATTGTGCGGTGGCACCCATGTCGCGCGCACGGGCGACATCGGCCTCGTGGCGGTTGTCTCCGAAGGCGCCGTCGCATCCGGCGTGCGCCGTGTCGAGGCATTGACCGGGGCGGCTGCGCGTCGATACCTCGGCGCTCAGGATGCCCGGGTTCGCGAAATCGCGGGCGCTTTGAAGGTCGGGCAGACGGATGTGACCGAGCGAGTGGCCGCGCTCATCGAGGACAAGCGTCGCCTGGAGCGCGAGCTCGCCGAGACCCGCAAGAAACTGGCGATGGGCGACACGGAAGGTGGCGACGCCGGCGTGCGCGAGATCGGCGGAACCAAGGTGTTGTCGCGGATCGTGGAAGGGCTCAATCCCAAGGACCTGAAGGGGCTCGCGGACCAGGCAAAGACGCAGATCGGCTCCGGCGTGGTTGTCTTGATCAATCGCGGCGAGGACAACAAGGCCGCGATCGTCGTGGGCGTCACCGACGACATGACGGACACGCTGAGCGCGGTCGATCTGGTACGTGCCGGCTCCGAGGCGCTTGGCGGGCGTGGCGGCGGCGGGCGTCCCGACATGGCACAGGCCGGCGGATCGGATGCCTCCCGGGCGGAAACCGCGGTGGAGGCCATCGCGGCATTAATCGCGGATGCCGCGCGATTGACGGAGGCTTGAGGCCATGGACGCCGATCGCGAAGAGCCGGACGAAAAACCGGTCTCGGAGCGGCGGCGTCACGGTGAGACGGAGCGCGCGGCCGAAACCGACCCGGCCGCCGAAAGGGCGGGGGACGCCGGCGCATCGCCCGCGCCTCCCGGGAGGTCGTTCAAGCAACGCGTCTTTCGATTGCTGGAGCTTGGATCATCCGGTGACCCGCAAGGGCAGTGGGTTGACCGCATACTCCTTGTCTTCATCGTCCTTACGGTTGTTCTTGTCGTTCTGGAAACGGTGCCTTCGGTTCAGCGGGAGTGGTCCGGCGCGCTGAACACCTTCGAGTTCGTGGTCGGGACGGTCTTTCTGGCGGAATACCTGCTGCGGCTGTGGGTTGCAGATCTTCACCCTCCCTTTCGCCGGCTGAAACCGCTGCAGGCGCGGCTGCGCTATGCCGTGCGCGGCGAGGCGTTGATCGATCTCCTTGCCGTCCTTCCCTTCTTCATCGGGTTCTTGCTGCCCACCGGCGACTTCAAGGCCTTGATCGTCTTGAGGCTGCTGCGTTTCTTCAAGGTCGCCCGCTATTCGCCCGCGCTGCGGTCGCTGGCAAACGCGGTCGCCGGCGAGCGTCATGCGCTCGGGGCCAGCCTCGTCATCATTTTCGGCGTGATGCTGCTCGCGGCCACCGGCATGTACCTCGTGGAACGCACCGTCCAGCCCGACAAGCTTGGCACCATACCCCATGCCATGTGGTGGGCGCTGGCGACCCTCACCACCGTTGGCTATGGTGACGTGGTGCCCATTACCGCTGCCGGGAAGATACTCGGCGGGCTCGTCATGCTGATGGGCTACGGCCTTTTCGCCCTGCCGATCGGTATCATCGCAACGGCCTTTGCGCGCGAGATCCACGCGAGAGACTTTGTCGTGACCTGGGGAATGGTCGCAAGCGTGCCCTTGTTCGAGGATCTGAGGGCCTCCGAGATCGCGGAGATCTCCAAACTCCTGAGGGCGCTTTCCGTCGACGGCGGACAGCCGATCACCCGGGAGGGCGAGGAGGCGACCAGCATGTATTTCATTGCGCGCGGGGCGGTCGTGGTCGAACTCGGCACGACGCGTGCCCGGCTGGAGGAGGGCGCGTTCTTCGGCGAAATGGCGATCCTCGGGGGGCGGCGGAGACTGGCCTCGGTCAACGCCGCAGAAGCCACCCAGTTGATGGTTCTGGAAGCAAATGACCTGCAACGCCTGATGACCGACAAGCCGGAGATCGCGCGCAAGATCCTCGACGAGGTCAAGGAGCGCTCGCGGTTCATGACCTCCAGCGGTGACATTGTCCCGGAAGAACTGACGGCTGCAGGCTCCGACGACTTCGGTTCGGATGACGAGGGCGATCATCCGCCTGTGCGAGGGCCTGACCTGTTCACGTCGGAGGACGCGGCCGCCGATCGTGCCGCGGCGCGCGACGCGCCGGAGGCGGATGGCCCCGACGACGACGGGACGCGTCAACGAGACCGCGACGACTGAGCACTTCGCGCCGACGCTTCGCCGGTCCCCCTCCGCCGTGCCCGCACAGGAGATCCAGGGTCTGCTGAAAGCGGATCAGGACCGGCCGGCCGCCGGAACTGCGCGGTCGGCGCGCATCCCCTGGCTGCCGGTATCGCGGCCGAGCATGCGCAGAAGCGCGCTTTTGCGCAGTCTCAGCCACGTGTGCAGCGCGGGCCGGTCCGTCAGCCAGAAGCGCAACGCAAGGCGCGCTTTCCAGGCAATGCGATAAAGCGCTCCGAGATGCGTTGCGGCATTCACCATGGCCTTCATCGGTCGGTGGGAGCCTCCGAACCGGTCCTTGTAGTTGTAGGTGCCCGCACCGAAATCGTAGAGCGCGAAGCCGTTGCGTTGCGCCCATTCGATCTCCAGCACGGACGCGATCAGTCCGGGAGAGTGCTTCTTGTAGCGGCCCTCACTGATAGAACACAGCGTGCCGGTGACCACGTTCTTGTGGCAGAGGCAATAGCTCGTCGCGATCCATTCGTCCCCGACACGCAGACCGTGCAACAGGATCTTTCCGCTCGCGCAGCCATTGATGGCGAGGCGTCGACAGTGGCTGAAGACGGCCGCGTCCTGCAGCGGATCGTTCGCGCCGTAATTGGAAAACCGCTTGAGGCGCTGACTGGCCATCGCATTCAGGATGCTGTCGATCTCGCGCGGCGTCTTCGCTTCGACAATCTCGAAATCCGGAAGTTTTTCCAGCTTGGCGCGCTGCTTTGCCATCTTGGCGTAGACCGAGCGATCGCTGCGGTCCCGCGCCAGGCTGTCGGCGTCGAGATCGATGCGCGACGATCCATCGCGGGTCTCGATCATCCGGCGGTCGCTCCACAACGGGTTCGGCACGCCGCAAAACTCGCGGATGAGTTTGGGCATGATCAGGACATCATGCGGTGGAAGGGCGGCGTAAAACGCCTGCCGCAGGTGTTCCGCCAAGGCCGGGTTGTTCGCCACATCGTTCGAGACGAGGGGAAATTCATGGTCGGCCATGCCATGGTCGAGAAAATCGATCCGCCTGAAACCGACTGTCTTTCGGGCGGTCAGCGGAACGATCATCAGCGCGCGGCCATCCGCCGGATCGAGGATGGCGATATAGAACGGCTCGCCGTCGCGTTCGCGCGCGACGGTGTCTTCAAGCGACTGAATGAAGGCGAGGCTCTGGAAGGCGGTTGAGCAACCACGCTCTTCCAGGTCGCTCCACAGGGCCGAGAGTGTCTCGTCATGCGCGCTGTCGAAGCTCGATGTGGTCAGTTGCATTGCGGTTGCCATTTTGTCAGTTATTTCGCGTCGCTCGCTCGTATCAGACGATCTCCCAGGCCGCTCTTGCGGCAGGCATAGGCGATTGCGGCCTTGCTCCAGAAAGCCGGGCCATCGATGGCGCGCGAGCGGGGCGTCATACCAAACACCTGGCGCATCAGGCCATTGGCATAGTTGACCGCGAAATGCCGTCGGCTGGTGCGCGTATGATACTCGATTGTGGCAGACACGTTCAATGAGTTGCCGTTGACGACGCGATGCGGCCAGTTGAGCGGCCAGAACAGGCCGTCTCCGGGCGTCAGGTCAATCACCGTCGCGGCCTTGTCGAACGCTGGATCATAGGCGATTTCCTCGCCTGCGGCCGTGGTGATAATGCGCTCCAGTTCTTCGGGCTTCAGGAAGGGCTCGGAACCGGGGTAAAGCCAGATGCGCTTTTGTCCGCGAATGTGCAAAAGGCCCTGGCCGGGGACGTCCGCATGATAATAGACGCGGGCATTGGGCGAGGAAATCAGGATGCCCAGCTGGCGGTTGAAGCACGAAAACCCTGGCACGGCGGCTTCGACACTGTCCATCAGGTCATCCAGAAGCGCCTGATAGCGCGCATCCCGCGCGCCGACATGACCGATGTTGACCCAAAGAGCGCCGCCTTCCACAGCGTCGAAGAGCGCCTTGGGATCGGAGGCGGACAGGCCGCTGTCACGCCATTCCCGCGCATCTTCCCGGTCCGGGTCCATTTTTGCGATCTCGCGGACGGCATCCGGGTTTTGCGCCACCAGCTCGGCCAGCGCGGCGTCGCTGAAGAGCGGGCTCTCCGCAAACCGGTGCCGGACCTTCACGATGTCCGTATCCCAGATATCCGCGATGTCGTCCGGCAGGCAACGTGTCTCTTCGGTCATGGATCTCTCCGTCATCTTCCAAAGAATCGCGTGAATCCCTGAAGAAGTGGTCAACGAATGTTCCGCGATATGCCTTGCAATCGATCTATTTCTTCGTTGGTAAACAGGAGATTTATCTATCTTCAATTCCATAAGCATATGCTTTTGAATACGCGCCCTTAACCGGGGCGCAGGTATGGATTGTTCAAATCTGTCCAATCCGCCACGGTTTCCACATGAAGGCACTAACAAGACTTGCACGCTCCCGACAGGCGCGACGGCTTGCTGAAATCCTGTTCAGCCGGGGGCTGAGCACAGTGTCGAGCTTTCTCTTGCTGTTTGTCGCAAGCCGCGTCCTGACGTTGCCGGATTATGGTCTCTATGTCTTTCTGTTCTCCGTCGGCAGCGCGCTTGGGCTGTTCATCGGCCTCGGTCGCCCGACGTTGCTGATCAAGCGCCTCAGGGGCGGAGAGGAACCGTCCTGCGACCACAATCGTGCATTGTTGCGGGCAAGCCTCTTGTGGGTGGCTGTCGCGAGTGCCGCGGTGCTCGCGCTTGGTGGCGGCCTTTACTTTGCGGCCCCGCGGCTCCCTGCGCCCTATAATGCGCTGTATCTCACGGCCGGCTTTGCGGCAATTTTCGCGTTGAGCGAATTGCTGCAGGCCTATTTCCGGGTGCGGGAAAACTTCTGGCTGGCGCTGGTGCCGCGTGAAAACGTGTGGCGCCCGCTGGGGGCGGCCGTGCTTGTCACCGGTGTTCTTCTGGGGAGTTCCTGGGATGGGCGTACCGCGTTTCTGGCTGTCACGGTGGCCCTGTTTGTCTCGATCATGGTGCAGGTTGCGGTGTTCTTGCACCAGACCGCCGGTGTCTGGGGATATTCGGGCGTGTCGAAACTGCGACGCCGTCGGCGTGCCTGGCAACGCGAGGGAGCCTATTTCTGGGCACACACCGGTTTCGCTGCCGCGGCCTCCTACCTGGAAACCGTTCTGATCGGGATTGTCATCGGTCTGGAAGCGGCCGCGTTCTTCTTCCTGGTCACGCGGCTGACGATGCTTCTCAATCTGCCCTGTGTCGCTGTCGAGACGCTTGGCATGCCCAGGCTATCCGAAAAGCTGCGGCGCAACGATCGCGCGGGCGCGCAGGATCTGGCGGTCACCTATTCCTTCATTTCCTTCACGCTCGCCTTTTTCGGCAGCATCGCCCTGCTCATCGTCGCGCCGTATGTTTTAATCCTCTTCGATCCGTCCTTCGCCACGCATTTCGACGTCGTCGCGGTCATGGCGGCCAGTGTGGTGGCGCATGCCTTCTTCGGTGTCGGGACAGGCATGCTGCTGCTTGCGGGCGGCGAGCGCTACTATCTGGTCTATCGCACGTTGCTGTTCATACCCTATCTCGGCTGCCTCGTTCTGGCGGGCCAGGTCTACGGATTGATCGGCGTCGCGGTGACCAGTCTCGCCTTCGTCCTGATCGAGAATCTGATCGCGCTGGAATGGTGCCTGCGCAAGCGCGGGATCGACCTCAGGGCGAGCGTGTTCGTGACGCGGCGGTTTTCTGCCTTTCGGGGCGTGGGAACCTCGCAATGACTCCTCGGGCTATCGTGGCAGCAGGCCCGGTGTGAGCTGCTCGTAGAGCGGATCGCCGGACCAGAAGACATCGGTCGGGCCGATCGCGTAGTCGACGATGTTCCAGCGTCCGTAGGCACGAACGAGCAGCGCGTAGGTCCTGATCCCGTCCATGTAGTCCGCCTGCCCGCGAAAGACCGACGCCGACAGGTCGATCGGTTTGCCGCCGGGCCGCTGCGGCGAGACGATGGCGAAGGCCCAGTTGCCCGAAACGCGCAGCCGGTCGATCACGAATTCGACGGGGGGATAGACGCGCGCCTCCACCAGCGGGCGGATGGCATTCATCAGGTCCTTGCGCTCCTGCGTGCCGCGCGCGGGTTCGTAGGGTTTTTCGAACTGCGCGTGGGCGGATGAGGCAAGCAAGAAAAGTGAAACCGCCGCGATTGCGCGGATCACAAGGGTGGACAAGGCGTTCGGCATATCTGGTCTCTCGTTTCACAAAGAAAACGGGCATTCGCCCCGACGCTGCAAGACTCTAACCGGCAAGCGCCGTCGCGGCCAGACGGCATGGCGCTTGCGGGAGGGAATAGCTGCTGCGGTCTCCGAGCGTCCGCTTTATCGTGAGGGCTGGGCGCCGAAGCTTGCGCGAACAATCGACTTTGCGGCCCGGCCCGCTTCCTCGGCATAGTCCGCATCGCGATGGACAAGCATGGTGGAGAAGGCGCCGTCCATCAGAAGAACGACCTGGCGGGCGATCGCCTCCGGGCTGTCGATCCCGTCTTGCAGAAACCGCGCGGCAAGCCAGCCTTCGAAGGCTTTCTTGTGCGCGGATCCGATCTTCATCGCCGGATGTCCCGGTAGATTGGCGAGTTCGGCGGCGGTGCGCAGAAAGCCGCAACCCCTCCACTTCGGATGGCGGGCGGATCTGGCAAGTTCCACGAAGATTGCCTCGACCTTGTCGGCCGCGTCGCCTTGCGCGCTGTCGAACCACGTCTCAAAGAGCTTCAGGTTTGGCTGGTCGCGGGACGTCAGATATTCGGCGACGAGATCGTCCTTGCTCTTGAAGTGATAGTAGAGCGTCTTCTTGGTGACCCCGGCGTCCGCCGCGACGGCGTCGACGCTGACCGCGCGAATGCCTTCCCGGTAGAACAATCTGTTTGCGGCATCGATCACCCGTTCGCGGGCAGGCTTGTCAATGCTTGATCTTGCGTTCATCCGGCACCTGGTGACTATGTATACTGACTGGTGAGTATGCATATCGTATCGACGGGACTAGCCTCTCTGTCAATGCAAACGGAAAGGCAGATCCATGCAAAGCAATGTCCTTTATGAGAAAACCGGTCGCGTCGCGTTTCTGACGCTCAATCGGCCGGAGAAGCTGAACGCCCTTGATTACGCCACCAACGATCGACTGCTTTCGCTTCTCGACCAGATCGAGGCCGACGATGAAATCGGTGCGGTGATCCTTACGGGAGCGGGAGAGCGGGCTTTCTCGGCTGGCGGCGACATTCACGAGTTCACGCAGAGCATCAGACGCGGTACGGATGAGGCGGTCCGCGACTTCTGCCGGCGCGGGCAGAGGATGACGGCCCGTTTCGAGGCGTTTCCGAAACCGGTGATTGCCGCCGTCAATGGCATTGCCTTCGGTGGTGGGTGCGAGATCACGGAATCGGTGCATCTGGCGATTGCTTCCGAAGAGGCCGTGTTCGCAAAGCCGGAAATCAACATCGGCATTCCCCCGACCTTTGGCGGCACGCAGCGGCTGCCGCGCCTGGCCGGGCGGAAGCGGGCGCTCGAACTGCTCTTGACCGGTGACACGTTCGGCCCGCAGCGCGCCCATGAACTGGGCCTGGTGAACGACGTGGTGCCTGGTGAGGACCTGCTTCCGGCAGCTTTCGACCTCGCGGAGCGCATCCTGCGACATTCGTCTCTCGCCGCCGCGCGGATCATCACGGCCGTGACGCGCGGCATCAACACGACGATCGAGGAAGGTCTGCTTATTGAACGCGAGCAGTTCGCCCGCATGTGCGCAACCGCAGACGTGCAGGAAGGGCTTGATGCCTGGATTGCCCGGCGCACGCCAAATTACCTGGGACAGTAGCTAAAATGCACTCGGCCGCGAGCGCATCAAGTCGCCCGCCGGCCGAAGCTCAGCCGTTGCAGCGAAGGATTGGATGGCGACGCGGACAGTGGCATTGCCGCTTTCCTATTCACCCGGCGCGACAACCGATCGCCAACCAAAAACCCGTGACCGCACAGGGAGATGGAGCTGCGGAGGTCGAGAAAAAGCGCAGAAAATCGCATTCTTACAACCCATGCGTGTTGTATGGGCGTTTCTTTCAGCGGAGGGAGCCAATGCACTCCTTTGCGCATTGAAATATATGGATTTTTCTGCCCTAGGGGCTTTTCGCGATCCTTAGATAATACGATTAGCTCGGGGTTGGATCGAGGGTGTTCATTTTTCGGAATTAAAGCATAAATTTGCTTTATACATTAAATATTGAAAATATATTTGGATTTTTCCGAATTAAATTTTGTATATTATCGAATTTCGGCCGTTATTTCATTTTAGAAAAAAGAAATATTTGATATATATTTTGGAAATTAAAGTATTTATGTATTATAATCCCATTTTTTTGGTTGTATTCATTAATTTGCTCTTCAGATATTTCGATTTAACAAATCTTAGCTGAACTGTTTTGCGACCAATCAACTTTGAGATTTGCGGTCGAGGCTTCCTGTTTCTCGACGCTGCGTGTGAGGCGATTACGATGCTCAAGAAAATATCGATCCCGAAAAAGGTTTTTGGCGGCTTCGGGTTTATTCTGGTCCTGTTGCTTACGATCAGCGCCATCGGGGTCTCGGCGCTTGTCAGCAGCAACGGCGATTTCGCCGCCTACCGGCAGGCCGCGCGGGAGACCGCAGAGGCTGGCCGGGTTCAGGCCAACCTGCTTGAAGCCCGCATCGCGGTGAAGAACTTCATCGCCTCCGGGTCGCAGGCCGACATCGATATCGTGAACACGAGGCTTCAGTCGACGCGAAAGCTCCTCGACGAACTGGCGGAACTCGTCAAGGTGGAGAAGGCGGACAAAATCGTGGCCGAAGCCGGGCGCGAACTAGCGAACTACGTCGAGGCGTTTCGGGCGCTGTCGGCGTTGAACCAGGGGCGGGAAGAGGTCGCGGCCCGGACCGTCGACGTGATCGGTCCGAAAATCGCCGCGGAGCTCGAAACGTTCAAGCTGGCCTCGAATGAGCTGCAGGATACGCTCGGACCGCGGGCGACGGCGGCGATGGAGCAGGCCGTCACGTTCATGCTGATCGTTGCAGCTGCGGGGACTGTTCTTGCGGTGGTTGCCGCCTGGAGCATCGGAACCGGCATCGCGCGACCGATTTCCACCATTACCAGCGCGATGCGCCAGTTGGCCGATGGCGACAAGACCACCGACATTCCCGGGCTCGACCACCGCGATGAGATCGGGGCCATGGCCACGGCCGTCGTTGTTTTCAAGGAAAACATGATCAAGGCCGAGGAACTGGCGGCCAACGAGATGGAAGCCGCCAAGGCACGCGACGAGCGCGCCCGCCATATCGAGCAGTTGACCCAGTCCTTCGATGCCAATATTTCGGAACTGCTGGATGTGGTCGCAAGCGCTTCCACGGAAATGCAGAGCACCGCGCACTCCATGTCCGGCATCGCCAGCGACACCAACCATCGCGCGACCTCCGTCGCCAGCGCTGCGGAACAGGCCTCCGCCAACGTGCAGACGGTGGCAAGCGCCACGGAAGAGCTCTCCTCCTCCATCCAGGAGATCTCGCGTCAGGTCACGCAATCCTCCGCGATTGCAAGCCGAGCCGTCACGGAGGCGCAACGCACCGACGGTCAGGTGCAGGGGTTGGCGTCGTCGGCCCAGAAGATCGGCGAAGTGGTGAACCTCATTTCCGCCATCGCCCAGCAGACCAACCTGCTTGCCCTCAACGCCACCATCGAGGCGGCGCGCGCGGGCGAGGCCGGCAAGGGGTTTGCGGTGGTCGCGTCGGAAGTGAAGGCTCTTGCCACCCAGACCGCTCAGGCCACCGAGGATATCAGCCAGCAGATCGCCAGCATCCAGGTGGAAACGGCCGAAGCGGTGTCGGCAATCCAGATGTTCGGCGTTACGGTCGGTGAGGTGAACGACATCGCCGCCGGTATCGCGTCTGCGGTGGAGGAACAAACGGCGGCGACGAGCGAAATCGCCCGCAATGTCGAACAGGCGTCCGAGGGCACCCGGGAAGTCACCTCCAACATTATCGAGGTGACGAATTCGGCGAGCGAAACCGGTGCCGCGGCGACCCAGGTGACCGGCGTGGCGGAGGATCTGAGCCACCGCGCCGAGACCCTCAAGGTCCGCGTGGAGCGTTTCCTCGCCGATGTGCGGGCCGCCTGAGCGCAGCCGTCGGCACGGGCGTCCCGCGGCGGATGTCACGGACATGGCAGTTGATCAAAAAAGGGCGCCTTGCGGGGCGCCCTTTTTCCGTTTCATCGAACGATCGGGGATCAGCCCTTCATCGCCGCCTGCAGGTTCTCGTCGATCTTGTCGAGGAAACCATTGGTGGTGAGCCACTTCTGGTCGGGGCCGACGAGCAGCGCGAGATCCTTGGTCATGTGACCGGATTCCACCGTGTCGATGCAGACCTTCTCCAGCGTTGCAGCGAACCTGGCCAGTTCGTCGGTGCCGTCGAGCTTGGCGCGGTGGGCGAGGCCACGGGTCCAGGCGAAGATCGAGGCGATCGGGTTGGTCGAGGTCTCCTCGCCGCGCTGATGCTGGCGATAGTGGCGGGTGACGGTGCCGTGGGCGGCTTCCGCTTCCACCGTCTTGCCGTCCGGGGTCATGAGAACCGATGTCATTAGGCCGAGCGATCCGAAGCCCTGGGCCACGATGTCGGACTGGACGTCGCCGTCGTAGTTCTTGCAGGCCCAGACGTAGCCGCCCGACCATTTCAGAGCGGCCGCGACCATGTCGTCGATCAGGCGGTGCTCATAGGTGATCTTCTTGGCTTCGAAGGCGTCCTTGAACTCGGCATCGAAGACTTCCTGGAACAGGTCCTTGAAGCGCCCGTCATAGGCCTTGAGGATGGTGTTCTTGGTCGACAGGTAGCAGGGAACGCCACGCTGCAGCGCGTAGTTCATCGAGGCGCGGGCGAAGTCGCGGATCGAATCGTCGAGATTGTACATCGCCATGGCGACGCCCGAGGACGGCGCGTCGAAGACCTCGTGCTCGATGGTGGTCCCGTCCTCGCCGACGAACTTCACGGTCAGCTTGCCCTTGCCGGGGAAGCGGAAGTCGGTGGCGCGATACTGGTCGCCAAACGCGTGACGGCCGACAATGATCGGCTGGGTCCAGCCCGGTACCAGGCGCGGCACGTTGTTCATGATGATCGGCTCGCGGAAGATAACGCCGCCGAGGATGTTGCGGATCGTCCCGTTCGGCGAACGGTACATCCGCTTCAGGCCGAATTCCTCGACGCGGGCCTCGTCCGGAGTGATGGTGGCGCATTTGACGCCGACGCCGTACTCCTTGATGGCATTCGCCGCGTCGACGGTGATCTGGTCGTCGGTTTCGTCGCGCTTCTCGATGCTGAGGTCGTAGTACTTCAGGTCGATGTCGAGATAGGGATGGATCAGCTTGTTCTTGATGAATTCCCAGATGATCCGCGTCATCTCGTCGCCGTCGAGTTCGACAACCGGATTGACAACCTTAATCTTCGCCATGGTGCAGATGACCTCATGTCTTGGGTGGCTAAGCGCATCTCGCGCCCGATATCCGGAAGGCCAATGTCGCCGGCCCGACCGGGCCGACCGCAACAGCCGCGCGGCCCCTATAGCAAAGGGGCGGCGAAACGCAAAGCCAGGCGTTCGTCGATCATGCGAATCGACTGGCCGGAATGTCGGTTGCGGGGCGACCCACAACGGCGCACCCTGTTGGAAGTCACTAGGGAAGGTGATTCAAGAAAATCGAGACGGCGGCAGGATGCCCGCCCTCAGGCAAGGGAGTGCACGGGCGTATGACGCGGCAAGCAGGTTTCAAATGCGTACGGATGTGCATGGCGGTGGTTGTTTGTCTGGTCACCGTTTTCGGTCTGGCCGAACACGGGGCGGCAAAGGCTGACGATGCGCAGAGCGTTCTTCGGGTCGACGGCAATATCCGGAGCAGCGAACCGCTGAGATTGACCCGCATGGATCTCGAGGAGATCGGCATGCACGATGTTGTCACGATCACCCCCTGGAACGACGAACCCACGACCTACACCGGCCCGCTGATACGCGACGTTCTCGCCCATGTCGGCGCGAGGGGAGACAGTATCGTCGCCGTTGCGCTCAACAATTACCGGGTCGTGTTTCCCGTGTCCGATGCACGGGATTACGACGTGATCCTTGCGGTCCGGATGAACGGAGAGCCCATCGGTGTGCGCCAGCGCGGGCCGGTTCGTGTGATCTATCCCTGGTCGGAACGCGAGGAGCTCAGATCTGAAATCTACTATTCCCGCGCGATCTGGCAGATGAACGGTTTCACCGTGGTGGGACAGGTGTCGCAATAGCCGCTGTTTCGCTTCCCGCTTTCCTCCGGGTCGTGTCGGCTGTAGAATTCCACCTCAGGATGCGTCGTTTGCGCGAAAGCAATCGATGCGAGACAGGCGGAAGACAGCAAGATGGAACTGAGCGCAAGGTGGGTGCGCACGCTCTACGCAATGCTGCTGATCGGCGTGGCGATCATCACTGGGTCTTTGTTCGTCGTCATTTCCACGCTGAGCACGCAGAACAACGAGGACCGGGCGGAGTATCGTCAAAGTCTCATCTGGTTCAGCGCACAACTCGTCGTCGAGTACAGGGACGTGCTTCATGCGCTCGATACCCTGATCCTCAACGAGGGTCGGCAAGACCTGCGTCAACCGGTCGTGTCGCGCTTCGACATCCTGTGGAGTCGGGCGATCCGGCTGGGCGAGGGCGCGGTCGGTCGCGAGCTGGCGCAGGTGGACGGTTCGGCGTCGCTGATGCCGGATCTGACGCGCGTGGTGCGCGAGGCGGATTCGCATCTCGCCGACATGGCGGACGGAGATCTCGCAGCGGCAGCGCTCATGCGCAAGCAGCTTGGCCAGCTGCAGCCCACGCTCGATGCCTTTCGCTCCAGTGTCTATCGCCTGCAACGTGAGGCCGCCGCCCGGCAGCGGGACATCCTCAGCAATACGGTCGACACGGTGCTGTTCCTGATCATCGGCCTGCTGGTTGCCGGTCTGTCCATGGGCGGGCTGTTGCTGCGGGATCGCAGCCAGTTGATCCGCTTGCGGGGGCAGCTGGAGCGGCGGGTCGCGGAACGCACCGAGGAACTGGCTTGGGCAAATGCCGATTTGCGCTCGGCGAACGAACGGCTGACCCAGTTCAACAACCTTGCCTCGCACGATCTCAAGGAGCCGGTGCGCAAGATCGGCGTTTTCAGCGATCTGCTGCTGGAAGGCCTGGCCAATCGCGACACGGAAACCATCGACTATGCCGCGAAGGTCATGCGTGCCTCGGCCGGGCGGGCCAAAACACTGATCTCCAACCTCTTGAACTATTCTGCGGCGTCCGACCGCAAGCTCGACCGTGAGCGGCTGTCGCTCGATACGCTGATCGCGCGGGTCAGTGACAGTCTGTCCGAGCAGATCAGGGACAGCCGTGCGGAAATCATCGTGACCGGCGGTGATACCGAACTGGAGGGGGACCCGGTGTTTCTTGAGCAATTGTTCCAGAACCTGATCGCCAACGCCGTGAAATTCCACCGGGAAAACAGCACGCCCGTGGTGCGGGTGCGGGTCACGCGGGACGCTGATGGTCGCCCGCGCCGGATTCATGTGCGCGACAATGGCATCGGGTTTGACATGCGCCACCAGGCGCAGGTGTTCGAGCCGTTCCGACGGTTGCACGGACGCAAGAAATACGCGGGGACGGGAATGGGGCTCGCCATCTGTTCGGCCATCGCCCAGCGTCATGGCTGGGTGCTTGGAGCGACCAGCGCGCCCGACGAAGGCGCAGACTTTTACATCGACTTCGGCCCGGGTGACCCGGGCGATGCCGGCACCGTGGCGACGGCCGCCGAATAGCGGCCGTCGCGCTTTCGAATCAGCCGGCTACAGCTCCCGCCTTGCGTGCGATCAGGGCGATCGCGATATAGCTCCAGCCGTTCATGAGAACGGCGACGCCGCCGAACAGGCCGAGCGCCCACATCGCCGAGGTCGGAAACTCAAACCAGATGCACAGGCCGGCGACGATCGACAGCACGCCCGAGCCGGCCAGCCAGCCCCAGCCGTCATGCGGACGCACCTTGAAGCCGAGCAGGATCTGCGTGACGCCCTGCGCCAGCAGGATCACCGCGACCACGAGGGTCAGCGCGAAGGTGCCGATCACCGGATTGAAGTAGACGGCGGCGCCGCCGACCAGCGCGATGATGCCGGTCAGGATGTCCCACAGGAAGCCGCTCCAGTTCTTGACCGAAAAGGCATGCCAGATCTGCAGGACGCCGCCGATGGCGAACACCAGCGCGATGACCAGCGTGACCGCGATGGAACTGGCGAGGGGGACGGTGATCATGGCGAAACCGCCGATCAGCAAGGCGATCCCGAGTGCGAGGAACCAGCCCCATTTTTCGCGAACCACTTCCGTGATCGGCGGTTTGTGAGATGCTGTTTGCGTTTGCGGCGCGCTCATGCCGGAATTCCTTGTATCTGCGTAGAGGTGTATGATTGGAAGGGCTGCACAATCATGCAGCCTTTGCTTCCGGGCGACGGGGAATGGGCACTGGATGCAGCCTATATTTACAGAATTTCTCCTCTTCGCACAGTTGAAAACCTGATGATTGAAGGGGCCTAGATATGTATGGATACCACCGATTCTACAAGACTGGTCGCGCGGTAACGAGCTTGCTCGAATCCATCGGCTGGTTGATCGTAAGTCTCGGCGTTATTGTCGCGCTGGCAGGCTTTGTCTCAGGTGGCTTAATGGGAATGACATCAAGAAATTTTGGCGGCGGTAGTGTTTCAATTATTTTTCGTATAATTGCGAGCGTTCCGGGAATTCTGGTTGTTGGAAGTGGCCTCATGTCGATTATGTTGGCGCAACATACAAAAGCCACGATAGATACTTCTGAAATGACTAGAGAGCTTCTGGATATTGCACGTGGAGAGCCCAGCAGGCTGCCCGCGTCTTCGACGGAAATCCGCGACCCTTTCGAAGGCTACGAACCATTGAATTCCCGATCAGGGAACGATACGTCAGATTTTGATTCGAATGGATATCGGGTTTATCGTGGCATGACTATCCAAAAGGTCGAAAACAGGTACTATGTTGGGCAAGATTCATTCTCAACTTTGGGCAAGGCAAAGAAATTTATAAATGAACGTACTTAGGGTCTGTCGGCGTTTATTTCGTTTGGTTTGCGTATGCGGCTCGCTCATGCCGGAATTTCTTGTATTTGCGTAAAGATGTGTGTTTGCAGCGCGTGCCACTATAACGCCGCTTCGCGTTTTTCGCGATGCGCGATCGGCGGCGCGGGCGGGCTGTGCGTGGACACTGGAAAAGTCCCCCGCGATGGGCTATTTGCGCGCCATGACACGAAACGCATCCATCGATCCGTCGGCCCTTTCCGTCGACCTGACGCCGCCCTGCGTGATCCTGTGCGAGCCGCAGCTGGGCGAAAACATCGGCACGGCCGCGCGCGCCATGGCGAATTTCGGTCTTGCGGATCTGCGGATCGTCAACCCGCGCGACGGCTGGCCGAGCGAGCGGGCGCGGGCGGCGGCCAGCCGGGCGGATCATGTCATCGACGGCGTGCAGGTGTTTTCCAGCGTCGAGGCGGCCATTGCCGACCTGAGTTTCGTCTATGCGACGACGGCGCGCTCGCGCGAGGTGCCGAAACCCGTGCGCGGACCCGACGAGGCGGCGGAGGCGGCAACGCGGCTCGCCGCGCAGGGCGCGAGCGTCGGATACCTGTTCGGTCGCGAGCGCTGGGGGCTGAACAACGACGAGGTGGCGCTCGCCGACGAGATCGTCACGCTGCCCGTCGATCCGGATTTCGCGTCGCTGAACATCGCGCAGGCGGTGCTCGTGTGCGCCTATGAATGGCGGGTCAAGGCAAACCGCGGGGCGCTTCCCTTCCGTCTCGACGAGGTGGCGAACCCGCCCGCGCGCAAGGAGGATCTCGTGCGGCTGTTTGAACATCTGGAGAGCGCGCTTGATGGCGTGACGTTCTTTCGCCCGCCGGAAAAGCGGCCCTCCATGGTTCTCAATCTCCGAAACATCCTTCAGAAGGCAACGTTAACGGATCAGGAAGTGAAAACGCTTCGCGGCGTGATCGCCGCGCTTGAGCGGCGGCCGACCCGCCCGCGCGAGGACAACAGCGACGGCCTTTCCGCCGAAAGCGAGTGATGAGCGCGTCGGTGCCGCCCGCTCCTCCGGTTCTCGTCTTCGACAGCGGGGCCGGCGGCATGAGCGTCGCCCGCCAGATCCGGTGTCTTCTGCCATGGCTTCCGGTTTGTTTCGTCGCCGACGATGCCGGTTTTCCCTATGGCGACTGGCCCGAGGAGGCACTGACCGCCCATTGCGTGGAGCTTCTGGCACGGCTTGTCGACGAGCTGCGCCCCTGCGCCGTCGTCATTGCCTGCAACACAGCCTCCACCCTCGTGCTGGCGCCCTTGCGCGCGCGGGTTTCCATTCCGGTTGTGGGAACGGTGCCGGCCATCAAGCCGGCCGCCGAGCGTTCGCGGAGCGGGCTGGTCACGGTTCTCGCGACCCCGGCCACCGTCATCCGTGACTACACGTTCGACCTCATCCGCCGCTTCGCACCCGACACCGCGATCACGCTTGTCGGAGCGCGCCGGCTTGCCGGCCTCGCCGAGGATCTTGTTGCCGGGCGGGAGGTTGACCTATCCGTGCTGGCCGAAGAGATCGCCCCCTGTTTCGTCGAGAAGAACGGCGCCAGGACGGATGTCGTCGTGCTCGCCTGCACGCATTATCCGCTTCTCCTGCCGCAATTGATGAAGGTGGCGCCTTGGGAGGTAGACTGGCTCGACCCGGCGCCAGCCATTGCGCGCCGCCTTGCCAATGTACTGGGCGAGGCGGCCATGTTCCCGCAGGCCGGTGCCGCGCTGCCGGCCGGGGCCGACCGGGTGATCGCCACCACGGGAACGGATATGTCCCGTCTTCTGGCGCTGCTGGCGCACCCGGGCTGACGGATCCGCTTCAAATGGCGGATTTGTGCGATTTGTCGTGCGACTTCCGTTTGACAAGCGCGCGACGGTCGGTTAGGGATCCTGCGACTTGGCGGGTCCGTGTGGCCCGCCTTGTTTTTCACGCACCCGTGGATGCCCGTGCCGGCGCTGTTTGGCCCGGGGTCCTGTCGTCTCGATGTCCCCGTGAGTTCATGAGGATGACGAGGAGAGGAGGGCGTGTTTCCTTGAAAGACAGACCAATGCGAAGGAACCGCGAATGTCGAAGCGCCATAGCGTAAAGCACAAACTCGATCGCCGGATGGGCGAAAACATCTGGGGCCGTCCCAAGTCCCCGGCGAACCGCCGTGAGTACGGCCCGGGTCAGCACGGCCAGCGCCGCAAGGGCAAGCTGTCGGACTTCGGTGTCCAGCTGCGCGCCAAGCAGAAGCTGAAGGGCTATTACGGAAACATTTCCGAGAAGCAGTTCCACAAGATTTACGTCGAGGCCTCCCGCCTCAAGGGCGATACCTCGGAGAACCTGATCGGTCTTCTGGAGCGTCGTCTCGATGCGGTCGTGTATCGCGCGAAGTTCGTGCCGACGGTCTTTGCCGCCCGCCAGTTCGTGAACCACGGTCATGTCAAGGTCAACGGACGCCGCGTCAACATCACCAGCTACCGTTGCAAGCCGGGCGATGTGATCGAGGTGCGTGAGAAGTCGCGTCAGCTCACCGCCGTGCTCGAAGCCACGCAGCTTGCCGAGCGTGACGTGCCGGACTACGTCATCGCCGACCACAGCAAGATGACGGCGACCTTCAACCGGGTCCCGACGCTTGCAGACGTTCCCTATCCCGTGCAGATGGAACCGAACCTCATCGTCGAGTTCTATTCGCGCTGATTTTTGAATTTCTGTCCGCCAGGCTTTGAATGGGGCGCGCCGCGAGGTGCGCCCTTTTTCGTATCCGCAAAGCCGCTCGTGCCCGCCTGCCGGCGCGCTGTCGCGCACCCGTCTTGCGACGGGAGGGTTTTCATATTCGCTCAATCGAATATGATGCGGAAAAACCGGAGGAGACGACATGTCCGTATCGAGACGATCCATTCTGGCCGGGGGGCTTGCGGCTCCCCTTGTGGCGCGCGGCCTGGCGACGGTCGGTGCCGGTGTGGGCGCACTGGCATCGCGCACGCCGGCACGCGCGGCCGAGGCGGCCCACAGGCTGACGCTTGGCGACAGTGAGGTCACGATCCTGACCGATGGCGGCTTGCTGCTGCCGGCATCGACGCTGGCGTCCAATGTGGACGAGGGGAAGCGCAGCGCGTTCCTGACGTCCCATGGTCACGATGCGGAGATCCGCGCCAGCGCGCTGAACGTCGCGCTCATTCGCAAGGGAGACGCCCTCGTCCTGGTCGACACGGGGGCCGGACTGAATTTCTTTCAGGACGCGGGCCTTTTGACCGACAGTTTCGATGCGGCCGGTCTCGACCGCGACAGCGTCACCCATGTGGTGCTCACGCATGGCCATCCCGACCACGTCTGGGGCGTGATCGACGATTTCGACGAGAGCGAGCGCTTTCCCAATGCGAAATACCTGATGGGTGCGGCCGAGTGGGACTTCTGGATGAACCCGGACTTTCTTGCCGACAATCCGGAAGAGCTGCATTCCTTCGCGCTCGGCGCGCAGCGCAATCTCGGCGCCGTGGCGGAAAAGGTCGAGCGGGTCGGCGCCGATCACGCGGTGGTTTCCGGCGTCACGATGATTTCAACGCCGGGACATACGCCGGGGCACATGTCCGTCCTGATCGAGGATGGCGGCGAGCAACTTCTCATCACCGGGGACGCGCTGACCCACCCGTCGGTTTCTTTCGAAAGGCCCGACTGGCAGCCGACGACCGACCAGCTCCCCGAGCTTGCCGTCAAGACCCGCCGGACGCTGCTCGACCGCGCCGCCACGGACGGCCTTCTGCTTGTCGGCTACCATCTTCCGTGGCCCGGGGTCGGCCGCGCGGTGGCAAAGGACGGCGCCTGGCGCTACGTCGCGGAGGGCTGAGCCCGCGTTGCTCAGTCGCTAGGCGGCGGAACGTCCGATGTGTCCGGGGTACCGATGGTCAGCGATTGCGTGTCGATCGCCGCCGCGCCCCGGCCGTCGGAGGTGATCACGGCCGAGCCGATGGAGGCGGAGGTGGAGCAGGCCCCGGCAAGGAGCGTCAGAGCGAGGGCCGACAGGAGGTTGACGCGCGTGCGTGCTGGCAATGGATTGCCTTTCCGGGCAGTGGGGTGTTCGCAAGGGTGCTTCGGGACAGCCTGAGGGATCGCGCTCGTTCGTGCAATGGCCGCCGCCGATGTTGCCATCGGGTGCAAATCTCGGCATTGTCCGCCCCCGATGCATCCAATCCCCGGCAGATGACACCATGAGCGATCCCACGCAGCCTGATGACGCGCCCGAGGGGGCGGCCTGTCCGCCCCTGTTTCGCGACATTCCGTCCTCGGTGGCCTTCAAGAAGCTCAGGAAACGCCTGCTGCGCGAGGTGCGCGACACCATCGCGCGCACCGCCATGGTGGAAGCCTCGCGGGAGCGTCCGCGCTGGCTTGTCTGCCTGTCGGGCGGCAAGGACAGCTACACGCTGCTGGCGGTGCTGCTCGATCTGAAATGGCGCGGTCTGTTGCCGGTCGATCTTCTCGCCTGCAACCTCGATCAGGGCCAGCCGGGCTTTCCCGCGCATATTCTGCCGGAGTTCCTGGAACAGCACGACATTTCCCACCGGATCGTGCGTCAGGACACCTATTCCATCGTCGTGGACAAGGTGCCGGAAGGAAAGACCTATTGCTCGCTGTGTTCGCGGCTCAGGCGCGGGCATCTCTATCGCATCGCCCGCGAGGAGGGCTGTGCGGCCATCGTGCTCGGCCACCACCGCGAGGACGCGCTGGAAACCTTCTTCATGAACCTCTTTCATGGCGGACGGCTGTCCTCCATGCCGCCAAAACTCCTCAACGACGACGGCGATCTTCTTGTGCTGCGCCCGCTGATTGCCTCATCGGAAGACGATATCGCCCGCTATGCGAAGGCGATGGCGTTTCCCATCATCCCCTGCGACCTGTGCGGCAGCCAGGATGGCCTCCAGCGGGCACAGGTGAAGGCGATGATGGCGGAGTGGGAACGGGCGACTCCGGGTCGTCTGTCCGTGATGGCGCGCGCGTTCGCCAATGTGCGGGCGTCTCATCTGCATGATCCGGCGCTGTTCGATTTCGCCGGTCTGATGGCCTCGGCGGATGCAGGCGCGGAGGCGCGCGAGGACACCGGCGACTGCGGGGCCGCCCTTGCCATGACCGAACGGCTGTTCGCCGCCGAATAGACGTTTTCTCATTCAAGCCAGTCTTCAAGCCGGGACGGCGCACCGTTCCCGGCTTTGTCTTTCCTGTGTGGCGTATCCGGCCCGCATTCTTTACGGAACTCCCATCATGACCACACACGTGCCTTGCGGCATCGACTTCGGTACCTCCAACTCCACCGCCGCGATCCTTGGCGAGGACGGTGCGGCGAGGCTCCTCGCCCTGGAAGGGGACAGCGTGGTGCTGCCAAGCACGCTGTTCTTCTCCTTCGAGGATCAGCAGATCCGCTTCGGTCGCGCCGCCGTCGATGCCTATGTCGAGGGCGTCGAAGGCCGATTGATGCGCTCGCTCAAGAGCGTGCTCGGCTCAAGCACGATGGCGGAAAAGACCACGATCAAGGCCCGTCGATGGTCGTTTTCCGAGATCATCGGGCTTTATCTCAAGCAGGTGAAGGCGCGCGCGGAGGCCGCTGCCGGCCGGAGCTTCAATTCGGTCGTGCTCGGGCGCCCGGTTCACTTCGTCGACGGCGACGAGGAGGCCGACGGCCGGGCACAAGGAGAGCTTGAGGCGATTGCGCGCAAAGCCGGTTTCTCGGCGGTCGCGTTCCAGTTCGAGCCGATTGCGGCCGCGCTCGACTATGAGCGGCGCGTGCAGCGGGAAGAACTGGCGGTGATCGTCGATCTGGGGGGCGGCACATCGGATTTCGCAATCGTGCGTGTGTCGCCGAAACGCCGGGAGGCGAGCGACCGGCGCGCCGATATTCTCGCCAGTACCGGCATTCACATCGGCGGAACCGATTTCGACCGGCTGCTCAGCCTGAAGACCGTCATGCCGGAGCTGGGCTATCGGACCCTTGCGCGCGACGGTCGGCGCGACCTGCCGAACTGGGCCTATTTCGAGCTGGCCACCTGGCACCGCATCAATTTCCTCTATGCACAGCAGACCGATACGAAGCTGAAGGGTCTCCGGCAGGATGCCGCCCGCCCCGAACTGGTCGACCGGCTGATGGCGGTGATCTCGGAGCGCCAGGGTCATGCGCTTGCCGGCGAAGTGGAAGCCGCAAAAATCGCGCTCTCCGCCGAGGAACGCTTTCGCTTGCACTTTCCGCTACCGGACGCGGATCTGGACCTGGAGGTGGCGCGCACGGATCTGGTCGCGGCGATCGGGCAGTCGGTCGCCGGAATCGAGGGCGCGCTCGCCGGATGCCTGAAGCAGGCGGGTGTGGGCGCGGAGGCGATTTCCTCGGTGTTCGTCACGGGAGGCTCGGCGTCGATCCCTTACGTTCGCGGACGTCTGACGGGCCTGTTCCCGCAGGCAAGTGTCGTGCAGGGCGACGTGTTCGGGAGCGTGGGCGCTGGGCTGGCACTGGATGCCGCGCGCAAATACGGGCCTACGTGAGCGTTGTGCCATGCAGAAACGGCCCGGCATGAGGGTCCGGGCCGTGGATCAACCGGGCAGGGGGCGAACGTCTCGCGGGGAAGCAGGCGTCGCTCCGTGGCCGGTCAGGAAAGACCGGTCACGATCCCTTGCCGGCACTCAGGCCGAAAGAAGAGCCGACCGGCTGATTGCGCACGAGAATGACCAGGGCGGAATTGGCGGCATGCGCGCCTTCTGCGGCCAGCCCACCATGAGCGCGGCAGGTGTCGGCATCGCTGATGCCGTTTGCCGGAGCAAACACCATGAGGTCGACGCAGGCGATGCGGCGCAGATTGCTGTCGCTTTCCTGTGCGAAGGTTGCGAGGCCGAAACCCATACTGAGAGCGAGGCCAAGGCCTGCAAGTTTCGCGATACGCATGGTCTGATCCTTCCGGTGCCGAATAGCCCTAAGATGACCCAGACATGACACGATCCAAGTGATCAAGACCTGAAGCGCGCATTCATCTGACGTTCAGCTTAGGGTGATTCGGCAAAATTTGCCTAGTCTATAAATCTTGACAAAAAAAGGCGGATCAACTTGGATCCGCCTTTTATTAACCATTTATTAACTTTTGATTTACGCGGACTGGCGCGTCGAGATGCCCTTGTCAGTCATGTGCGACTGAAGCTCCTGGCTCTGGAACATCTCGCGAATGATGTCGCAGCCGCCGACAAACTCGCCCTTCACATAGAGCTGGGGGATGGTCGGCCAGTCGGAAAACTCCTTGATGCCCTGACGCAGGTCATCGTCTTCCAGCACGTTGATGCCCTTGTAGGGCGCGCCGATATAATCGAGAATCTGAACGACCTGACCGGAAAATCCGCACTGCGGAAATGCCGGGGTGCCCTTCATGAAGACGACAACGTCGTTGGTGTCGACCTCGTTCTTGATCCAGTCTTGAATGCTCATAGTGCGTCCTTTCGTTCTGCCGGGTTCAAGGTCCAGCGACCGGGGTCGGCTTCGTGGTAATCAGTCCGGAGCGCTCGTTTGCAGTGCCAGCGCATGAAGTTCGCCACCCATGTTGCCCTTCAGCGCCTGATAGACCATCTGGTGCTGCTGCACCCGTGTCTTGCCGCGAAATGCGTCGGCCACCACAACGGCCGCATAGTGGTCTCCGTCCCCCGCGAGGTCGCGGATTTCCACTTTCGCGTCCGGAAGGGCTTCCTTGATCAGCGCCTCGATTTCGCGCGCCTGCATTGCCATGTTTTCGTCCTTTCTACAGACGGGACTGCCGGTGTACATGCAACCCCGCCCGAACGTCGAACCGCGCGACGCGGTTACGCGCCGGTCATGTATTTCGGGAACCAAGTTTCGTGGCTCTCGCCGAGCTTTGCAACGGATATGGTGAGGATGTCCTCCACCGTCAAACTCTTACCGCCGACCGTTCCGATTTCGGCGACTTCCAGGCCAGCGTCAATAGCATCTTCCAGCACGGACGCGGCCCTGTCGCGCGCGATCGTCAGCAGGTATCGACCCTGATCCTCGCCAAACAGGGCGGCATGAGCGGGCGCGGGCACCGTGATCGTGCAGCCACGATTGCCGGCCATGGCCATTTCCGCAAGCGCCACGGCCAGTCCGCCGTCGGACAGATCGTGCACCGCGGTCACGCGACCGGCACGAATGAGGTCGCGCACGAGATCGCCGCGACGCTTTTCGGCCGCCAGATCGACTGGCGGCGGAGCGCCCTCCTCGCGGCCGAGAATGTCGCGCTGATAGGCGCTGCGCCCCAGATGCGTGCCGTGCCCGCCAACGAGGGCGATGATATCGCCGTCATTGGCGAAGGCGAGGCTCGAGCGGGCATCGACGTCGTCGAGAAGGCCGACGCCGCCGATGGCGGGAGTCGGCAGGATCGCTTCGCCGCTGGTCTCGTTGTAAAGCGATACATTGCCGGAGACGATGGGCATTTCCAGCGCCTCGCAGGCCGCGCCGATGCCCTTGATCGCCTCGACCAGCTGCCCCATGATTTCCGGGCGCTCCGGATTGCCGAAGTTGAGATTGTCGGTGGAGGCAAGCGGATCGGCGCCGACCGCCGTCAGGTTGCGCCAGCATTCCGCAACCGCCTGCTTGCCGCCCTCGAAGGGGTCGGCCTCGACATAGCGCGGGGTCACGTCGACGGAGAAGGCGAGCGCCTTGCCGTTCGACCCGACGCGCACGATGCCGGCGTCGCCGCCGGGCGAAGCGACTGTATTGCCCTGAACCAGCGTGTCGTACTGCTCATAGACCCAGCGGCGCGACCCGCCATTGGCATTGCCGATCAGCGTCAGCAGCGCGTCGGCATAGTCGTCGGGCTCGGCAAAGCGTTCTGCCGGGATCGTTTCCAGTTTCGGGCCGGGCGACCACGGCCGGTCGTATTCCGGCGCCTCGTCGCCGAGGTCCTTGATGGGCAGGTCGGCGACCGTCTCGCCCTGATGATTGACGATGAAGCGCAGCGTGTCCGTGGTCACGCCGACGACCGCGAAGTCGAGACCCCACTTGCGGAAGATCTCCTTGGCCTCGGCCTCCTTTTCGGGACGTAGCACCATGAGCATGCGCTCCTGGCTTTCCGACAGCATCATCTCGTAGGCGCTCATGCGCTCCTCGCGCACGGGCACCCGGTCGAGCTCCAGCGTGACGCCGAGGTTGCCCTTGGCGCCCATCTCGACGGCGGAACAGGTGAGGCCGGCCGCGCCCATATCCTGAATGGCGACGACCGCGCCGGTCTTCATCAGCTCCAGGCAGGCTTCGAGCAGGCATTTCTCGGTGAAGGGGTCGCCCACCTGAACGGTCGGGCGCTTTTCCTCGATGGTCTCGTCGAACTCCGCCGAGGCCATCGTGGCGCCGCCGACGCCGTCGCGGCCGGTCTTGGCACCGAGATAGACGACGGGCAAGCCGACGCCTTCCGCCTTGGACAGGAAGATGGCGTCGGTCCGCAAAAGCCCTGCGGCAAATGCGTTCACAAGGCAATTGCCGTTGTAGCTGGCATGGAACTCGACCTCGCCGCCAACCGTTGGAACACCGAAGGAGTTGCCGTAGCCGCCCACGCCGGCGACGACGCCGGACACGAGATGGCGGGTGCGCGGATGATCCGGCTCACCGAAGCGCAAGGCATTCATCGCGGCGATGGGGCGCGCGCCCATGGTAAAGACATCGCGCAGGATGCCGCCGACGCCGGTCGCAGCACCCTGGTAGGGTTCGATGTAGGAGGGGTGGTTGTGGCTTTCCATCTTGAAGACCACGGCCTCGCCGTCGCCGATGTCGACCACGCCCGCGTTCTCGCCCGGGCCGAGAATGACCCTCGGTCCCGTCGTCGGCAGGGTCTTCAGCCACTTCTTCGACGACTTGTAGGAACAATGCTCGTTCCACATCGCCGAAAAGATCCCCAGTTCGGTGAACGTCGGGGTTCGGCCGATCAACGCCAGAATGCGGTCGTATTCGTCGGGCTTGAGGCCGTGCGCCTCGATGAGTTCCGGGGTGATGGCGATGGCGTTGGGAATCATGAGCGGTGCGGACCTTGGAAGCGGAAGATTGCGCCCGTTTAGCAAACCGCAGGCGCAAAGGGAATTGTAGACATTGCCGCGCGCGCCAACCAAGGTCGCGCCGGCAGAGCGAAGGAGACCGAACGCTTGACGACGACACGCCGACTGTTTGTGATATTGAACGGAAAATCCGCCCCGCGCGAGGATGTGCGAGCCGCTATTGGGCGCGTTCGCGACGCCGGGCACGAGGTGCTCGTGCGGGTCACCTACGAGGCGGGAGACGTGGCGCGTTTCGTCTCCGAGGCGCTCGCCGCCGATCCGCTTCCCGACGTGATCGTGGCCGGCGGGGGCGACGGGACGCTCAATCAGGTGATTGCGGCTCTGGTAAATGCGGGGGCGGAGCCGGAGACCTGTGCCGTGGGTGTTCTGCCGCTTGGAACGGCGAATGATTTCGCTGCCGGGCTCGCTCTTCCCGCCGGCGATCCCGCCGCGGCCCTGATGGTCTGCGCGCAGGGAGAGATCCGTCGCATCGATGCCGCGCGCATCAACGAGCGGGTCTTCATCAATCTTGCAAGCGGCGGCACCGTTACGCAGATCACGCGTGAAGCGGATCCGCGCGCCAAGCAGTTGCTGGGCGGCGCCGCCTATCTGATCGCGGGCGCCAGCCACATCGGACGGCTGACGCCGTCGACCGCACGGTTTTCCGCCGACGGGTTTTCCTGGGAGGGGGAGTTCCTGGCGATGGCAATCGGCAACGGGCGGTTGGCCGGCGGTGGCGTTCCGCTGTGCCCGGAGGCGCGGCTCGACGACGGCCTGCTCGACCTGTCGCTGTTTCCGCAGCCCGATGCAGACCATGTCCTGGGGCTTCTGTCGCGGCTGTTGCACGAGACGGAAGCGCCGGTGGAAAGCTATGCCAAGACGGCACGGTTTTCGTCGCTGACGGTGGAAAGCGAGGCCGAGCTGTCTCTCAACCTGGATGGCGAGCCGATGTCCGCGGACACATTGCACGTGGAGGTGCTTCCCGGCGCGGTCCGTTTCGTGACGGGATCCGCGCCGGACGGCGTGCTCTCCTGACGCCGGTAGAGATCGCGGTGTTTTTCAGACCGCGCCGGTGTATTCGCCGCGCGCGGGGTAGTCCTTCGCTTTCACGAAGTCGAGCGCACCGACCATCTCCTTGAAGTGCGGGCGCACGAAGGGCATCGTCTGTACCGAGGCGAAATAGAGCGTGCCGTCGGCGCGCACCAGAAAGACGCCCGGCTCGGAAAACAGGTCCGGCTCCTCGATGCCGATGGAGGTGGTGCCGCGTCCGGTCGAGGTGTAGAGGCCCCATGCGCGCGCCTCCGCCAGCGCAAGGCCATAGCCGTAGCGCAAGTTCGATCCGCCCACAGCTTCGGCCATTGCGCGGGCGCGGTCTTCCGGATCGCTGGAGATCGCGATGGTGGACACACCGCGCGCCTCGAATTCCGGTGTCAGCCGTTCCAGCTCCTTCAGGTAAGTGGCGCAGATCGGGCAATGTTGGCCGCGATAGAAAACCACGAGCGTTCCGAAGGCGGGGTTTTCCTTCGCGAGATCGAAGGTCTCGTGCGCGAGCGTGTCGACGGCGAGCTGCGGAACCGGCTGGCGGGGAATGAGCGACATGAAATCTCTCCTTGGGCGGCGGGCCACCGGGGTGCCTGACTGTGCCGGGGCCGCGATGCGTGCAACTCGCGAAGGGCACAGCTGTCGAACCAACGGCATGGATCGCCTGCTGAGCCTGACAGAGCTCTCTGCGTCATCTTCTTGTGAGAAAATGATAGATGCCAATCACCCAACTCGCCAACACAAGCAGAATGAAATATAAAATCGGCAGCAACGTAATTGCATGGGATATCCGGACATTCCGAACATACTCGTCTGTTTCATGAGGGAATATCTTCCGCGCAAATAGGGCAAGTCGAGTCATCAACGCCACTTCAACCGGCCAAACGAGTATAGTGCGGATGAGTAGCTGAGCGGCGAGGAATGGTTTGTGCACGAGGGATTTCAGAACCTTGGCACGATCTGCAGTAAGGCGAGCCTCACCAGTAACAGCCGGTTTCTTCCACCCAAACAACGCACCGCGGAATCGCGAGAACGCAAGCGCGACTCCGACCCCGAAGTAGTCCTTCATCGCATTGCTTAGCCGGATTTCGAACTCAACCAAGCTCGATATCCAGGACAAGATTGGGGCGAAGATGGCATCCACCACCGGATAGGCGATGGACTTCCACCAAGCGATCATCTGGAGGATCGAACTGGGCCAGTCGTATAGATCGAGGGTCGCTACCAGTGATGCGAGGCTTAGTGCGCCGATGACGGCGAAAAAGTGAAGATACGCCTCTTTAAAGATCGCCCATAGAAACTTCACACACGGCCTCGTCGGCTCCGCCTATCCCACGACAAGAGGGCTCTCAGCACTGCAGGTCATGTCGAATATGGCACTCGGTACCTGAGCGCGCTAGGTAGCGGACTCATAACGCTTTGATCCAGATGCGGATCGCGGCGAGTTTGATTGCTGCGAGGTAGTTGTCGGCGCGCCGATCATACCGTGTGGCGATACCGCGCATCTGCTTGAGGCGGTTGAAGAAGCGTTCGACGAGGTTGCGCTGGCGATAACCCCAGCGACTGAAGGCGAATGTGCCTTTGCGGGTGATCCGTGGCGGGATGTTCGCCCATCCGCCGCGTGCAGCCACGAAAGTGCGGATGCCGTCGGTATCGTAAGCCTTGTCGGCCAGCACGATTGCGCCCGTCGCCACCGTCTCGAGCCGTTTCGTCGCCATCGGCGCGTCGCCGGCCTGCCCGGCGGTGAGTTCGATCCGCACCGGGCGACCTTCGGCGTCGACCAGTGCATGGATCCTGGTCGTCAAACCGCCGCGGGACTGTCCCATGCACGGATCTTCAGATCCCCCTTTTTCGCGCCGGCACCATGCTGGTGGACGCGGATCGAAGAGCTGTCGATCATCGACCATTCCTTGTCGCTCAATTCGTGACGGCGCATGGCAACCTCCTTATTCGGGAGGTTGAATCAAATCTCACGCCTCAACGAAACCCGTTTATGGGGACAGGTCCTAGCCCAGTTGCTCGAACGCCCCGCGAACATCGACGTTTCCCCGTGTCGCATCCGTGTTGCACGGAGGAATCTGGGCTGGTCGTAAGTCTTTGGAATCTTTGGGGAGTGTTCTGGACGGGCTTGCAACACGTCGCGACACGCAAAAGCAACACGAAGTACGGCCTAAGTATTTTATATCTGGCAGGAAAATTTGGTTGCGGGAGTTCGCAACTACCGAGACCGAAATTCTCTGGAAATTGCTATATGATCCGGGCGCAAATGCTTCAAGTTCTCTGCATCAAACCGACTGACGTTTCCGTTCCCGGCTCATTGTTTGCGCCTTATCCAACAAGTCGCGAAGGGCTATGCTGAAATTGTGGGGCGACCAGACGGCACTGAACTCGGCCTGTTGTTCACCCAGAAGGCGCAGGAATGCGATTCCCGGACAATTGAACGCGCTGACGGATGCGTCGCAAACGGTGACGCCCATTCCTTGCGCCACCATCGACATCAGCGTGCAGCGGTCTACATCACAGCGCTTGATCCGGGCCCGGCAGCCGTGCTGTTCAAAACATCGAACGATCCCCTCCCGAATTTGCGGACCGGTTCCACCGCTACGCACGAGGAACTGGTCTTCGGCGAGATCGCGCCAGCACAAGCCGGAGCATGCCACCCTGCCATCGGTCACAGGCAACGCGGCCAGAAGCGGTTCGGACCAGAGCGCCTTGCAATGGCAGTCGGGCGGATCGGGAACCCCCGTCACGAAAGCGACATCCAGTTTCCCCTCGCGCACTTGCACGATGGCATCGTGCATCCGGCCGTCGAAAAAATCGAACCCGATATCGGGTCATTGCTCGCGGTAGCGTTTGACGGGTTCTGCGAGGAAGCCGTTGGTAAGCGTCGTCGGCACACCAACATGCAAGCGGCCGGCCTCACCCTTTCCGATGGCACCCGCCGACTTCACCGCATGATCGAGTTGCTCAAGCCCTTCAGAAACCTGCTCGATAAAGACGCGCCCCGCCTCCGTGACGCGGACACCACGATGATGCCGCTCGAAGAGACGGATGCCGAGCGTTTCCTCCAGTGCCTTTATGCGCGCGCTGACCGAGGACTGGGTAACACCAAGCGCGGCGGCGGCGTGCCGGAAGTTGAGATGTTCGCCGACGGCGACGGCCTGTATGAGCGAGGTGAGCGGAATACGTGTACCCAGCAGGTGCCCGCGCGTCCCAAATCCGGATTTGCCCTCGGGTGCAGAATATCTGCGGGATCAGCTCCGCCTCATGGAAGCTCACTCCAGCAACTCTTTCACGCGATCGAAGGCACTGGAAAAGCCTGCAAGCGAGATGACGAAGGTCATTTCCTGCCCGCCATCGGCGGTGGCGATCACGTTGAGCTGGTTGCCCGCCCTAAGCGCGGCGACGGTACCGGCGTCGAAGGCGACATCGACGAGACAGTCGACTGGCAGACAGGTGCGGAAGGGCTGGACAGCTCCGGTGGCCCCTTCATCGAGCCGGTAGACGACGCCGCTGGCAAGGCCGAGGCCGAAGGGCAGAACCAGCGCGCCATTGGCCGCATTCCCATCATCCGCGCTGGCCAACTCGATGCTCAGGACTCGCTGGCGGTTCTCGCTCCGTACCTGGGTTTGCGACATCGCGCACCTGACGGCGCCTTCAGGGGCCGTGCAGGCCACCTGCCAGTCGCCATGACCCTCGCGCAGGTTGGAAGCGTTACCGGGCAGGCCCGTCTCCTGTGCGAAGGATGCTGGGGTGGAAAGGATGAGAGCGGCAATGGCGGCAAGGCCGGTTGTGAGTCTGGGCATGGGTACGATCTTCATGTCTCTAGGGGAAAAACGCCCGCCGCCTCAAGAATTGGAGCGGCGAGCGCAGGTCTTGCGTAAATGCGCGTGGGTCTCTGCGGCTCTCAGAACCGCACATTCAGATTGAGGCTGGCGGAATGATCCTGAACGCCGGAGCCGAACTGTCCGCCATAGGCAAAGCCCAGCGTGGCACTGTCGGTGAGCTCCACATCGAATCCTGCGTCGAGCACCAGACTGTTCTGCGCCAGCGGCACGCCTGCGATGGTGAAGGCATTGCCACCTGAGGCAAAGGCCATTTGTGAGGTTGGTCCGCCGCCGAAAGCATGCCGCCAGCCCACCATGCCGCGCAGGGTGGCATCGGTACTACCCAGATGGACATCGGTTTCGGCACGCAGGCCGAGGGTGGTGAAGGTGGCATCGACGGTGTTGGATGCCGCGGTCAGTGCCGCCGCACCACCGGTCTCGGTAAAGCCGTCGGTCGACAGGTTCACATAGGCGAGATTGGCGAAAGGCTCGAAGCGGGCCGCGCCTGTCTCGAAACTGTAGGCAGCCTCGCCCCAGGCTTGCAGGGTCCGGGCATCGTAGGAGGCACTGAGGCTGTCCGAGAAACCGGAGAAGGCCACCGAGCGCGACGTGTCGAGGCGGTGCCAGCTATGGGCCACGCCGCCCGTCAGGGTGAAGGCGTTCCATTCGCCGCCGCCATAGGCACCAAGCGTATAGGTATCGGCCGTGCCCGAAGACATGCGGTCATCGACGCTGAAGTTTGAGCGGGAATAGCCGCCCAGCACACCGAAGCGCGCATTGTCCCAGACCAGCGCATCGCCGCCCATCAGGAACCCGCCGATGGTGCGGTCCATTTCGGCGGCATTACCGTCGCTGTTCCACTGGCTCCAGGAGCCGAACCCCTGGCCCCACATGGCGAAGCTCTCGGAGATCCGGTCCTCGATCTGGGTGCCACTCCTAGCCCCCACTCCGCCCCGCGCCACGCGCAGGCGGTCCTGCGTTGCCTCGCGCGGGAACCGGCTGTCTTCGAGCAATGCCGTCTGCGCCGAGGCGTGGATCTCGCCGGTCAGGCTGTCGAACGCGGCCCGGGCATCGTCATCGCTGCCGGCAAGGCCGATCAGCGCGTCATAGACTGCGTTACCGCTGCCCAGATCCTCCAGAACCGGAGCGATAGCCATCTGGTTGGGCGTCTCGGCAATATCGGAGAAGAATGCCACCTGTTCGGACGTCAGATAGACGTTGGTCGCGTCATAACTATCGGTGAAATCGAGGAAGACATAGTCGTCGGTCACACTGTCGAGTGTCCCCGTCACGCTGCCCGCCGTGATGATGGTATAGGTGCCTGGCGCCACATAGGTCGATCCGTCGTCCGTGCCGGTTTCCGGCGTCACATGCACTGTACCGCCGTTGATAGTTACCGTGCCGGAGGCATTTAGTAGATCGTTGTTGGTTCCAGCAACGAAACCGCCATCGTCGAGTTCGACCTCATAGGTAGAACCGGCGTTGAAGGTGGTCGACGCAACGTTCAAGGTGCCGATGGAATTGCCAGGAGCCAGAACACTGCCAGAGTTCATAGTCAGGTTACCCAGCGTGCCGGAACCGCCAAGAATACCGCCATCGACATTGATGGCACCGTTGAGCAGGCCATCGACATTGATGGCACCGTTGAGCAGGCCATTGACCTCGAGCGTGCCACCCGAAACCGTCGTAGTGCCGTTGAACGCGGACCAGTCGCCGCCGAAAACGGTCTCGCCAGCCTCGTGCAGAACCTGATGCGTTCCGCTGCCAGACGAAGCGAGGAAGGTATTATAATCATAGCCGCTGTCGGTGTGGTTGAAGACCAGCGTGCCGTCACCGTCTCCGAAGGCAATGCCCGTCGTGGTGGTCAGCGTGCCCGCGCCAACGGCTGTATCACCCGACGCCGCGCCGATATTGAGTGTGCCGGTGGAAGACGCGAAGCGAGCGATGGTGACATCATTGGCGCTGACCGCACCGCCATTGGTGATATTGAGCGTGCCGTCACCATCATCCCCGACAACCAGGGAATTCGTATTCGTCCAGGCGGATCCCGTCCCATCCACTGTCGTATCACCGGTTGAACTGGTCCCGAAGCCAATAGTGCCGCTATCGCTGCTGACCGCGCCGCCATTGGAAACATTCAGCGTGCCGGCGCCGTCATCCCCGACAAGCACAGCGGCCGTATTCGTCCATGTCGATCCTGCGCCATCGACTGTCACTGTACCGTTTGCATTGTTGAATGTGCCGAGAACGCCGACCGTATTGCTGACCTCGCCACCGACGGAAATATCAAGTGTGCCAACGGCTTTTTTCCGACTCCCAACGAGTCGCCAACATTCCACGGGCTTGCCTGCGTACCGCCGCCGGAGCCGATCACGGTTTCAGCAGAGCCAAAGTCGATCACAACCTGAGCCGTCGCGCCAGTGAGCAAAATTCCCGTTAACGCGACACTCCCGAGCAGCATGGCGGGGAAACTGAATAGCCCCGAGTTTCATGGACACCCTCGGGTTACATTTCCTGCTGCCGTTCGAAGTCGACGGGTGACAGCATCCCGTTCCTGACGTGCTTGCGCTTCGGGTTGTAGAACATCTCGATGTAGTCGAACACGTCCTGCCTTGCCTCCTCGCGTGTTCGGTAGGTCCTGCGCCGTATCCGCTCGCGCTTGAGGAGATTGAAGAAGCTCTCCGCCACGGCATTGTCATGGCAGTTGCCGCGACGACTCATCGAGTGCTCAAGATTGTGGTGCTTCAGGAACGCCGCCCAGTCCATGCTGGTGCACTGCGCGCCCTGATCGGAATGGACCAGAACCTTGCTTTTTGGCTTTCGACGGCACACCGCCATGAGCAACGCCTGCAGCACGACATCAGTGGTTTGCCGGCTCTGCAGCGACCAGCCGATGACGCGGCGGGAGTAGAGGTCGATCACGACGGCCAGATAGGCAAAGCCCTCCTGGGTCCGGATATAGGTGATGTCAGTCACCCACGCCCTGTCCGGCGCATCGACATCGAACTGCCGGGCAAGGGTGTTGTCGATCACGACTGACGGCTTGCCGCCATAGGAACCGGGCCGACGCTTGTAGCCGATCCGCGCCTCGATCCCGGCCAGCCTGGCGAGACGAGCGATGCGGTTGGCGCAAACGGGTCTCGCCCTGATCGAGGAGGTCGTCATGCAGCTTGCGATAGCCGTAGACCCTGCCGCTCTCCTTCCAGGCCTTTTCTGAGAAGCGCGGCCTGGCGAGCGTCTTCCCGAGCTCGCCTGCTCAGGGGGGTCTTCAGCCAGGCGTAGAAACCGCTGGGTTGGATGCGCAGGCAACGACACATCGTCCGAACAGTGAACTGCTGTCGATGCTCGGCAACGAACGCGTATCTCACTTTGCATCCCTGGCAAAATACGCGGTGGCTCCTTTTAGGATGTCGCGCTCCTCGCTCACCCGCACAAACTCGTGCTTCAGGCGACGGCTCTCCGCAGACTGCCCGTCCTCGCTGGAGCTGGAAGAGGACTTCGAGAACTTCCTCTTCCAATCTCAAGGCGCATGCCGGCTGACATCCAGACGCCGGGAAACCTCCGCAACCGGATAACCCCGTTCGGCAATCTACGCCACCGCGTCCCGTTTGAAACCGTCGCTGGAATTGGCTTTGCCCATGTCGGCCGCCTTGCGTCAAGTTCAGGGAAGAAGGCGTCTAGGAAACGAGGGGCTATTCATTCAGGCGAATATCTACCTGCCTCAACGCACTTATCTGTTTCGGACCCTGAGCTCTTCCAGTCCTTCCTCCCAGCTGACGATCGGCTGATAGCCGAGCTCCTGTTTCGCCTTGGAGATATCGAGCGTGATCTCGACAGCACTCGTCGCATATTCCTGAAAGCTCAGAGGTCCGCGCAGACGGCCTCCGGACAGACGATAGAGACCATCGCCCGCGCGCGCCATCAGGCGCAGAATGGGGCGCGGGACTGATTTGTCCGGGGGCGAAATACCCTGTGTTGCAAGCAGACCTGTCACGGTATCCCGAAACGATCGGGCTGGGCCGTCGGAGATATGATAGATTTCACCGTCGCGCCCATCGGTTAATGCCAGATCCACCGCATGGCACAGATTGCCCACATGGGTTGTGGAGCAGAGGTAATGTCCGCCGGAGATCCAGGCGAACTGTCCGCTTCGCACCATGGCCGCCAGCGTCGGCAGCGCCGTGGTGTCGTCGCGCCCCCAGATCATGCGGGGCCGAAGGGCGATGACCGCCATTGTGTCACTGTTGCCATTCAGTGCGATCCGCTCTGCTTCGGCCTTGCCGGAAGAGTAGGCGCCGGCGGGACGGCGGGGAACGGGATGGCGTTCATCGACATTCCTCAGCGGGCGGCCGTCCTGCAACACGGA